>NZ_JAKJSE010000006.1:0-288777 GCF_050336585.1 Enterovibrio makurazakiensis
GGCTTAACCATACAACACCCAAGGGGTTTTAGCGGACTCAAAGTAAGAACATTGAATGTGTAAGAGAAGCTAGTCAGACATTTTCCCAGATTTTCGTTTTTCGCTTAGGCGGGAAACACAACAAAATTTGCTTGGCGACCATAGCGTTATGGACCCACCTGACTCCATGCCGAACTCAGTAGTGAAACGTAACAGCGCCGATGGTAGTGTGGGGTCTCCCCATGTGAGAGTAGGACATCGCCAGGCTTCAAATTCGAATCTGTCTATTTTCAATAGACGGGTTATATAACAAAGCAGTATTCAGTAAGACTTTGTTGAAGAAAAATTCGCTGATATAGCTCAGTTGGTAGAGTGCACCCTTGGTAAGGGTGAGGTCCCCAGTTCGAATCTGGGTATCAGCACCAGCTTTAAAAATTTTTCTGGCAGCCATAGCGTAATGGTACCACCTGATCCCATGCCGAACTCAGAAGTGAAACGTTGCTGCGCCGATGGTAGTGTGGGGTCTCCCCATGTGAGAGTAGGTCACTGCCAGATACCTCTTCAAACCCGTAGCGGAAACGCTGCGGGTTTTTTCGTATATGCACGCCAAATTCAATTCTCATAAATAGTCTTGAAGAGATGTTTCGGATGATATAGGGTTAATGGAATTCTAGACGTCTATACATCTTAAGAAGGGAGTGCTTTAAGATGCCCATTAAAATTCCTGATCAACTGCCCGCGGCCAGTACATTGCGTCAGGAAAACATCTTCGTGATGCCTGAAACTCGCGCTGCAAACCAAAGCATTCGTCCTCTTAAAGTTTTGCTACTCAATCTCATGCCAAAGAAGATTGAGACTGAAACGCAGTTCATGCGTTTGTTATCAAACAGTCCACTTCAAATTGATGTAGAGCTTCTACGGATAGATGACAGGCCAAGCAAAAACACACCAACGGAGCACCTTGATACCTTCTATCGTCAATTTCAGATGATCAGAGAGCGTAACTTCGATGGGTTAATCGTAACAGGTGCACCGCTAGGTCTTGTTCAATTTGAAGATGTTATTTATTGGGATCACCTACAAGATATTATGACGTGGGCTAAAGACCATGTGACGTCGACCTTGTATGTCTGCTGGGCAGCTCAAGCGGGATTGAAGTTACTGTACGACTTGCCAAAGAAAACCCGAAAAGAAAAACTGTCTGGTGTGTATTGGCACAATACCAATAAAGAACACAGCCATAACCCGATCCTTCGTGGCTTTGATGATGCATTCTTAGCGCCACACTCTCGTTATGCAGATTTCTCTCCAGACTTTCTTGCTGAACACACGGATCTTGATATTTTGGCGACATCGTCAACGGCAGGAACGTATTTGGCGGCGACAAAGGATAAGCGTAACGTGTTTGTCACGGGTCATCCAGAGTACGATCCACTGACCTTACATAATGAATATGTACGAGACGTGGGGGAAGGAATGGAGCCACCTATTCCTGTGAATTATTACCCTGATGACGATCCATCAAAAGACCCGTATGTGAGCTGGCGCAGCCATGGCTACATGTTGTTTTCCAATTGGTTGAACTACTGTGTTTACCAGCAAACACCATTCGACCTGGATCACTTCTCAGAAGACGCATTCACCAAAGACGAAGACGCGTAAATTACCAATCCAACGATCCAAAAAAAGCCTGCTTAAAGCAGGCTTTTTCGTGTCTATTTTGGAGCTTGAAGAGAACGGTTATTCCACCTTCTTCTCTACGGCATGTTCATTTTGTGTTGGCACGCGCGGCTTAATTGCCATGTCCCTTTCGGCCACTTTCGCTTTCTCAATCATTTTCGTTATCGTCGAGCCCTGCACGAGAATTGAGAACACGACCACGGCGTAAGTCATGACAAGAATGATCTCTCGTACATCGATATCTTTCTCCGGCAAGACCATATAGCCTGCGGGTACCGCCATTGCCATCGCAATGGCCAAGCCACCACGCAGCCCCCCCCAAGTAAGAATTCGCACGGCGAACGGGTTGTAATCGCGATAGCGGTTAAAACCAACATAGCAAAGGCGAACACTCAAATAACGCGCGAGAAGCACCAAAGGCACAGCGAAAGCCATGATGATCCAATCTTCTTTGTGGAAGCTAAAGGTCAACATACTCAGGCCAATTAATAAGAACAACACCCCATTTAGGAACTCATCAACCAGCTCCCAGAAATGATCGAGGTGGTCTTCGCTTTCCTTGGAGAAACCAATATAGCGTGTCCAGTTTCCAATCATGATACCGGCAACCACCATGGCCAATGGACCAGATACGCCAATCAAGCCTGCGAATACATAACCAGCAGTTGGAATACCGAGGGTTAGCAGTAACTCCATAGAATGGTCGTCGGTGTTTGAAATAAGATAATGGAACAAGAGCCCAAGTAAGAATCCGTAAACAATGCCGCCAATCGCTTCATGCAAGAAGAGTTCAACAACACCCAATGCCGTTGGTGTTTCTGTACCGAAGGCGATCGTAAATAAGGTGATGAAGATGACCAAACCAAATCCGTCATTGAATAATGATTCACCTTCAATCTGAGTCGATATACGTTTTGGCGCGTCTAGTTTTTTAACGATGGCAAGAACAGCGATGGGGTCTGTTGGTGAAATCAAGGAGCCAAAAAGAAGGCAGTAGATAAAATCAAACTGAATCCCGATGAGCTGGAAGAACAACCAGGCAGCACCGCCGATAAAGAAGGTGGAGACCAAGGTTGCCCCTAGGGCAAGAACCGTGATTTCCCATTTCTGATCTTTTAAGTTTGGGAGTTTGACTCCGAGACCACCTGCGAACAGAAGAAATCCAAGCACACCTTTTAGCAAAAAGTCATCAAAGTGCACTTCGTTGAGAGTCTCTGCGGCCAAGTCTTTTAAATCAAACCAGTTGTTCTGGCCTGAAATCACGATACCGAGAGAGAGAATCAGTGCGCCAGCAGTGATTGCAATGGTTGTTTGCATTTGACCAATTTTGCTATTGATAAATGCAATAGCCATGGCAGCGGCTGCGAGAAAGCACAGTGTTGTATAGACGGTCATAGGTGACCTCATGTTAGCGAAAAAAGGAGAACCCAAAAATTTGTAACGAAATATAGATCTATGCGAGCAAGAAAACTACAACAAATCCGAGTGTTTTCAGGGATCGGCTGAGAGTGAGAAGCGAATAGACGTCTAGATTTCCAATTAAGCTATGTTACTATGCAATTAGCGAGCAATTTAAGAAGGAATTTGTGGCTGTGAGTAGTAAGGACATACTAAAAAAACTGTTGGCTGAGCGCATTCTCATTATTGATGGCGGTATGGGCACCATGATCCAGGACTACAAACTGGATGAGTCTGATTACCGTGGTGAGCGTTTTTCTGATTGGCATTCTGATCTAAAGGGTAACAATGACCTTTTAGTCCTGACGCAGCCAGCGCTCATTAAACAAATTCATGCTGAGTACCTGGAAGCGGGTGCAGACATTCTTGAGACCAACACCTTTAATGCCACCACGATTGCCATGGCCGACTACGACATGGAATCGCTTAGTTCGGAAATCAATCTAGAAGCGGCAAAGCTTGCCCGCGAAGTTGCTGATGAATGGACGGCAAAAAATCCCGATAAACCGCGTTTTGTTGCTGGCGTACTTGGTCCAACGAACCGCACCTGCTCTATTTCCCCTGATGTGAATGATCCGGGCTATCGAAACGTTACATTTGATCAATTGGTTGAAGCCTACTCTGAATCCACGCGTGCGTTGATTGCTGGCGGTGCAGACATCATCTTGGTCGAAACTATTTTTGATACCTTGAACGCCAAAGCGTGTACCTTTGCTGTCGAGACGGTATTTGACGAAGACGGTATTGAACTGCCTGTTATGATTTCAGGCACGATCACCGATGCATCCGGTCGTACCCTGTCTGGTCAAACGACCGAAGCTTTTTATAACTCCCTACGACACGTTAAACCTATTTCCTTTGGCCTTAACTGTGCGTTGGGTCCTGATGAATTGCGTCAATACGTTGAAGAACTGTCACGTATTTCTGAGTGTTCTGTGTCTGCTCACCCCAATGCGGGTTTACCAAATGCATTCGGTGAATACGACCTCAGCCCTGAAGACATGGCTGAACACATCGCGGAGTGGGCACAAAGTGGTTTCTTAAACCTGGTGGGGGGCTGTTGTGGTACGACACCTGAACACATTCGAAAAATGGCGGAAGCTACTCGTAATGTGAAACCGAGAACGCTTCCGGATTTGCCAAAGTACTGTCGCTTGTCTGGCCTTGAGCCATTGACGATTGCGCCCGACACCTTATTCATTAATGTGGGTGAACGTACTAACGTGACGGGTTCGGCCCGCTTCAAGCGCCTCATTAAAGAAGAGCTTTATGATGAAGCATTAGAAGTCGCGCGTCAGCAGGTCGAGGCGGGTGCACAGATCATCGATATCAACATGGATGAAGGCATGTTGGATGCGGAAGCAGCCATGGTGCGTTTCCTCAACTTGTGTGCGACAGAGCCTGAGATCTCGAAAGTTCCCATCATGGTCGATTCATCAAAATGGGAAATCTTAGAAGCTGGGTTGAAATGTGTGCAGGGCAAGCCCATCGTTAACTCGATTTCGATGAAAGAAGGAGTCGAGAAATTCATTGAGCAAGCCAAGTTAATTCGTCGCTATGGCGCAGCGGTTATCGTGATGGCGTTTGATGAAGTGGGTCAGGCGGATACCCGTGAGCGTAAAACCGAAATCTGTACCGAAGCCTATAACATCTTAGTCAATGAGGTGGGCTTCCCACCAGAAGACATCATCTTCGACCCGAACATTTTTGCAGTGGCGACGGGCATTGAAGAGCACAACAACTACGCGGTCGACTTTATTGAGGCGGTCGGTGATATCAAACGCACCCTACCACATGCGATGGTTTCGGGCGGCGTGTCGAATGTGTCATTCTCATTTCGTGGTAACAACCCTGTTCGTGAAGCGATTCACGCTGTTTTCCTTTATTACTGTTTTAAAAACGGCATGGACATGGGGATCGTCAACGCAGGTCAGCTTGCGATTTATGACGATCTTCCTGATGAACTTCGTGAGGCAGTGGAAGACGTTGTATTGAATCGACGCGATGATGGTACAGAGCGTCTTCTTGATATTGCAGACAAATACCGCGGGACGGGTGAGGTTAAAGAGGATCGCACGGCGCAAGAGTGGCGCGGTTGGGACGTTGAGAAGCGTTTATCGCATGCCTTGGTGAAAGGGATCACCGAATTTATCGTTGAAGATACGGAAGAAGCCCGCGCGAAAGCAAGTAAGCCCCTTGAAGTGATTGAAGGCCCATTGATGGCAGGCATGAACGTGGTGGGTGATTTATTCGGTGAAGGTAAGATGTTCTTGCCGCAGGTGGTGAAATCCGCACGCGTGATGAAACAGGCGGTTGCCTACCTCGAACCTTATATCAATGCTGAAAAACAAGCAGGGCAAACTAACGGTAAGATTCTCTTAGCCACAGTGAAAGGCGATGTGCATGACATTGGTAAGAATATCGTGGGCGTGGTGTTGCAGTGTAATAACTACGAAATCATTGATCTTGGCGTCATGGTGTCTTGTGACAAAATCTTGCAGGTTGCCAAAGAAGAGAATGTCGACATTATTGGCTTGAGTGGCCTGATCACTCCATCGCTTGACGAAATGGTGCACGTTGCCAAAGAGATGGAACGCCGTGGTTTTGATTTACCACTGCTGATTGGTGGAGCCACCACCTCAAAAGCGCACACGGCAGTTAAGATTGAAGAAAACTACCACGCGCCTGTGGTGTATGTGTCTAATGCATCCCGCGCAGTGGGTGTTTGTTCGGCGCTGTTGTCAGACGAACATCGTCCTGCATTTGTCGAGCGTACAAAGGCTGAGTATGTGACCGTACGTGAACAACATGCGCGTAAGAAGCCGCGTACGCCACCTGTCACTCTTGAAGAAGCACGTGCAAATAAAGTGCCGATTGATTGGGATGCTTACATGCCACCCGTGCCTAATAAGCCCGGAGTGCATGTGTTTACTGATTTCCCAGTCTCGAAAATTCGCAAATATATCGACTGGACACCATTTTTCATGACCTGGTCGCTTAGCGGAAAGTACCCAACAATTTTGCGCCATGAAGTGGTGGGTGAAGAAGCGCAGCGTCTGTTTGATGATGCCAATGCAATATTGGATGACATAGAACGCACAGGCATGATCAAAGCCAATGGCGTGTGTGGCTTGTTCCCAGCCAATAGCGTGGATGACGATGTTGAGGTTTACACCGATGAATATCGTACTGAGGTTTTCACCGTGTTGAATGGCTTGCGTCAGCAAACGAAAAAGCCAAAAGGTCCTAACTACTGCTTGTCGGATTACATTGCGCCGAAAGAGAGTGGTAAGGCTGACTGGATTGGCGCATTTGCCGTAACAGGTGGTATTGGCGAATACGACATCGCAGAGCAGTTCAAAGCGAAAGGCGACGATTACAACGCCATTATGGTTCAAGCGGTTGCTGACCGTTTGGCGGAAGCATTTGCTGAGTACATGCATGAAGCCGTGCGTAAAGAAATTTGGGGCTATGCACCTGATGAAGCATTGGCAAACGAAGATCTGATCCGTGAAAAGTATCAAGGTATTCGTCCTGCACCGGGTTATCCTGCATGCCCTGAGCATACAGAGAAAGGCAAGATTTGGAGCTTGTTGGATGCAGAAGCAAACACTGGCATGATCCTTACTGAAAGCTATGCAATGTGGCCAGGTGCTGCGGTATCGGGTTGGTATTTCTCGCACCCTGAATCGCGCTACTTTGCGGTTGCACAGATCCAAGAGGATCAGCGAGACAGCTACGCCGATCGTAAAGGATGGGATTTGATCGAAGCCGATAAATGGCTAGGGCCGAATCTGGGCTAGTGTTCGTAACCTAACTTATTATGAACGATACAAAAGGCGCTCATTGAGCGCCTTTTCTGTGTCTACTATTGTCTTTATCGTCTACCACATGAAAGAGGCGATAAGGTTTAGTTCTCAAACAACTCTTTATGAAGGGCTTTCACCACGTCTTTCGAATCACTGGTGCTGGTTAAAAAGCACAGGTTGTGACTACTGGCACCATAACAAATCATGCGAAGGTTATAGTCCTCCAGCGATCCAAAGATCTTCGCTGCCGCACCGCGAGACTCACCCATATGATTGCCGATCAGCGCGACGAGGCACATATCTTGTTCCACGGTGACTTTGCACAGTTTAGCGAGTTCTTTCTCTGCCCCCTCAGGTAGCGTTGGCGCGCCCCCTTTTGTATTGGTTTGATCCAAGGTTAAGGAAACACTGACTTCCGATGTCGTAATGAGATCGACAGAGACTTTATGCTTAGCCAGAATATTGAACACTTCGGCTAAAAAGCCATAAGCGTGGAACATGTTCAGGCTGGTCAATGTCACCATGGTTTGGTTGCAACGCAAGGCTAACGCGCGAAATAGCGGAGAGTGTTCCGCGGTATGTCGAATCCACGTACCGCCCTGGTCTGGAGCTTTTGACGAACCGACAAAAACAGGGATATCGTGTCGCATCGCCGGTACTAGGGTTGATGGGTGCAAAATCTTGGCACCAAAATTTGCCATTTCGGACGCTTCGCTAAAGCTAATTTCAGCAATAGGTTTTGCTGCGGGCGCAATGCGAGGATCCGTACTGTAGATCCCCGGTACGTCCGTCCAGATCTCCAAGGATGTAGCTTGCACGGCTTCAGCGAGCAAGGCGGCACTGTAATCAGAACCACCACGTCCTAGGGTCGTAGTGTTGCCATCGTTGTCAGCACCGATGAAACCTTGAGTGACGACGACTTTTGTTTCGCATAGCGGGCGAAGAATACCTTGTGCGTGAAAAGCGGTCTCAATTAAATCTGGCGTCGCTTTACCAAAGACATTGTCTGTTTTCAGAATTTGTCGGACATCGACACGTTCGGCCTCGAGGCCTTGTGCATTAAGTAAGTGCGCAAAAATATGGGTCGACATCAATTCGCCACAAGCAACAAGGCTGTCGGTGAGGCTATCTGAAGGAGCATTTGCTGCAGCCGTTGCAAAAGTCGCCACTTCATCAAGCACTTCATTGACGGCGTGAGCGACCTCGGTGCTTTCAGGCAATTGCTCCAAAATGTTGAAATGAATATCAGCAAGCTTTGCTAACACTTCTTGCTGACGCTTCGCATCGGCAACACCATTTGCCAATTCAACCAGTAGATTAGTAACGCCTGAACAGGCGCTAATAACAACCAATCGAGTGTCAGAATTCCTTTTGATCACCGATGCGCTGTTAGACATAGCAGCGTAATCGGCGACACTCGTGCCGCCAAACTTTGCGACATTTAATGCGTTCACTTCCTTTTCTCTCCCACAATCGCGAATGGAGTTATCCAAAAATAACGAAATTTAAAATAGTTGAAATGCAAAAAAACAGCAGGAGGGCGTGTAGGGAAGAAAAGTGACTTCTCCAGAAGCGCTCCATCTCATCAGAGATGACAATCCGAAGGATTCAACCTTCTAGACCGACAACCCTAACCCCCAAGGTTAGGTGTTATCTCGGCGTCTTATCCCCTGATCGGTTTGCATAGGAGTTGGGGCTCCGCAAACAGACTGCCTGATAGACGCGCCTCTTCTGCGTTTATACGATGAAGATTTCAACGTATAAAATTTGCTCTCTATTGATAATGTTTTGTAATGACTTTGTCAATTATAGATTGCGAGCTTTTGCCGCTCTTTTCGATCTTGTCGAGTAACTGGACCATGATCGAGGTAGAGATAATGCATGCTTAGGGGTTTGGCAAACACGCATCCAGTGATAGGGTAAGGCTACGAATGGAAGCTTATGGAGAACTAACAATGACAATATCCAGATTTATTCCGCCACAACGGACTTTGATGGGGCCGGGCCCTTCAGACGTCTCGCCGCGGGTATTACAAGCCCTATCACAGCCAACCATTGGGCATCTTGACCCCTTGTTTGTGGGGATGATGGATGAGGTCAAAGCGTTACTTCAATATGCTTTCCAAACTGAAAACCCCTTTACGATAGCAGTCTCTGCCCCTGGCAGTGCAGGGATGGAAGCGTGTTTTGTTAATCTGATTGAAGCGGGCGATACTGTGATCGTGTGCCGTAACGGTGTGTTTGGCGATCGCATGCGAGAAAACGTTGAGCGCTGCGGCGCAACTGCAGTCATGGTAGACGATGAATGGGGCAAGCCCGTTGACCCAGCCAAAGTCGAACAAGCATTACGTGATAATCCTCAAGCCTCAGTATTGGCATTTGTGCATGCGGAAACTTCTACGGGTGCACTCAGCGATGCGAAGGCATTATCAGCTTTGGCGAAAGAGCATGATTGCCTGACCATCGTTGATGCGGTGACCTCTTTGGGTGGCGTCCCTTTGTTGGTGGACGAATGGCAACTGGATGCGGTTTATTCTGGCAGCCAGAAATGTTTGTCATGTGTGCCTGGTCTGTCGCCTGTTACTTTTTCACCTCGCGCGGTCGAAAAAATGCAGAAACGCGAGCAGAAAGTACAGAGCTGGTTTTTAGACCAGAGCTTGGTGCTGGGTTACTGGAGTGGAGAAGGCAAGCGAAGCTATCACCATACAGCGCCGGTAAACAGCTTGTATGCCCTTCACGAGTCACTGTTGATGTTACAACAGGAAGGTTTAGAGAATGCATGGCAACGCCATCACGATATGCATGAATTGCTCAAATCAGAACTGGAAGCGTTGGGCATTGCGTTTCTTGTTGAAGCGCCTTATCGCCTACCACAACTGAATGCGGTCGCAATTCCTGATGGTGTTGATGATGCCAGTGTACGCAGTCGTTTATTGAACGAGTACAACCTAGAAATTGGTGCAGGGCTTGGCGCCTTAGCAGGCAAAGCTTGGCGTATTGGTTTGATGGGACATACCGCGAGAAAAGAGAATATTGCGCTGTGTGCCAAAGCACTCAAGGATGTGCTGGGTTAGTCAGTTCTTTGCTGTGATAACTTCATCAAGTACGAAGATGAGCATAAAAAAACGCCTAAGAAGGCGTTTTTTTATGCTCGCTATTTATCACGCCAATGGTGATTACTCGCTAAAGGTTGGTTGAAACACGCGATGGGGGAACAGCGCATTCGCCTCTTGCTGAATATGCATTGCCATTGTCTTGTTGCCTGTCAGCATGGCGAGCTCGATCAATGACTGGTAACCCTCCGGACTAGGGATTTTGGTTAATCGACGAACTTGCTGATGCAAATATGCTTCTTGGGCTTGTTTATCTCTGCGTTCAACACTGCGAAGAAATGCGCGCTTACCTGCCTCTTCCTGAAAGAAGTCATTCCACCAAGGGTGAATTTGGTATTGGCGGAGTTTTTTGTCGTTGATTTGATAAGTATGAAGCGCTTGCCCTCCTAAATAGACAGAGCTCAGCACCAGCGTTGATGCCACAAGGAGGGTGGCAGAACCAAGCAGTTTTATTGAGATAGCAGAGCGAATCGAGGTGCGTTCATAGCGTGTGGAAAGGTTGTCCACCCAATAGAGCAGCACCATCAACAGTAAGGCGAGGGTCGGATTCACCGCGATAAAAGGCGTCAAGGTGATGCCGACGAGAGATGGCAACATGATGGCGGTCAGCATAAGGCGAGTACCCCATGGTGCGTCCATCAAACGGCGAACAATCAAGATAACAAACAGACTAAAACTTACAATAAATGCAAGGCCACCTTCGGCAAGTAGTCGGGCTAACCAGCTTGGTGGAAACGGCTGAACGGGCAGTACATTCTGAGTGCTAATACCAAAAAGCAGTTGTGATCTCACTTGCTGGCCTAGTCCTACTCCCTCAAATTGTGCGCTCTTTAATACCGCTAGCAGCTGTTCTACCGCACTGAATTCTTGTGCTGAGTAGCGAGGTGCGAACAAAGCGCCAGAACTTAGCCACCCTGCATAGCCTGCAATCAAAAAGCCCAACAACAACGCGCAGTTCCAAAGGCCATGGTGAAGTTTGCGACTAAAGCGATAGAGAAAAGGCTGAGTCAGAATGATGATAAGCAGTACGACTGTCACAAGCCAAGGTTGCCCAAGTGCCATCAGTGTTGGCACGACGATAAGTGGTGTAGCCAGCAGGATGACATGGACGGGGACTAAGTTGCGTTTGTATACCCGTGTTCTAGCAAGTAAATAGGCCGACAATGCGAGTGAGGTGAGCAAAACAATACTTGCGGTATCTTGTTGAAGGTTATTGGCTTGTTGCTCTGCATCTTGCCAACCGAAGTGGCTTACTAGTGATGGCATAAAAAAGAGCAAAGCGATCAACCAGCCAGACATTAATGGAAGCCACAATAAATATTGACGTTGTAGATGGTTAAAACTGAATTGCTGCAGGGTGCAAAAGAATAGGAGAGCAATAACAATGCTGGATGCGTGCCACAGCGCAGCATTCAAGTCGGCATGCTGATAGAAAGCAGGCAGCAAGGCAATGAATGCGCAAAGAGACAACCACCGAGTCAGTGATGTCGTGGATATCCGTTTTTGCCGTGCAACTTCCCATAAACCGAAACAAACAATGGCGACAGCTGATAATAATGTCAGTGCGATCGATGGATGCTGAATGCCAGAAACAACAAGCTGGATCTGATTCAAGGGAAGACAAAACAGAAACAGGGCAGCCATGGCGATCAGCACGGGCTTCACCAAAGGTTTTTTGGCCACCAATGATGGCCAATGAAACTGGAATCGAGTTGTTGGCATGGTTAACTTATCTTGCACCTGTCATGAGTGATTGTCGGCTCACCGTCGATTCTAACTGAGTAAAGGTTTCAAGAAACGGGCAGTGTGCGACTCTTTCGATTTTGCCACTTGTTCAGGTGTGCCTTCAGCAATGATCATACCACCGCCACTGCCACCTTCAGGGCCTAAATCCACAATCCAATCCGCGGTTTTGATTACATCTAAGTTATGTTCGATGACAACGATAGTATTGCCATGGTCACGTAGTCGATGCAATACATTCAACAGTTGCTGAATGTCATGGAAGTGAAGACCCGTTGTAGGTTCATCCAAGATATATAATGTTTTACCTGTATCGCGTTTAGACAGCTCTCTTGCCAGTTTAACACGTTGAGCTTCACCACCGGATAAGGTTGTCGCTGCTTGACCAAGGCGGATATAAGACAGACCCACATCCATTAAGGTCTGGAGTTTTCGGGCTATTGCTGGCACAGCGTCAAAGTACTCTCGAGCATCTTCAACCGTCATCTCTAGGACTTCGTCGATGGTTTTGCCTTTGTAACGGATTTCTAAAGTCTCGCGGTTATATCGCTTACCCTTACATGCGTCACACGGAACGTAAACATCAGGTAGGAAGTGCATTTCCACTTTGATGACACCATCACCTTGGCAGGCTTCACAACGGCCGCCTTTAACATTGAAACTAAAGCGTCCGACTTTATAGCCGCGCGCGCGGGATTCTTGTGTCCCTGCGAACAGCTCTCGGATTGGTGTGAAAATACCGGTGTACGTCGCGGGGTTAGAGCGTGGGGTACGACCGATCGGGCTTTGGTCAATGTCGATGACTTTGTCGAAGTGATCAATCCCTTCGATATCTTTAAATGGCGCAGGTTCGCCAGTCGTTGCGCCGTTTAAGCGCTGGTGGGCAATCTTATAAAAGGTGTCATTGATGAGTGTGGATTTGCCTGAACCAGACACGCCAGTGACACAGGTAAACAGACCAACAGGAAGTGTTAGATTGACGCTTCTCAGGTTATTGCCTGATGCTCCTTTTAACTTTACGACTTGTTTTTTGTCATAAGGGACGCGTTGAGTTGGGATCTCGATCCTTTTCTTTCCACTGAGGTATTGACCCGTCAGTGAATTTTCGTTGGCAATAATGTCGTCATATGTCCCTTCCGCCACGACAAAGCCGCCATGAACGCCAGCACCTGGGCCAATATCAATGATGTGGTCTGCGGCGCGAATGGCGTCTTCATCATGCTCAACAACCAGCACGGTGTTGCCAAGATTACGGAGGTGGTTCAGGGTACTTAATAGACGTTCATTGTCGCGCTGGTGGAGGCCAATTGAGGGTTCGTCCAATACATACATGACGCCCACTAAGCCTGCGCCAATTTGGCTCGCTAAGCGAATACGCTGCGCTTCGCCACCGGAGAGTGTGTCTGCACTGCGTGATAAGTTGAGGTAGTTTAAACCGACATTGACCAAAAAGTGCAGTCGGTCGTGGATCTCTTTCATGATCTTATCGGCAATCTGAGCACGTTGTCCCGTCAGTGAAAGATCAGCAAAAAACGTCAAGGCATCATGGATACTCATCTCGCTCACAGCAGGCAAGTTGGTATCGCCAATAAACACATGACGTGCTTCTTCGCGAAGACGAGACCCACCGCAGCTTGAACAAGGCTTATTGGCGATGTATTTCGCCAGTTCTTCTCTAACCGCCATGGATTCGGTATCACGATAGCGACGATTGAGGTTATTCAAAATACCTTCGAACGGGTGCTTGCGTACAGTGAGGTCGCCGCGATCATTGACGTATTTAAATGCGATATCGGTTTTACCCGAGCCATCGAGTACGACATCACGAATGGCATCAGGCAAGTCTTGCCATGGCGTTTCAATATCGAATTTGTAATGTTCTGCCAGCGAGGTCAGCATTTGAAAATAGTAAAAATTACGACGATCCCAGCCTCGTATCGCTCCACCAGCCAAACTTACGGCTTCGTTTTGCACGACGCGGTTTTCATCAAAATACTGCTGAACACCAAGACCGTCACAGGTTGGGCAAGCGCCTGCTGGGTTATTGAATGAGAACAGCCGAGGCTCTAGCTCTTGCATGCTGTAGCCACAATGTGGACAGGCGAAGTTGGCAGAGAACACCATATCTTCACCGTCACCATCCATATGGCTCACGACGGCGGTGCCGCCAGTTAATTCTAGCGCTGTTTCAAAAGATTCAGCCAAACGCTGCTGCAGATCATCGCGAACTTTAAAGCGGTCAACGACCACTTCGATGGTGTGCTTCTTGTGAAGTTCTAGTGTTGGAGGATCGGATAAGTCGCACACTTCACCGTCGATACGTGCGCGGATAAAGCCATGGGCTACCAAATTCTCGAGTGTTTTAACGTGCTCGCCTTTACGCTCCTTCACAATGGGTGCCAGCAACATGAGCTTGGTGCCTTCTTCAAGCTCAAGCGCCTTATCGACCATTTGGCTCACTGTCTGCGCTTCTAGCGTCACATCGTGAGTCGGGCAGCGTGGATCACCAACACGGGCGAAAAGGAGTCGTAAATAGTCGTAGATTTCGGTAATCGTCCCCACAGTAGAACGTGGATTGTGTGAGGTCGACTTTTGCTCGATAGAAATCGCAGGGGAGAGGCCATCAATGTGGTCGACGTCAGGCTTTTCCATCAGCGACAAGAATTGACGCGCATAGGCAGACAGTGACTCTACATATCGACGCTGGCCTTCTGCGTACAAGGTGTCAAATGCGAGAGAGGATTTCCCTGAACCAGAAAGCCCCGTGATTACAATCATCTTGTCACGAGGAATGGTTAGGTTAATGTTTTTCAGGTTATGGGTGCGAGCCCCTCTGACGTCAATTGTATCCATGTCTACCTTGCCTGCGAGTCAGAGTTGATTCTGACGAAAAACGGATGAAAGAAAGTATCCCACAATATTGCATAATGAAAAAGAAGAAAGCTGTATAAATATACAGCTTTCTTTGGTTCTACATTGATACTTTTAAACGTGAAGTGAATGAGAGACGATCACTAGCACTTCACTGTTTTTTGAGGTTGCTTTGGTGCGTCAGATTGTAGGTAGATGTTTTGATAGCAGTAGTTGGTCGCTTCAATAAACCCTTCTACACTGCCACAGTCAAAGCGTTCACCTTTAAATTTGTACGCAAGAACACATCCGCTCTGTGCTTGTTGAAGCAATGCATCTGTGATTTGGATTTCGCCATTCTTACCTGGTTCAGTTTTTTCAAGAATGTCGAAAATGTCAGGGGTCAGAATGTAGCGACCAATTATGGCAAGGTTGCTAGGAGCGGTGCCGGGCTCTGGTTTCTCAACCATGTTATCAACGCGGTACAAGTCATCTTTGATCTCTTGTCCTGAAATCACACCGTATTTGTGTGTTTCGTCATCTGGCACTTCTTCGACAGCCACGATTGAACAACGAAACTGCTTGTAGAGTGCAACCATTTGAGACAATACACCTTCGTCTTGGTTAACACATAAGTCATCAGCGAGAACGACAGCAAAAGCTTCATCACCGACCAAATCACGTCCTGTCAGGATAGCATGCCCTAAACCGCGCATTTCTTTTTGACGGATATAGGTAAATGATGCCGCATCGATGGTAGCTCGGATATCTTCAAGCAACGCTTCTTTGTTGGTGCCCTTGATTTGATGCTCAAGTTCGTAGTTTTTATCGAAATGATCCATCAGGCTGTGCTTTCCTCGGCCTGTGACAATGCACATGCCGTCAATACCCGCTTCAATCGCTTCATCTACACCGTACTCAATCAATGGTTTATTGACGATAGGCATCATCTCTTTAGGCATTGATTTGGTGGCAGGCAAAAATCGAGTTCCGTAACCCGCAGCCGGAAATAGGCACTTCTTAATCATCAGATATCCTTAAAATTTACGTCCAACTAACTGTAAGTCATATTATTTTTTCATGAGCGATGGAATGTTACCACTAACTCATGGTGATTTGTTGCATTCTTGGGTATGAAAATTGGTTAGCCAATAGGCCAAAAACCAAGCCGTTGTTTAACTTTACTTAATGCCAGCAAGTTTTGCGTACTAACACCAACACTGACTGCAACCGCTGCACCGAGTATTCCCCATAAAGACGTCAATACAAGCATTAATGTCACTGTGAATATTCCAGCAAATACGGTGACATTCTTCATGTCTTTCTCATGGCCACACATGGTGAGCAAGAAACCGACTGAGCCGGTCATGACATTAATAGTCTGACCGATAGCGAGAATAACGAGCAATTGTCCTGATTGAGAAAACTCAGCTCCAAATAAAGACATGATGGCATCTGGCCAAATCAATACAAGCGCCAATACGGGAAATGAAAATGCAATCATCATTCGCGTTGACAGTTGTGCGAGTCTTTTTAGTTGCTCAAATTCCCCCGCATTGTACAACGCAGAAAAACGCGGTGCTGCGACGAAGTTTACGACCATGAGCATAAAACTGATCAACATGGATGTTCGTTGAGCTGCAGAGAAAAATGCCACTTCTTCGCTTGAGGCAAAATAGCCAACGATCACAACCGACGCCCAAGGTATGGCTTGCCCCGTTGCTGATATTAACCAGAGATTTGGCGCCGATTGCCAAAGCGAGGGCATGCGCAGGTTATCAAAGCTAACCTTACGGTCGGCTACCTTAAACCACATCCTGAGCCCTGAGATAACGACGATGGCAGAAGCGATAACATAGAGAACTGCTGCACTGCTTGATAAGGGTATCGTTTGGTAATGGGGGAGGTACAGAAGTGCGGGTAGAGTTAATACGGTGACGCCAAGCTGCATAGAGCAGACTGAGGCAATAACGTTTCGAGTCGCTTGTAGCGCATAGCCATTTAGGAAGAAAAGACTGATGAATGGAATGGCAAAAGCAAAATACTGCAGCGTAGCCGTGGCTTCGGGTTTGTTGAAGACGGAATCAGCGAGCCAGGGGGAGCTAAGAAAAACCGCGATAGCTGCGAGGGTTGAGGTCGGTAAGACCGCGACATAGGCATTCGTGAACACTTGGTTGGTTTGAGTGCTATCACCACTAACATGTGATTGACCGATAAAGCGAAGCAAGGCGTTATCCATGCCGAGCAAGCAGAGTGTTCCAAGTAATATAGCGAGACTCAAGCCAAGGAAGAATAGCCCTGACTGTTCTGCACCCAACACACGAGCAGCAACGACGCTAAGTAGAAAGGCTGCACCTGCGGCAAAGACGCGAAACAGAGCAGCGAGGGCGGCATGAACGAAAAACTGCCGACGCTCAGGTGCTAAGGATTGATAACGATTTATGAGAGCGGAAAACATGACTCGATCCTTACCAAGGAAATGCAAGTGGAACAAGAGTGATGACGCCAAGCCCGTAGACAACTGAAAGCGGTGCTCCCGCTTTCAAGTAATCTTTTGTTTGGTAGCGTCCTGCGGTGTAAACCATAAGGTTGGTTTGATAACCAAAGGGAGAAAGGAAGCTGGCACTTGCTGCAAATGCAACTGTCATGATAAAGGGCATAGGGTCAACGTTATATTGCGCTGCGATAGCCAGTCCAATGGGAAAGGCAATAGCGGCTGCGGCGTTGTTCGTGATGAGCTCGGTCATGAGCCATGTGGCTAAATACAAAATGACTAGCGCACCAAAGGGGCCGCCATTCTGGCTCAATATCATCATGGTAGATGCAATGCTATCGGCGAGCCCTGTTTCACTGATGGCTTGCGCTAAACCAAGGGCAGAGCCAATCACCAGAACCAACTCAAAGGGAAAACGACGGCGAAGATCATGCACCGATATCAACTTGAAACCTATTGCGGCAGCAAGGAGCAAAATAAGCCCTTTATGCAATGGTAGTATGTCGGTGAAACCTGCGATCAAAACAGCGACAGCACCGAATAAAAAAGCCATGGACTGTCGCTGGCTTAGAAAGGTGCCGTGCTCGCGCTCCCCCACTAAAACAAAGTTCTGTGCAAGGTTACCGCGACGATAAAAATCGTCACCGACAGCAAGGACGAGTAGGTCGCCACCCTGTAAACGAACCTGACCTAAGCCTCCACGAAGTTGGTGACTACCTCGCTTTACTGCTACGACGGCAGCACCAAATTGAACCCGAAAGTTGAGCGATTTGATGGTTCTCCCCGACACCATGGCATTGGGGGTCACCACCACATCGATTAAATTGTCGGATGGCAACTTTTCACCTTGAGTATTGAGCGTCAGTCCATTGAATCGGGTTAGCAGAGGGGTGGCATCGAGATCGCCAGAAAAGACCAGTACATCGTTAGCTTGTAGCAGTTCACTGGGTGATACGGGGGAAATGACTCGGCCCCCACGAATGATTTCTACTAGAAATAACCGCTCAAGGTGTCTAAGACCACTGGCTTCGACGCTTTGATTAATCATGGAGGAGCCAGCGTCGAGGCGGGACTCTAAAAGATACTGATGTGTTTCCCCTTTTGTGCTGGCATTGTGACTAGGAAGCAGGGGGAGAGATACGAAAACGATCACGATGATCCCTAGCAAAAATAGGGGGGCACCCACTAATGTGAAGTCAAAGAAGCGGATCCCAGCAAGACCTGCATTCAGCGCGAAGCCATTCACCAATAGGTTGGTTGATGTGCCAATGAGCGTCATGGTGCCACCTAAAATAGCGGCATAAGAGAGCGGAATGAGAAGTTTGCTACCTGAGTGCGTGCTTTGAGTCATGCTCCTCATCAAGGTAGACACCACGGCAGTGTTGTTGATCACCGCAGACAAAAAGCCCGCCGATATCGTAGATTGCAGCGCGACTCGTCGCAAACTGCCTCGTGTGCACCATTGCCCCAAAACGCTGATGAGCACAGTGCGCTCTAATACCACTGATACCAGTATCAGCAGCACTAAGGTGATCAGGGCTGGGTTGGTGAAATTATTGAATAGCTGGGTAGCAGGGATAACATCTGCGATTAATAACGCAGTGAATACACCTCCAAACACCAATGCAGGACGAAGGCTGGTGAACAGCAGTGCCACCAGTAACCCTAATATAAGTAGTGCCACCACCCAACTCACTGACTACGCCCCGTAAATGGAAAGTAAAGCAGCGCGTTGTTTTTCCTCGCTGAAGTCGTGGTTTATCTCACTCAACGCGGCTTGGTAGTTTGGATTATCTGGCTCTCGGCAAAATGTGACGATGTGCTCTGCCATGTTTTGCGGTGTTTGCGCTAAGTAAGGGAAGCCCAACGTTTCTGTGGCGCCAATAATGCGCAGAATCATGGGGACTTGCATGCGCGAAGCTTCTAACAGAGTCAGAGGCATGCCTTCCCACGCGGCAGTGTGTAAGTATAGATCGGCGTTTTCTAACGTCTGCATGAGTTGTGAGTGAGGGATCATTCCTGTTACGTTAACTCCTGCTTGTTTCAGGGCATCCTCACTTTCAGTGTTACCTCCGCCTAGCCAGGTGATGGAGATTTGTTCATGCTCAGGAAACGCTTGCAAGCTTTTCATTGTGTCTAATAAGAACTGAGGGTCTTTTTGTGCCGATACTCGTCCTACCACCACCAATTGGAACGGTGGACGTTGCTTTGGTGACGATTTTTGTGGGGTGACCACATTGCTACCACTAGAATCTTCACTGAGATTGGCATAGTTATTGAGATGTATGGCACGTGAAGCGCCCAACCTCAGAGCAAGTTCACACTCTCGAACACTGCAGCCCGCGATCACATCAATGCGAGACAGCGCCAAAGACTCCAGACGTTTGTAAACCTGCTGCATCAAGGGGGAAATGTCTTGGCGTTCAAAGGAGTAGCAATGAGGGGTGTAAACCATCTTTGCATTGCCCTTTGGTAAAAAGCGACCGAGAAATCCAGCAAAGCTTGAATGCAGGTGAATCACATCGGGCTGAAGTTCTTTGACAGCGTCGCGAGCAGCTAGATAAAACGTGAACAATCCCCCCTGAACGGTTTTCACGTCTGAAAACAGCGAGTGAATCGCCATGCCTGTGTCATCTGTTGGGCGAAGTCGAGCGAGTAATATGTGTGTGACTGGGTCGTCTTTCGATGAGCGAGCATAGCTGCAAAGGGCGGTTTGTATGCCTCCGCCAAATGCTTCAGTGATGTGAAGAATCGTTTTCATCACGTGCTCCATTTTCTTTTGAAACGTACGATTTCTTCTTCGCTATAGATAGCCTTATAAATTGGTGCATCGTAAAGGCTAAACAAACGCTCAAACGAATAGGTTTCTTTGAAGCGTTGATATAGCGCGGAATACCATTTGTTCGATGCTTCGTTGCTTGATTGCAATAAGAAATCGGATTGACCTAAGAATTCACCCAAAACGTCAGCAGATTGGTTGATGGCTTCACATTTGAGCAGCAGCACCTCACAGCCACCTTGTTGTATGTGCCAGTGGGTTTGTGTTGGGTCTGCGATATGTGACAGAACATCAATGCCGAACTGGCGTTTAAGCTCACGATCAAACCATTCGGTGAAGTACGTCAAACGCATTTGGTTCTCAAAAGCGTTGGTTAAATGTTTGAGGGTTGTGTCCATGTCTCCATGGATAGAAAGGTTTTTTTTGCCTTCAATAAACTGAATGTGCAAATCTTGGAAAAAACGTGATACCACCGTTGCAACAGGATCTCGCACTAAGGTAATGATTTTTAGGTGGTCGCGTTTTTTGAGTACACGAAGACGATGTGCCAATGTCAGCTTATAGGCGGTATGGATAGGCCAATCAAAGAAACACGCCACATCTTTCGTATTCCGGTACATTTGGAATTCTTCATTGTCATCAAATGTGTGGATGTGCCAACTCGGTATATCAGCATGCTCCAGTGATGCCTCGATAGATGACGAGCCGACTTTGCCCATTTGGTAAACCAGAACGAAATCCTTTTGGCGTAAGGTTTGGTCGAAGGCGCGTTGGCGCGCCAGACTGAATTTCATTACTTATCCTTATGAATAGCGACGTTTGATAGCGGCGTTTTTGAAGCAGCCTGATTGAGATATCGTACGTTTAGCGATGGAGGCACTGCGCTTGGCTCGTTGAGAACCCGAGTATTGATAAAAAATGGCAGTAGAAACATCAACATGATCGTGCTGTTGATGGCAACAAACAGCACCATGGCCAAAATATATACCGCCATTAAAAACGAAATAGGATTTTGGAAGCGCTGTGAAAATAGACGATGCATGCTGAGCAAGAAGCCGCCAAACAAAATGGTAAGGCCAACGAGGCCATATTCGATGGCCACATCGAGTGCGAAGTTATGGGTATAGATAGCGAGTTCTTGATTTTGAAAGTAATCAACAATGTGCTCAGGCAGCATCTTTGGGCCGACCCCAAGGATCGGGTTCTCTAGAAAGAGAGAGAAACCATTGGCGAGTAGCAGCTTGCGCCACAATTCTGAATCCCAACGAGCTTGCTGTTGGTCTGCATACAAAATATCCAAAGGGGTAAACTCTAAATGATTCAATATGGCTGAAACTCCCAATAGTGACCATGCTGAGAGCAACGCGAGTATTACCCCAAATAACACCGTGAAGCCTAGTGCATTAACAGTTTTCTGGGTTCTTAGATCATGAGATTTACGACAAAATACATAGTCGCAGGCAACCATCAAAATGATGCCAAGGAAGGCCTTGCGCTCATCAGACATCACCAGCAATACAATGGATAAACCAAGGAAAACGTAGCTAAAGCGAATATGGTCACGCATCAAATACAGCAGAAGGCACGAGAAGCCAAACAAGTACTTGGTGTTACCGAGTTTTTTGAAATTCCCTAGGTCGGGGAACACAATGAAGTGCCATATGGCGGTATACACAGCGCCGGCTAATGCATAGAGAGCGACGGTGGAAAGAAATCGAGGGGAGGCCAGCAGTCCACTTTGGTGAAGCACACCTAGAAACGCTGTAATTGACAGCCATTGAATGACCTCGATGATGACCAGTGTTGCGGGGACATTACTGACAATACCGGCTATCACGATATATACAACAAACAACAAGACGAAACCCGCGGCCTTGATTGTTGACAGCAACAGTTGACCTCGAGCGGCTATCAGCCCGATAAACCCTAGTGACGCAATACCAAGCAAATCAGCAAGGTAAATATCTATACCCGATACGCTGAGTTTCATTGGCACAAAGAACAGGATGACGGCTGCGGCCGCCAAATGCTCAAGAGGTTTTACCATTCACCAACCTCTGCTTGTCATTTACTAATGCTTGATAGGCTTGATAGTACTGCTCACGAAACGCGGACAAGGTGAAGAGTTGGCAGCGCGAAATTGAGCGCTGTGTTGCCGCTTGGTAGCTTGCTGGGTCTTCACAGACGTTAGAAATCATAGAAGCCAATGCTTCACTATCGCCAACGTCAAACATGCTGGTTTCGCAGTCGATAACTTCGCGGATCCCTGGCACGTTAGACGCGAGCACGGGGAGCCCTGCTGCCATCGCTTCTACGGCGGCAAGGCCGAAACCTTCAATGATTGAGCTTTGTACATAGAAATCCAGACCATCGAGAAAGTCGGGGATATCTGAACGAATACCATGAAATATCACACGACTTTCAATGCCCAGTGATGCCGCGAGCGATTGGTACTCTTCGCGTCTGTCACCTTCGCCCGCGAAATGAAGTTCATATCTTTCGGGTAGAAGCGCTAAAGCTCGGATCAATGTGGGCTGATCTTTGTAAGGATGAAGGCGACCCACCATGCCTATACGCACCGGTGCGGCGGGCTGTGGAAACGGCTTTTCAGTTAACGAAAACTTGCTTAAATCGACGCCGTTGTAAATCACCTGATAGTGACTTTTCCACTGAGGAATAAAGGACTCCAACTCCTCTTGCACTTGTTCGGTGATGCATACCGTGGTTTGGTATCGCCAATAAAGGAGATATTCGAACGGTTTCATCCAAATATGATCGCGGCGGCGGTTATGGCTGTTGTGCTCGGTTTGAAGGCGTTTTTTTCCAAAGGCCGCCAAGGCGATATAAATGGACGGAAACAGGTGTCCGTGAACCACGTCAGGCCAGCGTAAAAGTTGCCATTTTTCTTTGAGCGATAAGTGACACCAGGCGTAATACGTTACGCCTTGTGCATCGAGCGTGTCACAAAACTCGTTGGTGTCATTCAATGTGATGATTTTGATCTCATAGCCTGCTGGTGGCGGTGAAACCAGATCAATCAAAAAACGTTGTGCACCGCCATTGAGTGACAAGTCATTGATAATATGCAAAACCTTGACTGACATGTGAGCGTCACTCTCCTGACCAGCATGCAAAGACACCGTATTCATGCATTTCTTCCTTGCCGACTATTCGACGGACTGAGTGCCCCATTCAGGGTAGTGATCGCGAATGTAGCGATTGAGTGCAATTTCAGCGGCGGTATAAGTGCGATTTTGCTGGGTATCGAGTGCCGAATGAATATCTTCAACCATACCCGCAGCAACCGTGATGTTGCTGAGCCGGTCGATCACAATGAAAGCGCCTGTTTTACGAATGTCTGAGTAGCGATCAACCGCGACGGGTGAGTTCAAATGGATCTTTGCAATGCCAATTTCGTTGAGCGCAAGTTCTTGCGTATCAAGCGTATTGAAATTATTGATATCGATCTTATGTGCAATGTCGGTGATGCGTCCGGTGACGTTATGGCTTGCAAACTTAAAGTCATAGTCATGCTGGGCTTTTAGCGCATCTTGTGACATCCAGACCAAACTGGCGGTGACTCGGTCGGTGGAAACTGGCGCGGTCGTGGCGTGCACCAGCATGTCGCCACGAGAAATATCAATTTCGTCAGCTAGGGTGACTGTGATGGCATTATTGGGGGCAACGGCCTCCAATTCACCATCGTAAGTGACGATGGAACTGACGGTGCTCTTTTGGCCCGAAGGGAGGGCGATGATTTCATCACCTTGGCGCAAGATGCCGGATGCGAGCGTGCCACAATAGCCGCGAAAGCTATCATCCGGACGGTTAACGAATTGAACGGGAAAGCGCATCAAGTCGAGGTTTTGATCGCGACTAATCTCGACGCCCTCAAGCATACCCATGAGTGATTCACCCGTGTACCAAGGCATGTTTTCACTTAGGCTAACGACATTGTCACCAGTTAGTGCAGACAACGGCACATAGCTAACATCTGGGATGCCAAGTTGTGATGCCATGGCTTGGTAGTCAGCCTTGATAGATTCAAAGACTTTCTCGTCGTAATTCACCAAATCCATTTTATTAATAGCAACAACAACATGGCGAATGCCAAGCTTACTAACGATGTAACTGTGACGACGTGTTTGAGTCAGTAAACCTTTGCGCGCATCAACCATTACAATGGCTAATTCGCAATTAGATGCACCCGTTGCCATGTTACGGGTGTACTGCTCGTGACCTGGGCAATCGGCAATAATGAACTTACGCTTTTCTGTAGAGAAATAGCGATAAGCCACATCAATGGTGATGCCTTGCTCACGCTCAGATTGCAGGCCATCGACGAGTAATGCGAGGTCAAGTGCATCACCAGCATTCCCAACGCGTGCGTTGTCTTTGTGTAACGTTGAAAGATGATCTTCAAAGATCAGCTTTGTGTCATAAAGAAGGCGACCAATTAAAGTGGATTTACCGTCATCGACGCTGCCGCAGGTTAACAGGCGCAGCAGATCTTTGTTTTCATGTTGGTGCAGATACGCTTCGATATCTGACGCTATCAGTTCAGAGCTATGGCTCATGAGTCTTCCTTATTTGCTAATAGCAAATTCCATCTGGGAGCAATTGAGGCTTTTAGAAGTAGCCTTCTCGTTTTTTCTGTTCCATTGAACCGGCCTGATCGTGGTCGATCACTCGGCCTTGACGTTCAGAGGTTTTGGTCAGCAACATTTCCTGAATAATTTCGGGGAGTGTTGCCGCCGTAGATTCAACAGCGCCTGTGAGTGGGTAGCACCCCAAGGTACGGAACCGAACTGACTTCATCTCAGGCTTCTCGCCTTTTTCCAAAGGCATACGATCGTCATCGACCATGATCAGAGTGCCGTCTCGCTCAACAACAGGGCGCTCTTTTGCAAAATACAAAGGCACAATGTCGATGTTCTCTAGGTAGATGTATTGCCAAATATCTAGCTCAGTCCAGTTAGAAAGAGGGAAGACACGAATGCTCTCGCCTTTATTGACTCGGCCGTTATAGACATCCCAAAGCTCAGGGCGCTGGTTTTTCGGATCCCAGCGATGATGTTTATCGCGGAAAGAGTAGACCCGCTCTTTGGCGCGGCTTTTTTCCTCGTCACGACGAGCCCCACCAAAAGCCGCATCAAATCCATATTTGTCCAAGGCTTGTTTCAGGCCCTGAGTTTTCATGATGTCTGTGTGTTTTGCACTGCCATGCACGAAAGGACTGATGCCCATGTCGACACCGTCTTGGTTGATGTGAACTTTTAGGTCTAGGCCATGCTTTTTGGTGAACGCATCGCGAAAGGAAATCATTTCCCCAAACTTCCACGTGGTATCCACATGCAACAGCGAGAATGGTGGCTTTCCAGGATGGAATGCTTTCAATGCCAAGTGCAGCATAACGGCTGAATCTTTGCCGATAGAGTAAAGCATCACTGGGTTATCGAACTCAGCAGCCACTTCACGAATGATATGAATGGATTCATTTTCAAGCTGCTTGAGATGGGTTTGGTTTACGGAAATTTTGTCCACCATTATCGATCCTTTTCTTACGTTGCCAGCGGATAACGCTGGTGGAACGCTTTAATGAATTCAGGGAGTAAATCTGCGGGCAGGGTATTAATCCCTGCTGCAGCTTTTCTGCCGCCTCCAGTTGGGAATGTCGCGGCGAGCTCGTCTGCACCTACACGATTGTTAAGTGGCGCTCGAATGCTGACGAGATAGTTGCCATCAGCTTTGGCTGTTATCACAGCGTTTGCGACATTCGGATCGCGGTTAGCCAAATCGTTGGAGTACACACCACTAATTCGGCGTGCCCATGCCTCATCAGGCAACATGTATACACATGACCCTTGTTGCTGTGAGTATGGCGTGATAGAAGCGGCTTGTTCGCTATCGCTCATAAAGCCATTCTCAAGGGTTGCGTAAACATCAGGTCGTTCAGTGATGAAGTTAAACGGTGAAGGGTAAGGTGCCATGAGCTTATAAATCTCGGCTGGCGAGAACAGTAAATCAGCGAGAGATGACCCATAACCGTTATAGTTCAGGTAAGTACCAAACTGCTGGAGTGTTTTTTTATCTTGTTCACACAGACCTGCTTTGTTTGCTAGCGTATCTGCCACTGCAAACAAATTGTCGCCATATGCACCGACTAGCGCCCATTCTCTGTATCGTCCATCGAGTAGCTTATCGACAATCAGGCTTGTACACGTATTCGCAGCGGTGTTGATGTGTGTGGTTAACGCATTGTGCTCTGGGATCTCGTCAGGGTTGTGATGGTCGGCATAGAACACTCGCACACCCTGAGACAGCAAATTGTCTAGAGCCGCACGGTTTTTACCCATTGCAACATCTAGTACGGTAACGTCTTGCGCAATGGCGGGATCAACTTGTTTGAGCAAAGCAATGTCTCGCTTGACTCCCGTGATAAGTACGCTGTTTTTAGGCGTGGCCAATCGAAGTTGCAACAGTGCGCAGATCCCATCGGCATCGCCGTTAAATACATCAAAACTTGTCTTCATTTATATTGCGTTTCCTTTTTTGGCACTCATGCTCTAACTGGCTTCGAGTGCTTTATCGCCTTGCTTGTTTGCGTTGTAATATTCGTAATGCAGCTTATATTTTGCATCTGAAAATTTGCCTGAAACTTGGTTTAGCACCACTCCATCAATGGCAATGTCATGGCGTAACATTTGCCCGACTGAGTCATTGATTTGTTTCTCTGTCGTGGATTCTGCTTTGACAACAAGGATCATTCCTCCGGCCAATCGTCCGAGGATCAAGCTGTCACTCACTACGTGTACAGGAGGAGTGTCGAGAATGATTCGGTCATAGCTCTGCTTCAGTTCAGTGAGCAGTGAGGCAAATTTTTGTGAGCCTAAGAGTTCTTGCGGGTTAGGTGGCAATAATCCTGCGGGCAAAATATCGAGCGAAGATTCGTCATCATGATAGATACATTCACTTACCGGTGTTCCCATCACTAACGCGTTGGTTAGCCCTGTTTGATTGCGAGGTAAGCCATAACGTTGCCCGATGGCAGGCATACGAAGATCGCAATCAATGAGCAGGGTACGTTCCATTTTTGCAAGTGACTGAGCCAGGTTAAGTGCGACGGTCGTTTTGCCCTCAGAGGGAAGAGACGAAGTCACGCAGAGCACTTTTCGCTTACTGTTTGTTAGCGTGAGCAGTACAGAAGTTCGTATAGTCCTGATTGACTCGCTGAATTGTGTCGCATCGGGATCAAGATATAACGTGTGATCTAGTGGCGCATTCTTGAAGCGCTTCACTTTCACTTGAGGGATAAAGCCTAAATGCTGCAATCCGAGTTTCTCCTCAACATCATCGGGTTTTTCAATTGTGTTGCGGTAAGCATCCGCTAAAAACGCGCCGACAATTCCGAGCAATAAGGCGAGTGCGATGCTGATCGCAATTAATTTGCTTGTTTGTGGGCGAAACGGATCTTGTGAAGTTTTTGCTTTGTCGATGAAGCGAGCGATGACGGATTCGAAATCACTGGTTGCTGTGGTTTCTTTTTGTCGGTTTAGGAATAAATCGTAAAGCTGGCGGCTTGAGTCAACATCAAGTTTCAGTGACTCATATTGGGAACGTTTTGAGCTAATGTTTTGATAGTCTTGCTTCTTGCTATCAAGCGCAGCAATCAGTGATGCCTCTTGTTTTCGAGCATTGGTGAGCTCTTTTTCTATACCACGCGCTAATTCATTGATCACAGAATTGGCTCGACTACGAACCGCACTTAGGCGTGCACGAGCCTGAATCATCTTGTCATGCTTATTGCCATAGCGCTTTGAAAGCTCAGAGACATTTCTTTCAGCATCGATTTCGGCATTTTTAACATCACGAACTTGCGGGTGATTAGATATTTCGGGAACGGATAACAAGGCGGCAGCACCGGCCCCACTTCCTTGCATGAGTGAATATAAACTTTCCGCGGCGACACGTCTTTCTTTGGCCTCAGCCACTCGAATTGTCAGGCTGGTGAGTTCTGTGCCCGCGAGTTCGTTGATATTGTTGAGCTCAATCAGCCCCTCGTCTTTCAAAAATTGCGTGAGAGCAGCTTCGGAGATATCAAGATTGTCTTTGAGCTCACCGAGGCGATCGGTAATCCACCCAGCGGCTGTTTGCGTGGCCACCAGTCTCGCTTCTAGGTTGGACTCGATATAGGCTTGCCCTAATGCATTCGCGACGCGTGTTGCTAGCTCAGGATTGACAGAATCAAAGTGAACTCTGACCATTTGTGTGTTGCGAATGGGCTCGATGGTGAGATGAGATTTGAACGCTTTCAGCACTTCTTGGTTGACAGTGTCGCTGTCGACGATCGCAGTTAGCGGAGTGGGCTTAGGCAAAAAGGTCTGCAGAAAATCAATGTTATGGAGCAAAGTAAGCAGCTTATCTCGGCCGGAAGGCTTACCCACTTGACTGTTAAACTCATAAATCTGCGCGATACCTAATTCATCGATAACTTTTTCCGATAAGGAATCAGACTTGAGGATCTCGAACTGGGTTTGATAATACTCTTTCTTTGTTGTGTCTAGCGCATACACCTCTTCAATAGAGATAGTTTTGCTTGCTTGAGATTCAATCAGCAGTGTTGCCGTTGCACGATACTTAGGCGTAATGGAAAGAATAAGCAGTGTTGCAACAAGGGTAAAAACAGTGACAAACAAGCCAATTGGAATCCAATAGCGACCGATGACGTTGAAGTAACGTCTAAGATCTAGGCGTGCTTGTCCACTGGCCGGGTTAGGCTCGATAAGTTTCATGCTGATTACTTCCTTTTATTCTCGCAGCGCTAACTAAAAAAAGCTCTGGTCGACCACGATGATGTCGCCGGGTCCAACAGCTTGTGACAGGCCAACGTTATTTTGAGTTGTTCCATTCTTGGCTTCTGTCTTTTGAATATCATTTCGTGATGCTCTGTCGGTAAAACCGCCAGCAATGGCAATGGCTTTACCAATGGTTAAACCCGGCTGATAGTCATATCCGCCTGGGTGGTGCACCTCACCATTGACATAAAATTTGCGGAACTTAACGACATTGACGGTCACTTTAGGGTCAATTAAATAATCGCCACGAAGTCCACTTTCAATAATACGTTGTAGTTGGCTGACAGACTTTCCTGCCGCTTCTAAACGTCCCAAGTAGGGGTAGTCAAAACGTCCTCGTGTGCTGAGTAATATTTGCATGGAAAGATCCTCTTCCCCATACACATTAATGGAGATGTAATCACCATCATCCAGCACATATTGTTCCGTTGTTGCAGCGCCACTTGCGAAAGGCAGTAATAGTGCAATAAGCAACAAAAATCGATGAATCACAAACTTACCTCCATGCCAATAAATAGTCGTGTTTGCTCGTAGCTATAACCGACTAAGCTAGAATCACGTTCAAATCTGCTCACTCCTAAAGAAACATCCCACCAACGCTTCAGGCTATAAACGAGAGTGAGTTCGTATGTTGTATCGTCGTCTTTTCGCACGCCGAGAGGGTACTCATTTGTACCGTAACGAGCGCTAGCAATTGACATGAACCTAGGTGTCCAATTGTGTTCCCAATCCAGTTGTACTGAACGGTCTTTTACGTAGTCAGCATTGATATTAGGATCTCTCGCGTAGTCACGACCTTCTAGCTTAAACGTACTGTAGTCGGTCGGAGCCCAACTCATATTGGCTCGCCAAATGAGCCCTTGGAAGTCTTTACGCCGCGAGTCAGAGAAATCCTTATTCTGTATCCCTGCGAGCAGTTTCCCTTGAGTTTTACCCGTGATGTCCCATTCCAATCCGCCATACAGTGCCGAGTCTAGGCTATCTCGTGAGATACCAGGCGTCGGGTCAATAAATTCATAATTTCGGTCTTTTACGCTTGCGACGGCGACGGCATAGAAATAGTTGGAAACGGCATAATAAAATTCGCTAGCGAGATAAGGTTGCTTCCAATTGAAGTAGCGAGTTTGTTGAGTTCGACCATTACGAATATATGTGACATCGTCGTACTCTTTACTTTCATATCCCGCAATCCCAACTAATCGACCTTTTGTACCTGCTGCGCCATAGGTATAGCGACCCTTTAAATTATGACGTTGAAATCGAATAGGTTCGTTCACTGCGAGGCTGAACCCCTCAGTAAGACCTGTTCCTCGAGGCTCATGAGTGATGTTGTAGACATAATCAACGAGCAAGCGATTACGAACGTCAAAGACAAAGAATCCCGCACCATGTGCTTGGTGATCGATGTAGTTATCATCGCTACTATCGCTATAGTTGACCGCGTCAAAACGATAATCAAACTGATACGCTGAGCGATTGGTTTTTAATAACGCCATCACTTTGGGTGAGACGATACTCTCGGGTGAACTCACCGTGTTATCAGTCGTGCGTCTAACATTGTCATTACTGCCCGCACTCACTTTTAGCGTGGGAATGATGTCAATGCCGTTCTCTGTTTGATATGCCAAAGGTTCAACCGCTGCCACTGACAGAGGAAAAAACAAATAAATACCAACCCATAAATGACTGCGAATCACGACAATCCCTAGTAAGCACTTTTGCCTACAAAGCCTTTGAATACAGTTGCAATAACAATCTTAATGTCCATCCAAAGAGACCAGTTTTGGATGTACTCCAGATCGAATTGAACACGCTTTTCCATTTTATCTAGGGTGTCTGTTTCTCCGCGGTAACCGTTGACTTGTGCCAACCCAGTAATACCCGGCTTCACTTTGTGTCGCAGCATATAGCGGTCAACGATGTCCCTGTATTGTTCGTTGTGTGCAACCGCGTGAGGACGCGGGCCAACGATTGACATAGAGCCTCTCAGTACATTGAAAAACTGAGGGAGTTCGTCCAAAGAAGTGCGGCGAATGAAAGCACCAAAGCGAGTGACACGCGGGTCATTTTTCGTGGCCTGTTTGACAACATCACCATTGTCGGTGGTAGACATTGAGCGAAACTTCCAGACATTAATTTTGCGGCCATCAAGCCCATATCGATGCTGTTTAAAGATAATTGGCCCAGGGGATGACAGCTTCACTCCAATAGCAATAACCACCAGCACCGGCGATATCAGGATCAGGATCAGTATGGACAGAATGATGTCTTCAAGGCGCTTAGACCAAGCCGAAAAACCACTAAATGGGGTGTCGTGTACACTAAGCGTATGGACGTGGCCGATGGTTTGCCAGCGGCTGTGCAGTAAATTGTAAGTGAAAAAATCTGGAACTAAATACGTGGTAGCTGTGGTGTCTGCAAACTGATTGAGGTAGCGCGCAATACGGTCTTTGGCATGCATTGGCATCGCGATATAAACATGTTGAAGCTTACCTTGCTTAGCCTGTTCTAGCGCCTCATCCACTTTACCCAGCATTGGAGCGGGAAGGGTACCTTCAATACGATCAACATTTCTGTCTTCGTAGAAACCAACAAGCTTAATACCCAGAGCATGGTTGCGTTGAAACTCTTGAGCAAGGTCGATTCCGTTTGCTGTGGTGCCAATGATAGCGGCGCAACGCGTATTGATACCGTGATTACGAAGTCTGCTGAGTGCGATACGTGCAAGGAAGCGCCATAGCACAAGTCCTACTGCCCCAAACGCAAACCACATGGTCATGACAACACGTGAGAATTCAATACCGCGCTGCGTGAAGAAAAAGTAAGCCACTAAGGCAAGACAAGCTCCAAGCCATGGGAGCAATGTCGCTACCACTTGACCTTGGAAATTACTAATACGCCACGAGCGATAAAGGTGTGAACTTTCTGCAAACAGCAAGTAGCAAATTGATATTAGTGTGGCTAGCAATAAGTTGTCTTCGCTAATAGCTCCCAAGTATAAGAAGCTTGCTAAAACGAGTGAACCGCCAATGACCGCAAGATCGCAAAGCCTATACATGATCGCGGATTCGGTTCCGTGTGTGCGAATTTTTCTGCTGTCCATAAAATTAGAGCTCATATATTTGAGTGACCTGTATTGAGTGATCACTTTTTTTTGTTTCTTACTCTTAAAAGTAAACTACGCTACCCAAGGTCGCTAGGTTCTCTAACACTGATGGCATTCATAATGGCGTTTTACCGTTATTGAGTATTGGATAAGTAGAACAGGCCGAGAGCAAAGAAAGAAGATGAAGTTTGTCGGATTTTTACGTGCAATGTGAATACTGCTAGATATTTATGCACGAATCGTCTTGTAAACTGGCTTAAAATGCAGGTCTGTAAGTGTTATCTATGTCTCTTTTTTCCTTGTTCATAGCTCAGAAAGTAGATGTACAGCAACGTTTTGGGTTCGTGCGCTCAGTCTAAATTGATTTGGGTACTTTCAAGTCTCATGCATAAATACTAAGTAAGCATGAGGCTTGATGACCACGTTCACTCTTCGCGAAATGCGCGATTTAAACTTTCCGTGAGAGGTTTCGCCAGATACTCGATGGGAGTGCGGGGCTCAGTGAGCAACATGACTTCCGCTTGCATACCTGGGTACAAAACGATGCCATTCAGAAGATCGGTGGCACTGTTGATGAGTTCTACTCTGGCAAGGTAATAGGCTAAGCCGGATTGCTCATCGACCAATCTATCTGCTGAAATCGTGAGCAACTCTCCATCAAGAGGCTTTATACTGCGCATGCTAAGTGCTGTGAGGCGGATCTGCGCTTTCATTCCTGACCGAACTTGATCAATGTCAGAAGGGTCGACACGCGCTTCAATGACAAGGCTTTCGTTATTTGGAACAATATCGAGTAGTGGTTGACCGGGTGAAATTACCCCTTCCTCTGAGAAGACTTGCAGATTTAATACTGTCCCTGAGAGTGGTGCGACAATCTTGGTGCGGTTGAGAATATCTTTCGCTGCCGCGACTTGCTCATCGAGTTCGTAACGTTCTTGTCGCGTTTCGCGTAGCTGCTCCACAACTTCTTTAATTCTCTCCAACTCCTGCTCTTTTATTTGAGCTCGGCTTTCCGCGACGTTTTGAGCTAAACGACTGGCGTTAGATTGCAGTTGGCTGATGGTGCTTAATATCTGGCTTTCTTCCCGCTCTAAACGCAACACTTGGGTTTTGCTTACGTAGCCCTTTTCTGCGAGCTGTCGGTTACCCGAGATCTCTTCCCCAATGATTGATAAGCGGCGTTTTTCTATCTCAAGGCGCTTTTTTTGACCGTCTAATTCAGCTTGATTCTGGGCGAGTTGTGTCTTGATCACTTCTTGTTGGGACGCATAAAAATTATTTCTCGCTTTGAAAATTCGCCGTTGGTTGGTCAAAATTTCCTCTACCCGTGAATCCTGCGTATTTGACTCCAGTTGCTCAGAAAACGTAATGAAGTCAAGATTGTCACGCTCGGCGATCAAGCGCGCCTCACGTGCAAGCGCATTGCGTTGACGACTAGTGTATTGTTCAAGCTGACCGCTAGCCTGTGTGTCATCAAGCAGAATCAGTGTTTCACCTTTCTGTACATTCGCCCCTTCTGTCACCACGATTTTGTCGATGATGCCGCCTTCAAGATGTTGAACCGTCTTGCGTTGGCTATCTACGGTGACAACGCCTGGCGCAATAGATGCGCCTTCCAATGGGCTAAATACCGCCCAAACGCCGAATGTGCCAAAAAACAGGATAATGACACCAAAACCAAACAGGGCGAGTTGTCGAATAGCAGGAATGGCCATTATTTTTGCCCTCCTTTGGACGAGATTGCAGCGCTTTGTTCTAGTAATGGCTTCAGCACTTCATCACGCTCACCGAATGCGCGAACTTGACTGTCTTGTAATACGAGTAGTTTATCCATGGATTGCATCATGCTTGGTCTATGTCCTACCAAAATAACGGTCGCCTTGCGGGATTTTAAATAGGCAATGGCGCGTTGCAGCGCGACCTCTCCGACACCGTCAAGATTGGCGTTTGCTTCGTCAAGAATAACGAGGCTGGGGTCGCCATATAAAGCTCGTGCGAGCGCCACACGTTGGCGTTCACCGCCAGAAAGGCCTAGGCCGCGTTCACCCACTACCGTGTCGTAGCCTTGTCGTTGGCGCAGGATTAACTCGTGGCAACCTGCGAGTTTTGCAGCTTGAATAACAAGCTCGGGCTCTCCATCGGACATGCGAGCAATGTTTTGCCTTATGGTGCCAGGGAATAGCTCAACATCTTGCGGCAAATAGCCACAGTGAGGGCCGAGGTCATCAGGGTCCCACTTCGCGACGTCCATATTGTCTAATCGTATCGTGCCTGCGTTTGCGGTGAGATTTCCGAGCATCAACCGTGCAAGTGTTGATTTACCTGTGCCAGATGGGCCGATAATGCCTAAGGCTTCACCCGCGTTAATTTTGAATGTGATTCCATGCAAAACAGGTTCGGGTTGCCCTGGATGAAAGTAGGTCACTTTCTCTACGGATAGAGACCCTTGAGGTTTTGGCAAAGGCATGGACTTTGCGCGCTCAGGGAAAGCAGGGATTTGTTCTTTCAGGCGTTGGTAGCTTTGTCTTGCTGAAATTGCCGTACCCCACGCACTGATTGACTGTTCAACAGGTGCGAGCGCACGCGCCATGAGAATTGAGCCAGCTATCATGGCACCAGCAGTTAGCTCACCTTCAATGACCAACCATGCACCGACACCAAGCATCGCGATCTGAAGCAACATTCTTATAAATTTTGATGTTGCAGTGAGAAGAGCCCCCTTTGAGTTTGCGGAGACTTGGCTATCGACGCTTTTGTTGTTTAATTCAGACCAATTTCTGATGAAGTTGGGCATGATGCCCATGGCTTCAATTGCATCAGCATTTCTAGCGGCAGATTCTGCTTGCTGCATGGCTAATATGGCTGACTCATTGGCGGTTTTGTGTGCCTTTCTAGTGATAGCATCATTGAGAATAGCAATGCAAAACAAGACGATGGCACCAGCTGTCGCAATGATGCCAAGTAGGGGGTGCAAGAGGAATATGAACGCCAGAAATACAGGTGTCCACGGCGCATCTAATGCAGGGATCACTGCATTGCCACCAATAAATGCTCGAATAGCGGCAATGTCTCTTAAGCTTTGCACGGAAGCTGATAGCCCCTGTCGTAGCTGCAAAGCAATGCTACCACTGAGAATCTCTGGCGATAAACTCTGGTCAAACCATGCGCCAATTCTGACCATGATTCGGGTTCGCACATTCTCCAGCACTGCCATTGTGAGCAGTGCGAATATTGTGATAGCTGTGAGCAGAACAAGGGTATCGATAGAGCGAGAACTAATAACACGATCATATATTTGGAGCATGTAGAGCGGCACACTCAATACTAATATGTTGATAACAAAACTGAATGCAATCACAAACAGCAATGCTTTTTTACATTGCTCTATGGTCGTTTGAAGTTGTTTTTCTGTAGAAAGAGACATGTCGTATCCATTGACGTTGGATCATTAGGTTGTTGATACTGCAACCATGCGACTACACAAATGATCTCTAAAAAAAGGCAACCAGCTCATTGACCGATTGCCTTGAGTATAGCTTGGTTAAATTAGACGATATGAAAGTCGTCAGCGGAGAGCTCCGTACTGGAGACATTATTCAAAATGACACTTGAACCGTCGGCAAGGTCAATCACCGTATTGTTGCCAACCTGAGTCAGTGCGAGTGAATCAAAGTCAGTATCTCCCGTTGCGCGGATGAATATAGTGTCAATACCCACCTCAAAGTCCACAATGCGGTCATTGCCAGTGTGAGTATCGAGGATGTTGTCGAACATGAAGGTGTCAGCGCCACTGCCACCAAACAAAAAGTCGTCACCCGTGCCACTCACTAACTTGTCATCACCCGAGCCACCATACAGTCGATTGGAGCCTGAATTACCATAAATCGTGTCGTTGCCAGTGCCGCCTAAGACATAATCATTGCCTACGCCAGCGTAAAGCGTGTCGTTGCCAGTGCCGCCGCGTATTAGATCATCGCCACTTCCGCCTCTGACTACATCATCACCTTTGCCACCAATGATGAAATCGTCACCCTTGCCACCAAAAATTGTGTCATCACCGCCGAAGCCGATGATGCGATCATCACCATCTAAGCCATAAATGAGGTCTTCGTTGTTGGTTCCATCCAGCACATCAGCGTCTATAGTTCCATTAATGTCCGTCATTACCACTTCCTTCTCTTTAAATTGTGTGCTCTTACTTGAGATCATTTCTGTTGGCAGGTTCGATAACAGCGATTGTTGAACGCGCCAAGTTAAGCGGGTAACACTTTGACTGAGTTGACATAAAAAAGGTGTCTTAGTAGTGAGCGACAGAGTGAAATAACGCACCGATTCTAGGGAGGGCTGGGGGGGTGAGCGAAAATCATTTCAATTACAACGGGATAAAATAGGCAATAAGCCTATTGCTTATTGCCTAGGTGATTGTTGCTTTTGTCTTAAACGATGTGGAAGTCGTCAGCAGTTAGATCTGTTGCCGTGATACCGTTCAGGATAAAACTTGAACCGTCAGCTAAATCCACCAAGGTGTAGCTTCCGACTTGGCTGATAGCCAGAGAGTCGAAGTCAGTATCACCTGTTGCTCTGATAAAGATTGAGTCGATACCTACTTCAAAATCAACCACTCGGTCGTGACCTGTTTGGGTGCCCAGGATGTTGTCGAATCTGAACACATCAGCTCCTGAACCACCAAACATGAAGTCGTCGCCGCTGCCGCTAATTAGCCAATCGTCACCGGCTCCGCCATATAGCTTGTCATTGCCTGACACCGCATACAGTTTATCGTTGCCAGTACCGCCTAAGACGACGTCATCGCCTTTGCCGCCTAAAAGGATATCGTCACCGCTACCCCCAGCCACGCGATCGTCACCTTCGCCGCCCGCTACACGATCATCACCAGCACCACCAGTGATTCTGTCGTTACCACGACCCCCCCAAATGAAATCATCGCCATCGTAGCCGACAATGACATCGTCTTCGAAGAAGCCAATGATTAGTTCACTTTCATTGGTACCGTCTAGTGTATCCACTAGGTCAGTACCTAATACAATAGCCATAATGCTAACCCTCTATTATTGAATATACCTAAGTCTTAAAGCGAATAGATGGGATGCGGACATCGACACTGAATTTGTAGTCCTCGCACCTTTGCATACTGCAACGCGGCAAGCTACTTATGAGGAATTATTTGAAACGGCTTGCTACGCATTGCGACTAATATTATGAGGTGAAAATGAGAACGGGATCGTCTCTTTTATGACGATGTACGAGGGAATTTCTATGGGGAAATTATTTATTGATACATCATCCTTGGTAATCAAGCCCGATGACGGAGAGGTTATTTTTTGCCCAAAAGACGGCTTGGACTCGGTTTTTTACATTTATTTTTTTGAAAATATTATACAAATGCGACTTTACCGTATGCTCTGATACAAACAGGCCATCTGCAATCTCGCTGTTTGAGGCACCAGTGACAAGTTTGCGTAAGATCTGCTGCTCACGATTTGTTAAGCAGATTTCAGAGTAGTCGATGGTATTGCTGTTGTTCTGTTGATAGTAGTGAATCAATTCCGCCAGTTTTTGCCTTGGCAACCAATACTCACCTGAAAGCATTTTTTCGATACCGTGGCAAAGGTGCTCAAGATCATCTTCTTTTCTAAACACACCCTTAATAAACGGCCAACTAGCCAGCTCTTTTGCTGACAAATCATGTGCGTTAAAAAGCGCAAAAACATGCTGCTCGCTAAACGGAGAGAGACTTTGCTTAACAAAATTGACGGTATCGCCTTCAAAAGCACTTAAATCGATCAAGACCAGTCCTGATGACGTCGCTAAATCGTCAGCGATGCCCTGCTTCTCGACTAAAGACACACTACTTTTAATCTCTTTTTCCAAGCATGAAATTAACGCGGTGATCGTCATGCTTGGTTCCGACACGAGAAGAATCGTGTATTTATCAGAAGTAGTCTCAATGGTTTGCATGTGTATCCCTAAATGCTTTTGATGAAGATGTTGCGCTTTTGTGTAACATGTCAACAGTAACAGATTAACCATGTTTTCCGCAGCATTCTAAAGCGCAATCAGAAAGCCATTCGTATCATTTTTTGAACTTACTAACGAAGCGTTGGCAACGGCGACTCTAGCAAGCTCTTTGTAAGTCTAATACAAATTGGTTGATATCGCTGATTTCTGTCTGGCCCGTTTCAACAATATTGCGAGGTTTTCATCATGTTGCGACACAAGCAATACGGTGTTCTAAGTTTCAATTGAAAGCCTGTGAACAATGCTCAGGCTTCTGTTATCATCGCGGTCTAAATATCGTCTTTGCGCGTATCGCCGCAAAGAAACTGATAACGCAATGAAGAAGGTTTGGGAGCAAAATATGGCCAGCCGTGGTGTAAACAAAGTAATTTTGATTGGCAACTTGGGTAACGATCCTGAAGTTCGCTATCTGCCAAATGGCGGTGCGGTTGCCAATTTGACTGTTGCGACCTCAGAAACGTGGCGTGACAAGAACACTGGTGAAAACAAAGAAATGACAGAATGGCACCGTGTGGTGATGTACCGTCGTTTGGCTGAAATCGCGGGTGAATACCTGAAAAAAGGGTCAAAAGTGTACTTGGAAGGTCGTTTGCAAACGCGCAAATGGCAGGGTCAAGATGGCCAAGATCGTTACACGACTGAAATCGTTGCGAATGAAATGCAAATGCTAGATAGCCGTTCTGGTGGTGGCATGGGTGGCCAAGGTCAACCTGCGCAGCAAAGTTCACAACAAGGCAACTGGGGTCAACCGCAGCAGCCAGCTTACCAGCAGCAACCAGCGCAGAAAGCGCCGCAGCAACCGCCTCAACAGCAAGCGCCGCAACAGTACAACGATATGCCTGACTTTGACGACGATATTCCGTTCTAATTGTCAGACAAACCGATTCAAAAACCCCGCTTTTGCGGGGTTTTTCGTTTCTAGAGTGTGAGCTTTTCGATACAAGGACTAAATGAAACGAGTATCAAGAATGAGCCGCATGATCTCGGCTATTGCAGCAATACTCTTGTGGCTTTATTTGCCATAGCCGGAGAGATGATATGAACCGTTTGACTCAACATTGCCTGAGTGCCGCGATATCCCTTACGTGGCTTTCCATGAGTGCATCAGCCATGACATTGGTCAGCCCTCAAGTTGTTGAAGGTGAGACGCTAAAGTCTCAGCAAATATTCAATCAATGGGATTGTCAGGGAGAGAATATGTCTCCTGAATTGACGTGGACAGATATCCCCGAAGGAACCAAAAGCTTTGCCGTGACGATGTACGACCCTGATGCACCAACAGGGAGCGGGTGGTGGCATTGGGTGATGATCAATATTCCTGCGGGTGTTAACCAATTGCCACTTGATGCGGGTAATGAAGATGGAAAATTAATGCCAGCAGGCGCACAAATGCAGAGCAATGATTTTGGATTTCATGGCTTTGGTGGTGCTTGTCCTCCGCCGAAAGCGTCTCCTCATAATTATCAAATTACCGTGTATGCTCTGGATGTTGAAAAACTCGGTGTGCCTGTTAACGGCTCTCCCGCGTTAGCGGGGTATTACATTCTTCAACACCGAATAGGAGAAGCGCAGTTAATCGCGCCAACCAATGCGCGTAAGTAGTGTCGCCTGATCCTGCGAGTCAGTAAGCTCTCATATCGAGCCAATCAGGCCAATTGGCGGGTGATTACTGCACGACTTTTTGCTTGATGAAATCGATGAACAAGCGGGTTTTCGTGTGATTGTATTCGAGCTTTGGGTAGTAGGCGTAAGCGGGGCTTTTGGGCTGGCGAACATCCGACAAAACGGGAACAAGCAGCCCTTGGTCTAGCTCTTTTCTGATGGTGACATCTCCAACCAGAATGATCCCTAACCCCGCGACAGCGGCATTCACCAAAGCTTCTGGGTTTGGCGAAACAAAGTTACCGGTTAACAGTAAACGTCGGCCGTGTTCAAACTCATGTTCCTGAGGGTGACTCGTCGAGCCATAAAGCAAGCAGTTATGTTGCAGTAACTGTTCGGGTTCGATAATTGGTGGATGCTGCGCAAGGTAAGTGGGCGAGGCAAAAAATCGCGGCTGAAAATCAAACAGTTTCGTTGCAATAAAACTGGCGGAGTTAAAGTCAGCCAGTTCACGGGTAATCACAATATCCAAGTGAGGATCGGGCAGTTGCCCTGGCGCCAGCGTATGAAGTTCTACCTGTATGTTGGGGTAAGCAGAAAGAAACTCCCCTATGTTGTTCACCAATAGCCGACTGCCTGTCGCAAGAGGTGCGCCAATGCGTAATACACCACTGACTTCGCCATACGTGGACGTCGTTTCAGACACCAACTGTGTCCAATCGTCGAGTAACAATTTTCCGCGTTGATAAAACAAGCGTCCAGCATCTGTCATCGTGAGGTTGCGCGTCGTTCGTTTTAGTAGCTGCACACCCAGTTGGTTTTCTAACCAAGCCAAGCGCTTTGATAGTGCAGAGCTTGAGGTGTTGAGTTTAGTGGCGGCTTGTGCCAATGACCCCATGTCGACAACGGTAATGTAGCTTTTGGCGCAGGTTATCCAATCCATCTCTTGATTCTTTTGGTTGAGTATCGAGTTTGCGTTCACTTTCGTTCCGTGAAGCACGATAATAACTAATTACGCGGCGTAAAAAAGCGCCATACCCAAACTACCTGATTTCTCCCTCTTTTTTGGTGGTTTGGATATACGTTTTTAACATGCTGAATACTGAACGGCACACGCCTTGAGTTGGATATAGAATGAGAAAAGTTGCAGGGATGAAGCTAACCAATCGGTTAGTCGCTTTCGTTACGTTAATTGTGGTCTGTGCCATGTTCGTCTTGTTTATCGGCGGGGCAGTCAGTTTCCGCAAATTAGGCACGGATTTTCTTTCTCATTACCTTGGCAAAGTGGTGGCTGAAATTGATCACGCCATTGCCAATCCGACATCGAACGAAAACATTGGTTTATGGTTACCTCAATTGTTAAAGGCCAGTGATGTTGTTGAACTGGAAATTAGCAGTAAAACGGGCATGCTCTACCGTTATGAGCAGGTGAAAACGGCGGTTAAACCGCTGGAATTGATAGAAAACCACTATGACTTGCCGAGTAATCCCGGCTTCTACATCAAAATTCGTTCTGTGCCGCCTTATGCGGATTTCGCCTACTCCATTGGTGCAATGTCTTCGTTATCTCTCGCTGTGCTTATTATCGTGTTGGCACTGACGTGGGGGATAAAATGGTTAAGGATCCAGTTGCTAGGTGCGGAATTACTTGAACACCGTGGACGGTTGATTTTAGCGGGACGAGCGGAAGACGTTCAAACCGGCGACGACCGGGAATGGCCGTCTACGGCCAGTATTGCGCTCGATCAAATGCTGATTGAGCTTCGAGATGCTCGTCAAGAACGTAGCCGCTTTGATACCTTCATTCGAACCAATACCTTCTTGGATAAACTCACAGGTGCAGCAAACCGCGTGATGTTTGATAACCGCCTGCAAACCTTGCTGCAAGACAAAGGTGCACAAGGTGCTGTGTTGATGTTGCGTATTGGCGACTGGGAAAGTCTTACACAGGAAGTCGGCAAGTCAGGGGCGGATGAATGGGTCAAGGAAGTGGGCAATGTATTGTCAAATGCGGTCCAACGTTTTCCTGATGCCGTGTTAGCACGATATTACGACACCGAGTTTGCCCTATTGCTGACGCACCAGTCAGCAAAAGACACCCGTCTTTTTGCCAACCAACTGATGAAATCACTGGCGCGTCTGTCGCCCCCTGAGCCGTTAGAAGAAGATAGTTGGGCGCACATGGGCATGACGTTTTTCAGTACTGGAGAGCGACGTGGGCGCTTGATGGAAGAAGTTGATATGGCCAAGCGAAGCGCCGTGTTACAAGGAAGCAATGGTTGGCATGCGTTTAAGAAAGACGTGGCTGCGGATGACGCACGAGGTAGCGTGCGTTGGCGTACATTGCTCACCCGAGTGTTCGAAAGTGGTGGGCCAGAGCTCTATCGACAAGTGGTCAAAGATGTACACGGCGAACTACTGCATACGGAACTATTGGCCCGAATAAAAGATGAAAATGGACTCATTATTAAGGCTTCTCGTTTCTTGAATGGTGTCGAGCTGGTGGGAATGAACACCACGCTTGATCGCAATGTCGTCACCAAAACGCTTCATCAATTACGTAACGGTGATGGTCGAGAAGTACTTTCATTGAACATTTGCGCAGAATCTTTGCGTCAACGCGCCTTCCAGAGATGGCTTCGAGATGTGTTATTGCAAACACCTCGCAGTGTGCTCAACCGTATGCAATTTGAAATATCTGAAGGCCCATTGGTACAGCATTTTGATGCGGTACGACCAACCTTACGAATGATGCGAGCGCTAGGCTGTGCTTTGGTGGTCGATCAAGCAGGTCGTTCAGTGGTGAGTACCCACTACGTTAAAGACATTCAACCTAAGTACATCAAACTTCATCGAAGCCTCATTCGAGATATTCATCAACGTCCAGAAAACCAGCTTTATGTACGTAGTATGCTCGGCGCTTGTGAGCCGACATCAACGGAGGTATTAGCCGTAGGCGTAGAGTCTGAACATGAATGGAATGTCTTAATGCAACTCGGTGTACAAGGGGGTCAAGGCCGCTTCCTTGGTGCCGAGCTTTCCTCAAGCCCCGCCACCTTAAAACGCCAGCGTTGGCGTAAAAAATGATCTAACTCGCGCGGTGTTTACAAATCAGTCAATTGCGTCATGAAATTGTCGCCGCTGCACTTATTTTTTGGCGGGAATTTTGATAGAGTATGCTGTATGCCAAGTTGGTTTGGCGCCCACATTTTTGTAACAGTATTGAGTAACTATTAGTCGTAAATGGCCGTTTCCACTCTTCTTGCGCGTTTTTCTTCATCAAGGCAGCGAAATGTTGTTAGCCTTGTCGTATCTGTCAGTCAGGTCGTCATTGGTTATCAAAATAATGGCGTCGCGCAGGTAGACGCTCAATCAGTCACAGATACTGCCCCTTGGTCTGCAGCATTGCAGCTGCTAAATCGCCATGAAATCACCAAATCTGATATTCATTTAGTCTTGGGGCATGGCCTTTATCAAACGCTATTAATTGATGACCCGAAATTGTCTCAAGAAGACATTCGAGCGGCGTTGCCATTCAAGCTCAAAGACTTCCTGTCCGACTCACCGTCCGACATTGTCGCAGATGGTTTTTCTTCTCCGATTGCGAACCGTTTTCAAGCGTTTGTTTGTCACAAACAACCTTTGCTTCAATTCAATGCTGCTCTTGAAAAGCGCCAGTGCAAATTGACAGCGGTATCGCCTGAAGATGTGGTATTACGCCAGTGGACGCAATTAGACAAAGCTGAAATGGTCCTGACGCGTGATGGTCAGGGAGTGTTACAAATAGCGGTTTTTGACCAAGGAAAACTGTGCTTTCAGCGCCAAGTGCGAGGCATGATGATTGAAGGGGATCAGTTACCCCCTTTGGTGATTGACGATTTGGCACTAGAAATACAGCGCTCATTAGATTATCTGCGTTCGCAGCTAAAGCATGCCAATGTCAGCGGTTTAGTTGTTGGCGTACAAGGCGTTGATGATACCGAGCTTGCTTTTCAGCTTTCTTCTCGACTATCGGTGTCTGTTCGTCCTCAAACATTGTTTGAGACGGGTGAGCACCAACAGCATATTGCATTGGCGGCTCTCAACCGCGATTGCTCGCCTGATATTAACCTTTTCAGTGACGATCTCTCACCCAGTCGTGCGTTTCTTACCTTTGAAAAAATGCTGCTGATTTGGGGGCTGACAGGGCTATTGATTGTGTTAGTGGCTGCTTACCAACAGTGGCAAGTGTCCCAATCGAACAAGGCATTAGAAACTGCCACGCAGTCGCGTAGCGTGGCGGAGTCTGCGTCGAATCATCTTAACGATCAGTTAGCGCTGCATGTGCCATCGCTCAATATGTTGAATGACGTTAGTCGAGCCGAAGCGGCGATCACATCAAGACAAAAAGCGCTAGAAGCGGTTGCGGTTCATGACGCCGCGCTACAACAAGGTTATGCCTCGGTTTTTCGAGCGCTATCTGATCTTTCACGTCGAGATATTTCCGTGTCTGAGATTGCGATAGGGCTAGACACGCTTGATATCAAGGGACTTGCTGCCACGCCTTCCTCTGTTCCTGCATGGTTACAAAGTTTCCAAACACAAAAACCGCTGTCTGGACGTGTGTTTGAAAAAATGGCGCTAACCCGTGATGAAAACGAACGTCTTGCATTTAGCTTGAATGCTAAACGTGAGAAAGGAGAGGCCGAGAAATGAACGCATTGATTGAACGCTTAAAGCAAGGCTTCGATGTGCTTTCTCCCCGCGAGCAGTGGCTTATTGCATTGGCAGGCTGGGGGGGCATTTTAGCCATTGGCATGTTGTTGTTTATTGAACCGATGACTAAAACCTTGAATCAACTGACTGGCCAAATCGCGCAACAGCAGCAAAGTACGCAAGATTTTTTAACGCTCAACCAACTTAAACAAGACAAGTTGAGCGTGTCGCCGAATGCTGAACTTGAACAAAAGTTAGCCGATTTATCTCAAGAACTTGCCGACCTTGACGTGCGCATGGCTGACAAAGTGGAAGGCCTAGTGAGCGCAGATAAAATGGCAGGTTTGATGGAAAGCGTGCTGAAGCAATCGGATCGTTTGACACTGCTATCCATGACTTCACTGCCTGCACAACAGCTGACACATACCGATGATGCGGGCTATTTCATCCATCCCATTGAATTGACACTTAAGGGGCGATTTTTCGACATCGTGGAATACTTGGCGGCACTTGAAGCCTTGCCAGTGAAGTATTACTGGAAGCAGGTTGATTATCGTGTCACCGAATACCCATGGGCTGAAGTGACTCTGCAAGTTTACACCTTGGGTGAAAGCGCCGTGTTTATTGGAGGTGCGAATGAAAGCGTTGAGTAAATGGGTTGCCATTGTTGCACTTACTTCACTGTCTTTTGGCGTCTTTGCACAGAGCGACCCGACGGCGCCGCTGGGTTATGAAGCTCCCAGCAAAGCAACCAAAACCAAGACGTATCGTCTACCCCGATTGGATGCCATTTTGTGTGGTGGTAACAATGCGTGTTCGGCAGTCATTAATGGCCGAAGTGTCAGCAAAGGGCAGTCAATTAATGGCTATTTCATCAGCGCAATTCATGACAACAGTGTGACGCTAAAACGCGGCGAGCGACATTGGTCACTGACAGTATTTAATGAGCAGGTAGTACAGTGAATAAGATGAATTTTTTGAATAAACCATTGATAGTCTTCATCACTAGTCTGCTTTTGTCTGCATGCCAAAGTGTTGGGCATAACCAACCGACAGAAGTACAAGAAGCGCTAAATCAAGCGTACGCCCAAAACAGTGGTCAGCCTCTTTCTGATCTCCCTGATGCGGTGTCTCAAGATCTTATGGGCGATTTTTCAGATGTGTCCGGTAGCGGCGACATAGTGGAAAACCGTTTACGTATTAATGCCAATCATGTCGATGCGAAAGCCTTTTTTGGTAGCTTGGTGCAAGGTACTGACTACAACCTCGTGATGCATCCGGATGTTAGCGGCAAGGTGACGGTTTCGCTGAAAGATGTGACGGTGACAGAAGCGCTGGATGTGGTGTCGGATATCTACGGCTATAACGTGGAGATCCAAGGACGATTGATCCAAGTTTTCCCTGCCACGCTTCGCTCTGAAACCTTCCCTGTTGATTATTTGCAACTGCAACGCTCAGGTGTCTCGCTTACCTCGATCAGCACGGGGGCGATATCTACCGATTCCAGTTCATCAAGTGGTGACAGCGAAAGCACCGAGCGTACATCGGTACCCACGGGTGGCACAGTCATCGAAACGCGTTCAGAAAGCAGCTTTTGGGTGCAACTAGAACGCGCCGTCGGCGCTATGATTGGCACGGGTGAAGGGCGCAGTATCGTGGTGTCGCCGCAAGCGAGTCTGATCACGGTAAAAGCGTACCCGAACGAATTGCGTGAAGTGAAACGCTTCCTTGATGCATCCCAAAAGCGACTAAAGCGTCAGGTGATCCTTGAGGCAAAAATTCTGGAAGTGACCTTGAGTGATGGCTACCAGCAAGGTGTCAATTGGTCCAACATCAGCCAATCGATAGGCAGTGGTGGTATCAGCGTTAGCCGTCCCATTTCTGATCTTGCCGGTGATTTGATTTCCAATGTGATTGGCGGTCAAACCAATGTCACTATCACTGACGGCCACTTCGATGCCGTGCTGAGTTTCCTTGATACCCAAGGTGATGTGAATGTGCTCTCTAGCCCTCGTGTTACAGCAGCGAACAATCAAAAAGCGGTGATCAAAGTGGGTGGTGACGAGTATTTCGTGACCGACATTTCGTCGAGTGATTCTTCGGGCGACAACTCTGAATCAGGCCCAAACATTGAATTAACCCCGTTCTTCTCTGGTATCTCGCTGGATGTGACGCCACAAATTGACGACGACAACGGCGTATTACTGCATGTTCACCCTGCGGTGATTGATGTGGTGACGGAAGAGAAAACCATTCAGCTAGGCAGCGCTTCTCAGCCTTATGTTTTGCCGTTGGCTAAGACCTCGATCCGTGAATCAGATTCTATTATCCATGCCCGCTCGGGCGATGTGGTGGTGATCGGTGGCTTGATGAAATCAAGCTATGAAGAGATGGTGTCAAAAGTCCCGTTGCTTGGTGATATTCCAGGGCTGGGACATTTCTTCCGTAACGTGAACCGTATGAAGCAAAAAACTGAACTGGTTATTTTGCTGCAACCATCGGTCGTCGGCGAGCAAACGTGGCAAGAAGAAATTCAGCGCTCACGTGATTTGCTTAATGATTGGTTCCCGGAAAACTAACTGTTACTGAATGCTCATGTATTTGGAACACTTTGGCCTCAATGCCTCTCCATTCAGCTTAACGCCGGACACCCGAAGCTTTTTTGGTGTCCGCTCGCACGTGGACGCCATTAATACGTGCGTCTCGGCGATGGAAATGGGAGAAGGCTTAGTCAAAGTGACAGGTGAAGTGGGTACTGGGAAAACCATGGTGTGTCGCCTGCTGGTAAAAGCGCTGTCGATGTCATTCACGTTGGTATTTTTACCTAACCCCGCCAACACCGTCGCCAGCTTGCATCGCATGATCGCCGATGAACTTAGCATTGATAGCGATTTGCCATCAGACAAATTATTGAGTGCTATCCAACGTGCTGCTATCGACGCAGCATATCAAGGCAAGCGTGTGGTGATCTTGTGCGATGAAGCGCAGACACTGCCCGATGATGTGCTTGAAGCCATTCGATTGCTCGGCAACTTGGAAACGGAACAACACAAGCTGATCCAATTGATCATGCTGGGTCAGCCAGAGCTTGATGAGCGCCTATCTCAGCACAACATGCGTCAATTGTTACAACGAATTAGTTTCAGTGCACAGTTAGAACCGCTGACCTTTGCAGAAGCTTCTGCCTATATCGATCACCGTCTGAAAGAGCAGGGCGCGTCACGCCGCTTGTTTAGCGTTTGGACTAAGCGACGAATTTGGGTTGCAAGCCACGGTATTCCTCGTTTGGTGCATCAGCTTTGTCATAAAGCATTGCTGCTTAGCTACGGGAAAGGACAACGCAAAGTGTCTAGCCATGCTGTGCGCTTAGCCATTAAAGACACTCCGCTCGCCAAGCAGCACACCGCGCTGCATGCGTTGTGGGGCTAGGACATCACATGAGTGAATTAAACCGAATGCTGAGCGATCTTTCCTCGCCAGAGAGCCATCCCAACCGCGTCGCCCCTGTTGCGATCCCTTCAGTGTGGGGATTTCGCTTTGCACGTGTTGCGTTAGCGTTGGTTGCCACCTTGGTAGGGGCAACGGGAATATCTTGGGCTTTGGTGAGTGGTGAAGATAAGACAGCTTTAGGCTCGGCGCAGCTTTTGCCAACAAAACAGAATGTGGAAACGCCTGAATCAAGCGTGGCAGTGATCCCTGCATCTAAAGTGCAACCTTCAATGCCATCACCGACGCCATCACCGACGCTAAAAGTGGTGACGCGCGAGGTGAGCTTTGTGGAAACGAAAAGACCTGCAGCAGTGGCATCTCAGACCAACGCTGTCATGACAGAGAAAACAACGGTGACCAGTGAGCCCGTGTTACCAGAACCGGTCTTGATTGCACAAGTCCAGACGACGCCCAAGCCCGTTTCGATGTCGGAACCCGTCAACACTGTATCAGAAGTTAGTGACGCTTCGGCGGTAACCCCTGAGTCGTCACTCTCCGTCGAAACCATTGAATTATCCGGCGAAGAGTTAGCGGCGATTGCCTATGACAAAGCCCAAAAGCGCGCACAAGTAGGAGACACCAAAAAGGCGACGTCTTACCTGCGTGATGCCGTGAAATACGACGCCAACCATATTGCCGCGACCAATCAACTTGCAGGCTTGCTCTATGGTCGCAATCAGTTGCGTGATGCGGAATCTGTATTGCGAAAAGGCATCAGTGCCAATCCGTCTTCGGCATCACTAAAGCTGACACTGGCGCGTATGTACCAGCAAAGTCAGCGTGAAGAATCCGCGCTCAATGTGCTCTTGGCACCTGCGAGCGTGTTAGACAGCGACCAAATTCGTTACGTGTCTTTGCGCGCATCATTGGCGCAAAAATTAGCGAAGCATGAAATTGCGAAGCAAAGCTACCAATGGCTTGCAGAGCGCGAGCCGACGGATGGGCGCTGGTGGTTGGGGCTGGGTATTTCCGCTGAACGCGAAAAAGATTATGCCAACGCAGAGCGTGGTTATGGCAAAGCGATCACTGTTGGCGGCCTGAGCAACGAGTCGGTGCAATTTGCCCGTCAACGCTTGGCCTATCTAAAAAGTCAGCCGCAGAAAGGAGCAGACAATGGCCGTTAAACTGCGAAAACGTCTCGGTGACTTGCTGGTCGAAGAGAACATTATTACCGACGCAAATCTGACTTCGGCGCTGAATCGTCAGTCTGAAACCGGCAATAAGCTTGGCGATACCCTGATTGAAATGGGTATCTTGTCAGAAAGCAAAATGCTGGACTTTCTTGCCCGCCAACTCGGCGTGCCTTTGATTGATCTCAGCTTGACCCAAGTTGATCCGAATGCCGTCAGTTTGTTGCCCGAAGTTCATGCTCGCCGCTTACGCGCCTTAGTGATTGGTCGCATTGGGAACACAGTGCGTGTTGCTATGTCTGATCCCGCGGATCTCACGGCGCAAGAAAGTGTGCTTAACCTGTTACACCAATATCAGGTCGAGCTATTGATCGCGGCAGAGCAATCGCTGATCAATGCGTTCGATCGTTATTATCGCCGTACCAGTGATATCGCGTCATTTGCCGAACGATTGCAGGCTGAGCACGGCGTTAAACTCGAACAAAACTTCGGAACTGAAGACGAGCAGTCTGATGAAGTCACCGTTGTTAAGCTGATTAACTCTCTGTTTGAAGATGCGGTGCAAGTGAATGCATCAGACATTCATATTGAGCCCGATGCCGATGCACTGCGTATTCGCCAGCGTATCGATGGTGTGTTGCATGAGACGCTATTGAAAGAGCGCGCCATTGCTTCTGCATTGGTGCTGCGCTTGAAGCTCATGAGTGGCATGGATATCTCCGAAAAGCGCTTGCCACAGGATGGGCGATTCAATCTTAACGTTCGTGGCAATGCCATTGATGTGCGTGTTTCCACGCTGCCTGTGCAATATGGCGAGTCTGTGGTCATGCGTTTGCTCAACCAATCGGCAGGCGTATTACAGTTGGAAGAAGTGGGCATGGACGCGCACATGCTGCAGCGTTTTCGCGCTCAGCTTCGTCGTCCACACGGCATGATTTTGGTTACGGGGCCAACGGGTTCCGGTAAAACCACCACGCTATATGGCGCACTAAACGAACTGAACGTGCCGGGGAAGAAAATCCTCACCGCGGAAGATCCGGTGGAATATCGTTTACCGCGTATTAGCCAAGTTCAGATCGCCAGCAAAATTGGTCTGACATTCTCGTCAGCGCTGCGCACCTTCCTGCGTCAAGACCCCGATATTATTCTGGTCGGTGAGATGCGTGATTTGGAAACCGTTGAAATTGGTCTTCGCGCCGCACTGACTGGTCACTTGGTTCTCTCGACATTGCACACCAACAATGCCATTGACAGTGCATTGCGCTTGTTAGATATGGAAGCACCGGGTTACTTGGTGGCGAGTTCTGTGCGTGCCGTGCTGGCACAACGACTGATTCGCCGTATTTGCCCAGATTGCAAAGTGCCCCATGCCACAGAAGACATGGAAACCATGTGGCTGACTGCGATTCAGCCAAACATGGTCAATCAAGGTTTTTACCAAGGTCGCGGCTGTCAGACCTGTAACTTTACCGGCTATAAAGGCCGAATCGGTGTGTTTGAGCTTCTCGAAATCACGCCTGATTTGATGGATGCGCTTCGCGCTAATGATACTCAAACATTCGCCATGTTGGCGGAGCGACAGGCAGGCTACAAACCGCTGGTGCATAGCGCATTGGAGTTTGTCCAGCAGGGTCAAACGTCATTGGAAGAGGCAATGAAGCTTTCTGAAGCCGCATCATTGTCGATGGCGAGTGCGTAATGGCGCGTTATCGCTACACGGCGCGAGACGCGAAAGGCAAGCGTGTTACGGCAGTTTTAGACGCCGCAACCGAAAGTGAAGCCATCGCTTCAATTGGCGATTTAGGCATGATCTTGCTGTCTCTTGAGCCGACGAAAGCGAACGTAAAAAAAGCATCAACCCCGCTGTTTCAGCGCAAGGTAAAGCTGGAATCCGTGGTGGTGTTCTGCCGCCAAATGTACAGCCTGACCAAAGCAGGCGTGCCCTTGCTTCGCGCCATCAAAGGCTTGTCGCAAAGCACCACAGATAAAGCCCTCAAAGAGGCGCTTGAAAGTGTGGGGACAGAGCTTTCCAATGGTCGCCCAATGTCAGCGGCGATGCGCGATCATGGGCATGTGTTTAGCGACTTATTTGTGTCGCTAATCCAAGTGGGTGAAAACACGGGTCGATTGGATGACGCCATGTTGCAGCTCGCGGAATATTACGAACAAGAAATGGAAACCCGTCGCCGCATTAAATCGGCGCTGCGTTACCCCACGTTCGTGTTGATGGTGATTGTGGCGGCAATGGCGTTTTTGAACGTCAAAGTCGTACCGCAGTTTGCGGGAATGTTTGCCAAGTTCGGCTCGGATTTGCCGTTACCCACCAAGATATTGATGGCGACATCGAGCTTCTTTGTCGATTTCTGGTGGTTGATTGTGTTCTCCACCGTCTGCCTCACCATGGGGTGGCACTTGTGGAAACAAACCGACAAGGGGCGCGTGAAGTGGGACCAATTTAAACTGCGCATTCCCTTGGTAGGACCTTTGGTGAACCGCGCATTGATGTCGCGTTTCTCTCGTACTTTTGCCTTGATGCTACGCGCCGGTGTGCCGCTTAACACGGCATTGCAGATGTCAGGTGAAGCGCTGGATAACCATTTCCTTGCGGGGGAAGTGGACAAAATGAAAGCGGCGATTGAATCCGGTATTAACCTCAGTTCGGTCACCGCAGACAGCAAACTGTTTACGCCGTTGGTACACCAGATGATCCAAGTCGGCGAAGAGACGGGACAGATAGATAATTTGCTGTTGGAAGCGAGCGATTTTTACGACCGCGAAGTGGATTACGACCTGAAAACACTGTCAGCGCGCATGGAGCCTATTTTGCTGATGATCGTGGCGGGCATGGTGTTGATCCTCGCATTGGGTATTTTCTTGCCGATGTGGAACATGCTTGATCTGATCCGCGGCGGATAAATGCGATTTCTTAGCTGGGATCGCACCCCGGCAGAGTGGGGGATTGTCACTCTGATTGTGGGCGTTTTGGCATTGGCAGTGCTCCCTGTACTCGATCGGGTGATGCAGTTTGCCGATGACGTGGAATTTCGTTATCTCGCGAATGCGTTTGAAGGTTCAGCCCAAAACATACAAATGCGATCAGCATTAAAAACAGAGAATAAACAAAGCGATATCGTTACTGTCGATAATGTCAGTTTCAGAATGACACACAGTGACAACGCAATCAGTGGTTTTCCGTTTGCACTGGAAAACGGCGCAAAACAACTCAGTAACCTTACCGCGCAAGATTGCGGAGCGTTACTGAATCATTTTACTGATCAGTCTTACTGGTTAGAGACAGATACACGGCCGGAGGCACTAAAACGCCCTCAGCCAAAAGTTCGCGCAGTAGTGATGCAGGATAGCGATAACTTGCAACCCTATTGTCGATTTGAAAGACCGGTTCGCACCGGGTTTTGGAGTGATGGTGAGCCCGACTTTTTGGATCACCATGTTTTTACTTACTACCCGGTGACTGGCCGCGTAGAGGTTTTGAGAGAAAATCAGGAGAAATAGAATGAAACGTCAAGGCGGTTTTACACTGATCGAAATGATCGTGGTGATTGTGATTCTGGGTATTTTGGCGGTAACGGCAGCGCCTAAGTTTCTGAATTTCCAAGATGACGCGCGTGATGCTGCGCTTGAGGGGCTTCGAGGAGCAATTAATAGTGCGAGCAGCATGGTTCAGGGCAAATATTTAATCAATGGTAAGGAGAGTGACGGGACTGTTGATGATGTTTTGGTCGCAACTAATGGCTACCCTGTAGCATCAGATGCTGGTATTTCATTAGCCATTGTTGGTGTGGCGGAGGATGCAAGTGACACCACCAGTGATTGGAAAGAACATAAGGTTGTCGGCACCACGATTGAATACACCTTCAACAATTCGCAAGGTGGAAAACGTTGTGTTGTTTATTCAAATGCATCAGCGAATACGACCGATATTCCTTCAACTGAAGTAAAAAACTGTACACCGTAATATTTACATGACAAAAGGATTCACCCTAATCGAGCTGGTCACTGTCTTGGTGATCCTCGGTATTATTAGTGTGTTTGCCGTACCGCTCTTGTCGGGATCTGAAGCTTTTTCAGTGAACGGGGCGCGGGATGCTGGCTTGTCTGTCGCTAGGCAAGTTCAGCTTAGGGCAATGCAGCAGGAAGACCCTTCTGCTGACTGCCATGCCCTGAACGTGACTGCCTCCCGCATGGGGGGCAGTGCCGCTTCTGGCTGTGGTTTTAATACCGATCGCAGTGATGTGGTGGATTTATCGGATTCTTCCGTTCGCATCTCACCACAACAAACGATTTATTTTGATTTGTTGGGGCGACCCATAGATTCGGACAAGAAGCGCATTTGCGTATCATCTGAATGCCAAATAACCTTTTCGCTAGGCGCGAGTCGCGCGAGTATTTGCCTAAACAGCGAGGGTTATTTCTATGCCTGCCGCTGAAAAAAACACACAAGCTTCAAACTCAATTTCTCGCCATCAGCGTGGTTATACGCTGGTGGAATTAGTTATCGGCATTGTCGTATTCGGCGTTGCCTTGGTGCTGATCAGCACCACGTTATTCCCTATGTTCGCCAAATCCGCCAACCCGCATTTTGAAGCCCGTGCGGCTGCGCTGGGGCAAGCGGTAATGAACCAAGTGTTGGCACGACAGTTTGACCGCAACTCTGATCCCAACGGCAGCCGTTGGCGCTGCGACGAAGACGCCGATGCGCTATTGGCGCAAGGAATTATTTCCCCGAACCCTGTGCCGACATGCACACCTACACCACTTTCAGCGAACGAAGGGTTTATTGCCACAGAAGATTACATTGGCTGTTGGGGTGACAGTAGCGTGTGTACTCGCCCATACCGAGGCACGTTGAGTCATTTAATCGGAGGCACTGCTGACGACTACCGTGGTTTCACGGTAGATATTAACGTGGTGTATGACAACAGCACGTTTGATGATTCGACAGGTAACAGCAAGCTCTATAAACGCATTGATATGGCTGTCGATACCGGACAATTTGGCCGTTTTGATTTCACAGCGTATCGGAGTAATTTCTGATGTCTGGTTTGCGATTATCACGACAACGCGCACCATCAAAGCGTGTAAACCAAGGTTTCACACTGGTTGAACTGATCGTTACGCTGACCATTCTGGCGATTGTCTCTGTTGGGATTTTTGGCTTTATTGAATCCAGCGCCACGGGTTACGTGGAATCCCGTGACCGTGAAGCGCTGCAATCCCAAGCCCGTTTTGCTGTTGAACGCTTGGGGCGAGAGCTTCGTCACTCAGTACCAAACAGCATGACGGTGTGGGATGGCGGTTCGTGTTTAACCTACACCCCTATTCGTTATTCTGGTGTGCATAATCAGTTAGAAGAAAATACGAAGACACTGGATGTTGCGCTGTCTACCGAACAAACCAATTGGCAAGACGCAGTCAAAGGTGGTGATCATCGCTTGGTATTTCTGCCAATGACACCGTCAGACCTTGTCGGTGGTGCGGCAAACAGTTTTGCGATTACTGATGCGTCGGGGAATACCCTGACGCTTGATAAACTTCCCGCTGCTGAATGGCCTGCAGCATCGCCATCTCAGCGTGTTTACCTATACAACCATTCAGTGACGTTGTGTTTTGATAATGGCGAGCTTCGTCGACGCGTGAACGATGGCGCGATGCCAAAAAATGTCACGCTGGCACAAAATATCGCGACCGGTAGTCGTTTCAATCTTTCTGGTGAGTCACTCTCAAGCGGTAACCTGATCAACATTTACTATCGCTTCAATCAATCCGGTGAAACCTCTATCTATAACCAACAAGTACAGGTTCTCAATGCGCCTTAGTTCTTCGTCTTCTTTGCAACGCCAACAAGGCAGCATGCTGATTGTTGCGGTGTTTGCGATTACCGCATTGGCAGCACTCGGCGCTGCCTTGATGCAAATCACTTGGTCACAAAGCGACACCACAACCCGAGAAGTGCTGGGTACACGCGCTTGGTTGGCTGCAAATAGCGGTACAGAAATGGCGATGGCGCAGCTGTTTCCATTAGCAAAAGACGCAGATAACCTCCCAGAAGCCAGTTGTAGTGCGACGGTGATAACCACCAATTTTAATTCCGCTGGCCTGACGGGCTGCTCTGTTTCTGTCACCTGTAACCCTGTTGGTGTCGCGCCTTTGGCGCAATATCGCATTGAGAGTAAAGGCGAATGTGGAAGTGGACATTTGAGCGTGGTGCGTGTTCAAGAGAGTTGGGCGAGGGGGATTGTACAGTGATGAGAGTCGTATTAGTTTTAGTGGCTCTGCTGTTTAGTACCACTCTTTTGGCATCCTCCAATGGCGTGTACTTCCCGGGGCCAGCGCAGGCACCTGATCTTCCTGCGAGTGCTGGAAACGCAAAAAACTGTGGCCCACACAACCCGCCGAATGCCAAAAATTGTTTGCAAATTACGAGCATATCCACCATTTATCAGCCCGATAAAAATCCCGTTGAAGTGGGATTTGAACACGCATTCTATGGAGATGGTACCACCTGCAATGACTATGGAGATGCTCCACGAAATTCATGTGTCGAAACGGGCAACAGAGCGCAAGATAAGCGACTGGCTGTTTTGTTGAAACAGAGCGCGGGCGGTGTGCTGGAGGACGATAAAACCTATCCTTTAGATCATACTCAGACAGTTCACCACTTTGATGACTCTACACCTAACTACCATACGTTTTCCATACGCTACCAAAGTACAGTGACGTTCGAAGAAGGATCCTACTATTTTGGAGATGTGATAGTCGGTGAAAACGTTGATATAGTTATCAACGGACCTGTGGAGCTCCACGTTAACAGGCTGAAATTGTCGGACAAAGTAAAAATAAATATTAAGGGTGATCCTAAAAATTTGATTTTCTGGGTTCATCAAGAGGAAAGCCACGACACTTTGTATAGTGCGCAAATCGGCTCCGACTCTACTATTTATGGTTATGTCTATTCTGTAGGAACAGTGAAGTTGTCTGGCACCACGCAACCTGGAACGTGGGGAACAACGATCTACGGAGCGGTAACGGCAAAATCATTGGTATTGGCAAACGAGTCGATTATTAAATTTGGTGGCTTTCTCGACAGCTATGAGCTCACAATAGACCCTATGTCGGACAGCACAAACACCTGCTCACGAATTCCTATTACCTTCAATATCACCGATGACAAAGGTGAAATCCAGAGAGATATTTCTGGAGATCTAACGGCTCAAGCGACCAATTTTACCGATACGGCATGCTGGGCGACGAGCGAGAACGGGTTGTGCTCGAATGGTCCAACTAAAGAAGTCGTGTTGCGTTCGGGCAGCACCAAACTTTGGCTTCAAAACAAAGCCATTGGCACCGTGAACGCAGAAGCTACTGTTATCTCAAATGAAACCGGAGAACTCACCTCCGAACAAGGCAACTACACCTTCAAAGCGGGTGGATTTCGTTTCTCTCCTTCACCCCTGAAAATGGTGGCTGGCAAGCCAGAGAAGCTCTCCATTGAAGCCGTTTATGGCGATTGCGACCCTACCCCGATACCTGATTATGAAGGGACGAAAACGCTTAAGTTTGGCGAAGCGTCTTATCTGCAACCAACCTATGCGGGCGGGCCTGCGCCGACAAAGCCTACGATCAATGATAAATCAGGCGAGCAAACGCTCAATGTTAACTTTGTCGATGGGCGAGCCAACAATGCGGTGACGGTGAGGTATGCAGACGCTGGGGCTCTGAGCATTCCTGTGGAGGAAGTATCGGCAGGAAAGAGCGGTGATGGGGATGAGACAGATATACCGGAAGCTCCGGAAAAGAATGCTGAGACAGAAAAGCTTCGAGGTGACGCAACCTTGCATGTTCGCCCATACACATTCGCGATTTGTGACGTAAAAGCTCAAGACAAAGGGCAGTCAAAAGCTGCTGATGCGTTTACTTACGCCGGTGCGCCGTTTTCGGCGTACTTAAGGCCAGTTGTTTGGTTGTTGGGTGATAAAACAGATTCGTCCTTGATTGATCTTTCCGGAAAAGAATACTGCTCTCGTCTTTCCACGCCGAGTTTTTGGCATCCTGATGCGCCTGACGCCAGAGTTACGATTAATAATACGGCGCAAGTTGTGACGCCCACTGGTGGTACGTCAGCGTCAGTGAGTGGGGCGACAAATCAAAACCACACCGAGGCGATCAACGGCAGGTATGAATATCCATCCTTATCGTTGAATAATGTTGGCACGTTCAAACTGCGTTCTCGTGTTGTAGATAGCTACCTTGGGATGACGGTCAATCGAGCTGACTTACCTGTTGGGCGTTTTTATCCGTCTCATTTTATGGTTACGCCAGAATTTGAATCTGGGGTATCTCGCAGCCACGATAGTTTGCATCAAGGGTTTACTTACCTGAATCAACCGTTTTCTGGTGTTTACGTTATTAACGCCGCTACCACGTTTGATACCCCTGTGAGCAACTATCATTTGCGAAGTGATAAAGCAGTATTTGATGGCTGGGTGATAGACCCTGTGAGTGGCTACCCGTATGCCGGGACGGATTTAACAACGCGTTGGGCATTTACACCCGACCCCTCGGTGGGGCAGCAAGGGCAATGGAAGGCGGGGAAGAATGGTGAGAGTGAGTGGGTTATTGATGGCCAAATGTCGATTGTTAAAGACGCTGTACCCGAAAGCCCTTTTACTCCACTTAGGTTTGCCGTAGGGGCTATCTCGTTCGATCAAGATAATACCGACTTTGTGTATTGCAAGAATGTCTCTGAAACTGGTTGTGAAATGCGGGTTATTAAGCCACAGGGGAGCGGTAACCCTTCGTTAAGTGGTGTTCAAATAGCAATTGATGATTTCTATTTCGGTCGCATGAGAATCGAAGGATTTACTGATACTAAGACGCCGTTCAGTGAACAAACCCTGCCTGTTGCAGTCGAAGTCTTTAACGGCACGCACTTTGTTACCAATACACGAGACAACGCGACAATCGTTTCTTCGGAAATTGGTAAGAAAGACGTGTTGTTTAGCGATAAAACCAACAACGCCGCTTTACAGGCTAAGATAGAGCTGCGTGATGATGCAAAAAAAGTCGTGAAGACAAAAAACGTTAAAGAAGGCCGTGCAGAGTTCCATGTTATCCCTCCTGACCAAAGCGCTGGGTTAAACCGCGAGCAGTTTCGGTACTGGCAGCAACTTGATAAAGCCGTGAGCGGTGTTGTGCCTCAAACTTGGTTGCAACACAATTGGCAAGGTAGTGCGTTTGACGATGATCCTTCCGCCATTGGCGTTTTTGGTTTTTATCGAGGAAGTGATCGAGTTATCTATAAAGGTGAAAAAAACATCACTTTGACAGGGGAATGAAAAAAAAGACTGATCTCATTCAGGTTTGTAGATCATCACCTTGCCGCGCCCCGTCTGCATTGGTACATTTAGCGGAATTTGAAAAATTTTAACGCTTGCAGGATTAACCGAAGATTATGTTTAAGAAACTTCGTGGTATGTTCTCCAACGATCTGTCTATCGATCTGGGAACCGCTAACACCCTTATCTATGTAAAAGGGCAAGGAATTGTTCTTGATGAACCTTCCGTTGTCGCTATCCGTCAAGATCGTGCAGGCTCTCCAAAAAGCGTTGCGGCAGTCGGTCATGAAGCAAAACAAATGCTGGGCCGTACGCCAGGTAACATTGCTGCTATCCGTCCTATGAAAGACGGCGTTATTGCAGACTTCTACGTGACTGAGAAAATGCTTCAGCATTTCATCAAAACGGTGCATGACAACAGTTTCATGCGTCCAAGTCCTCGCGTGTTGGTGGCTGTGCCTTGCGGTTCAACCCAAGTTGAACGCCGTGCGATTCGTGAGTCGGCGCTAGGTGCCGGTGCGCGTGAAGTGTATTTGATTGATGAGCCTATGGCCGCAGCGATTGGTGCAGGTTTACCTGTGTCAGAAGCAACCGGTTCTATGGTGGTCGATATCGGTGGTGGTACAACAGAAGTTGCTGTTATCTCTCTGAACGGTGTTGTTTACTCATCATCTGTTCGTATCGGCGGTGACCGTTTTGACGAGTCTGTAATCAACTACGTGCGTCGTAACTACGGCAGCTTGATCGGTGAAGCAACCGCTGAGCGCATCAAGCACGAAATTGGTTCTGCGTATCCTGGCGATGAAGTCTTAGAAATTGAAGTTCGCGGTCGCAACCTTGCTGAAGGTGTACCACGTAGCTTTACGCTAAATTCAAACGAAATTCTGGAAGCGCTGCAAGAGCCGCTAACGGGTATCGTGTCTGCGGTGATGGTTGCACTCGAGCAGTGTCCACCAGAACTAGCATCTGACATTTCTGAGCGCGGTATGGTATTGACGGGTGGCGGTGCATTGCTTCGCGATCTTGATCGTCTGCTAACAGAAGAAACCGGTATTCCTGTGGTTGTTGCTGAAGATCCGCTGACATGTGTTGCACGTGGTGGTGGTAAAGCGCTGGAGATGATCGACATGCATGGTGGCGATCTGTTCAGCGAAGACTAATCGTCTTCCATCAATTCCAGTAAAAAACAGGTTGTGACTGAATGAAACCAATGTTTGGCCGTGGGCCATCTTTACAACTACGCCTGTTTTTCGCTCTTTTGATATCAGCCAGCCTTATGCTGGCTGATAGTCGTCTTGGTGCATTCACTAACTTTCGCTATGTGCTCAACTCTGTGGTTGCGCCGCTGCAATATGCGTCCAATGTGCCACGAGATCTCCTTGATAGTTTGTTCCGCCAATTCTCGTCTCATCAACAGCTTTTGATCGACAACAGTCAGTTAAAAGAAGAAGTGTTGATGCTACGCAGCAGCCAGTTGCTGTTTGATCAAATGGAACAAGAAAACCAACGATTGAGAGAGCTACTTGGTTCCCCTTTCGTGCGAGACGAACGCAAAATGGTGGCCGAGGTGATGGCGGTTGACTCTGATCCTTACAAGCATCAGGTCATGATCGACAAAGGGCGAACAAACGGTGTTTATGAAGGGCAACCCGTGATTAATGAACGCGGGATTGTCGGACAAGTTTCCTATGTTGGCGCGCACAATAGCCGCGTGTTGCTGATCACTGACCCCACCCATGCGATTCCTGTGCAGGTGGTACGAAACGATGTTCGTGTGATTGCTGCGGGTCGCGGGCAAACGGACAATATCCAATTAGAGAATATTCCAAGCAGTGCAGATATTGAACCGGGCGATATGCTGGTGACATCTGGCTTGGGAGGCGTGTTCCCTGAAGGCTATCCTGTTGCAAAAGTGACGTCGTTTTCATTTGATAACCGTCGCCCATTCGCGCAAGTTGACTCGAAACCCGAAGTACAATTTGACCGACTTCGCTACCTGTTGCTGGTGTGGCCGAGCAATGTGGAAAAGCAGCTAGAACAGCAGAAAGCTGAGGCAATGCTAGACGATGAGATGGATCCTCTGACGCCAGAAATTGAAACACAAACGCCTGACGTTGAAGCGCAAAAGCCTGACACTGACGAGCAGCCTAAGCCTGATGCACAAAAAGAGATAACCAATGGCTAATTCTACCTTTCGCGGTCACGCGTTGATCTGGCTATCGTTCATTGTTGCCCTCATTTTGCAAGCTGCGCCTTGGCCGGGAGAGCTCGCGCCTTTCCGTCCATCTTGGGTGTTACTAGTGGCATTTTATTGGGTGCTGGCATTGCCGCATCGCGTCAATGTGGGTACGGCGTTGGTCGTCGGCCTACTTTGGGACCTCATGTTAGGCTCTACACTAGGTGTACGTGGCTTAATGATGTCTGTGCTGGTTTATATTGTGGCGCTTAATTTCCAAATGCTTCGCAACATGTCTTTGTGGCAGCAAGCGGTGATTTTGTCTCTGCTGACCTTGGCGGGCAAAGTTTTAGAGTTTTGGGCTGAATATCTTGTATCAAATGTTCAGTTTGATCCCACACAGCTATGGGCGGGTGTGCTCAACTTCTTGTTGTGGCCTTGGCTCTTTTTACTGCTAAGACGGGTTCGCCGTCAGTTTTCGATTAAATAGTCTGGAGAAGCAATGGCAGATATTCAGCTTTACCTTGCGTCTGCTTCACCTCGCAGGAAGGCATTGCTTGAACAGCTCTCTGTTCGCTTTTCTGTTTTGCGCGTTGACGTAGAAGAGCAACGAGAATCTCATGAAGAAGCGGCGGACTATGTCCGCCGTTTGTCCCTTGATAAAGCAATGGCGGGTGTTGAAGCCGCCCCCGAACCTCTGCCCGTTCTGGGCTCAGACACCATCGTAGTCTGTGACGGAGAGGTGCTAGAGAAGCCGCGTGATCTGAATGACTCTCGACGTATGTTGAGTATGCTATCGGGTCGTCAGCATCAGGTGATGACGGCAGTGACCATTGCTGACAGGAACCATTCATTGACTACGCTTGTCACAACTCATGTATGGTTTAAATCACTGCTTGATAAAGACATTGATGCTTACTGGCAAAGTGGAGAGCCTTGCGACAAAGCGGGTAGTTATGCGATTCAGGGGCTGGGTGGCCGTTTCGTGACACGTATTGATGGTAGCTACCACGCGGTGGTGGGGTTACCCCTTTACGAGACTGAAGCTCTGTTGAACGAATTCCAAAAATTATGTGGTGAATACCTATGAACGCAGAGTTATTGATTAACGTTACGCCAACTGAAACCCGTGTTGCCATGATTGAGGGTGGCAATCTACAAGAAGTGCATATTGAACGTGAAGCGAAGCGCGGTATTGTTGGCAATATCTACAAAGGTAAGGTCAGCAGAGTGTTGCCGGGCATGCAAGCGGCCTTTGTTGATATCGGCCTAGATAAAGCGGCCTTTCTTCATGCTTCGGACATTGTTCCACACACCGAGTGTGTGTCTGAGAACGAAAAGCAGCAATTTCAGGTGCGCGATATTTCTGAGCTAGTGCGACAGGGCCAAGATATTGTGGTGCAAGTGGTCAAAGATCCACTGGGCACAAAAGGCGCACGTCTCACGACAGATATTACGTTGCCATCCCGTTACCTTGTCTTCATGCCAGGAGCTTCTCATGTAGGTGTATCTCAGCGCATTGAAAGCGAGGAAGAACGAGATCGTTTGAAAAAAATCGTTTCGCGCTATTGTGATGATCTTGGTGGATTTATTATCCGAACGGCTGCCGAAGGCGCTTCAGATGAAGAAATGAATCAAGATGCGGCTTTCCTTAAGCGTTTGTGGAACAAAGTTATCGAGCGCCGCTCAAAGCGCCCATCTAAGTCGATGCTTTACGGTGAGCTAGGTTTGGCACAGCGCATTTTACGTGACTTTGTCGGTACAGAGTTAGACATCATTCGTGTCGATTCTCGCACGGGTATGGAAGCGCTCCGTGAATTTACCGAAGAGTTTGTGCCTGAACTGAGCCCGAAGCTTGAACTGTATACGGGTGAGCAACCGATCTTCGATATGTACGATACGGAGAACGAAATTCAACGTTCGTTGGATCGTAAAGTTGAATTGAAGTCAGGCGGTTACATCATCATCGATCAGACTGAAGCCATGACCACCATTGATATCAACACGGGTGCGTTTGTGGGACGCCGTAATCTCGAAGAGACGATTTTCAACACCAACACGGAAGCGACAAAGGCGATTGCTCGTCAGCTACGTTTGCGCAATCTTGGTGGCATCATCATTATCGATTTCATCGACATGATTTCAGATGAGCATCGTCAGCGAGTCGTGCAATCGCTTGAACAAGCCTTACAAAAAGACCGCGTAAAAACCAACATCAATGGCTTTACTCAACTTGGTTTGGTTGAGATGACGCGTAAGCGCACTCGCGAAAGTATTGAGCATGTGCTGTGTGGGCAATGCCCAACGTGTGTGGGTCGAGGCTCTGTGAAAACTGTAGAAACGGTATGTTATGAAGTACTGCGCGAAATCACTCGCGTTAATCGCGCGTATGATGCGGATAAATTTGTCGTTTATGCATCGCCAGCTGTCGGTGAAGCGTTGGAAGGTGAAGAGTCTCACGCAGTGGCAGAGCTGGAAGTGTTTATCGGTAAGCAAGTTAAGGTACATATTGAGCCGCTATACACCCAAGAACAATTTGATGTAGTGATGATGTAATCAGGCGCTGATACTGGCGTGGTGTATGTAGCTTCATGATGAATATAGTTAAATGGTAAAGGTTGCCCAGCGATTGGCTGGAATTCTCACGTGGTTGGTGGTTATCGTTTTGGTGACCGCCGCGGTTGTGACGGCTTCAATGCGCCTAGTACTTCCCAACTTGGATGCCGCGAAAGCGCCAATTCAACGTTGGGCAAGTCAAGAAAGTGGATTTCATGTTGAATTCTCAACCTTTCAAGGGCATTGGCGTTATCTTCTTCCTTCGCTTTCCCTCCATGATTTCACGCTTTCTACCAATGAGGGCGGACACAGTGTGTTGTCTGCAACAAGCATTGAAATGCAGTTCGACCTTTTGGCCAGTTTTCAGCGTAGAGAACCCACGTTTACCAATGTCAGTATTGATGGTTTAGCGGTCGACCTTACTCAACTTCCTGAACGAAATACCGCATCGGACAAAAGCGGCAGTTTAGCCACTCAGCTAGAAAATTTGTTCTTAGTCGGCCTTGGGCAATTTGCCATCCACGATGCGAGTGTCACCGTATTGTCGCCATCTGATGAGCGAAAGACCATCAATATAGAATCACTGCGTTGGGATAACCAGTCGAGCCAACATCGTGTGCAAGGTGTGGTGAGTGTGGAAGGGACGTCGCTCAATCAAGTTGATATTCGCGGTGTTTTCACTGAAAGCGATGGTCTCGCATCTTTAAGTGGCGATTTTTATCTAAACGCTGAGGATGTGTCACTCAGGGCGTGGATCGCTAAATTCATTAATCCGGATGTGGCTTTGTCTAAAGCGAAAGTCGCAGGGCAAGCTTGGTTGACGGTTGAGAATGGCATGCCTAAAACGGCACTGGTGAGCTTGACTGACAGTGTCATTGCTTGGGGAGCCAAAGCACCAACACTTCAAACGCACGATACCTCGCAATCTGTTTCGATCCGTCGAGGTCAAATTCTACTTGAGCGCTCGGGAGATAATAATTGGCGGGTTGCGACCGAAGATTTTGCCATTAAAACAGGTAAAGTCCTGTGGCCTGAACCTAAGTTACGTGCCGATATTTCCCGCGATGCTTGGGCAGTGAATTTGGCTGCGCTGGACTTATCGTTGCTATTGCCGCTGCGAAATATGTTTGTGATTCCGGATGATGTCGAGCATGCACTGACGTCACTATCACTGACGGGCAATGCCTCAGATATTCGTCTCGCTAAACCGAAAACGTCAGACATTGCTTACTCTGTTCATCTTGATGACGTCGCATTTCAGCATTGGAGCTACTTACCGGAAGTTCACAAACTACACGTCTCGTTGGCGGGAGTAGGAACAAACGGTAAAGCCACCTTAGCGCTCCAAGATGACATCTTGCCGTATGGCGAATTTTTCCAAGCGCCGTTACCCATAGAGCAAGGTGATGTCACTGCTTACTGGGATTACACCGATGAGCGTGTCGTTGTGTGGTCGGACAATGTCGCGGTGCGATCGCCCGATCTTAACGTTGTGGGTGAGTTCCGACTCGATATTCCTTTTGAAGGGAGCAGTTGGCTATCGTTCTATGCCGAAGCTAATGCGAAGAATGCAGGGGAAACATGGCGCTATTTACCAACCTTAGCGCTGGGGTATGAGCTTACGGATTACCTGTCGTCAGCCATTCGAGGCGGTCAGGCCGATCACGCCAAATTGGTTTGGTATGGTGATTTCAACACGTTCCCTTACCCTCAGCATGAAGGTATGTTTCAAGCCTATGTGCCATTAAAGAATGCAAAGTTTAGTTTTGATACTCAATGGCCGATGCTCACTGACCTTGACTTAAACCTATTGTTCCAAAACGACAGCTTGTTTTTGGATGCGAGCAATGTCGGTTTGATGGCGGCGAGAGGCTATGATCTCAAAGGAGAAATACCGTCATTAAGCAATGAAAATGGTCAGTTGTTGATCGATGCAAGAATTGCTTCTAACGGTAACGATTTACACGAATACATGCTGGCTACTCCTTTGGTGGACTCTGTGGGAGCAGCATTAACACATGTGCAAGTCAACGGAGAGGTCGAGGGTGAAATCTCCCTATCTATTCCTTTAAATGGCGATGATGTGGATGTGCAGGGCTCTGCATCCTTAGGTGGGAATCAGGTTGCTATTGCAAGTCCGGAAATCGTCCTGAACAACGTCACAGGAACCATGTCGTTTGATAATGATGTGGTGTGGGCCAAAAAGCTTAAGGCGCAGCTTCTCGACCAGCCCGTTAATATTGGCTTTAAAGGGGAAGCTGAAGCAGAAAACTATTTGGTCAATATAGATATTGATGGCCAGTGGGAAGGTGACAAGCTGAAGGCAGCATTGGAGTTACCCGATCTTCAATTCATAGAAGGGCGTTCGGCATGGGATCTTGGTGTTGATATTGCACTAAAAGACATTGGGTTTACCTACGATGTTTTACTGGATGCCGATCTGACTCACGTCGATATCAATTTGCCTGCGCCGCTGAATAAGCCTTCATTGGTTGAAAGTCATGGTCGCTTAAAGGCCTCGGGAAATGAACGAGGCTTGGTGGGGCAAATTGAGCTACCTCAGCTTAAATATCAAGCGGATGTCGATATCAGTGGAGACAGGCCGACCGTCATTCGAAGTCGTACTGTCGTTGGTGATGGAGAACTATCACTCAAGCCACTATCTGGCGACGCTGTTAGTGTCGATGTGCCAGTGTTGGATGTCATGGCGTGGAAAAACATAATTACTCACTATGAGTTAGCTCAAGAAGGGAAAAAGCATGATTTCCCCGTCAACATGTCACCGCCATCAAGAGTGAATGTGAAAGCGAGTAAAGTGCTGGCAGACGAACTCACGTTTAACCAATTCTCACTCGCGGCGCGCCGGAAAAGCGATGGCTTTCATATTTTGGTAGGCAGTGAGGAGTTGTCGGGTGATGCGTGGTGGGATGAAGATGATCTGCTAACTGTGTCCATTGAGCACTTGTTTTTGAATGTCGATATTGATGATGACACCAACGAAAAAGCGGTGACGCCCGCCACTGCAGGGCGAAAAGCGACAGACATTGACCGTATTTTGATGTCTAAAATCCCGTCGACAGATTTGGTGATAGATGAGCTGTGGCTACAAGGTTACCGAGTGGGGCGTATTGAATCGCAGTTGCTGAAAACCGATCAAAAACTCACCTTGTCGAAATTTAAACTCGCCAGTGGGAACACGCGTTTAACCGCGAATGGCGGCTGGGAAATCTCGCATGATGGGATTAACAAGAGCCACTTAGCGTTTGGTATTCAAGGCCACAATAGTAGCGACTTAATGGGACGCTTTTCTGTTACGGGCGGGATCCAAGATGCCAGTGTCAAGACGAGTGGTAATTTGACGTTTGATGGTGCGCCTTGGTCGTTGGATATCACCACGCTAAATGGTACGTTGGAAACGCGGCTTGAAGATGGCTATGTCAGTGGGGTCGGCGGCGCAGGTCGTTTGCTGGGCCTGTTTAGCTTGGATTCAATCTTGCGAAAAATGCAGCTCGATTTCACTGGTGTATTTGAGGATGGTCTAGCTTTTGATGAGATCAGTGGCAGCGCTTCAATCACTAACGGGGTAATTGTCACGGATAATATCCAGATGAAAGCGCTAGCAGGTGATATGTTTATTAAAGGGATAGCGAATCTAGAGAAAAATCAGGTGAATGCCGAAGTGCGATTTATACCTGATCTCACCTCGGGTATCCCAATATTAACCGCGTTTGCCGTCGCCCCCCAAACAGCGCTATATGTTTTGGCTGTGACGACAGTGCTTTCTCCAGTGGTCGATGCATTTACACAAGTTCGCTATCAGGTTACGGGGTCCATTGATGAACCCATTGTCAGGGAAGTATCGCGAATCACAGGCGAAGTGACCTTGCCAGAACAGGCAACGGAACGCCTGCGCAATGAGCAGAAAGGGAGTAATGAGTAATGACCAAGTTTGGTGTTGTACAGATGAACTCGGGGATAAATGCTGAAGAAAACCTTGATGTACTTGAAGGTCAGCTCAGGCATTTACGCTCTCAGGGGGCTCGCCTCATTCTCACGCCTGAAAACGCATTGGTTTTTGGCCGTAAAGAAGATTACGAAAAATACGCCGAAGAGCTGGGGCATGGCCCATTGCAAAAGCGTCTGTCAGAAATCGCGTTTGAGTTGGGCATTTGGTTAGTGATGGGATCCTTTCCTATTCGCAACCATGATGGCACCTTGAGCACCACATGTTTGGTGTACGATGCCGCAGGGAACTTGCGTGCTTCTTACGAAAAACTGCATATGTTTGATGTGGATATTGCCGACAATCACCGTAGTTATCGTGAGTCTGATACGTTTCGTGCGGGTGAGAACTTAGCGCTGGTCGATACCCCTTTTGGTACGCTAGGTCTCTCAATTTGTTATGACATCCGCTTCCCTCAACTCTACTCTGCACTTCGCCAACGTGGCGCGGACATCATCATGGTTCCGGCTGCTTTTACTAAAGTGACAGGTGCTGCGCATTGGGAAGTGCTACTTCGTGCTCGCGCTATTGAAACACAGTGCTGGGTGCTTGCTGCTGCACAATGTGGCGAACACCAAGGTGGACGAGAGACTTACGGGCACTCGATGATTGTTGACCCATGGGGGCAAGTTGCGTGTCAGCTTAACGATAACGTTGGGACGGCATGGTCTGATGTGGATCTGGCGTCCAATAGCGCAATACGCAGCAAAATGCCGGTATTACAACATGCTCAGTTGCAATGCGTGATGAAATAGCGCAACCTCAATTCATTATTCATCCGGTAGTGGAACTTGCTACCGGACATGTCTTTTTTCAGCGCTAAAGAGCAATTTATCCATGAGTCTGGAACACGTCGAAGAAACCATGCTTCACCTGTCAGGTGTAAGTAAAAATCAACTCAGTCAAACGCTGGAGCATTTGGCCGCAAGAAACATTGATTACGGCGATGTTTATTTTCAGTCGTGCTGGCATGAGTCGCTCGTCTTGGAAGACAGTATCATCAAAGATGGTTCATTCAACATCGATCGTGGTGTGGGTGTTCGTGCTATTACAGGCGAAAAGACAGGCTTTGCTTATTCAGACCAAATCAGTGCTGATGCACTTATGCAGAGTGCGACAGCAGCGCGTGGTATTGCAGATAAAGGCGGCAAGCTAAAAGTTTCAGCGTTTTCGAACCGCGCTTATCCAATGATTTATCAAGCCATTGACCCGCTTCAGAGTATGTCAAAGCAAGATAAAATTGCCTTGTTGAAAGAAGTGGATGTTTACATTCGTGCGAAAGAGCCATTGATTCAAGAAGTGTCAGTGAGCATTAGCGGTGTATACGAGCAGGTATTGATTGCAGCAACGGATGGTACCTATGCGGCAGATGTTCGCCCATTAGTGCGTATGTCTGTGAGTGTGCTGGTAGAAAAAGACGGTCGTCGTGAGCGCGGTGCTGCTGGTGGTGGTGGTCGCTTTGGCTATCAGTACTTTGTATCGGATGAAGATGGAAAAACCATTGCGATGCATTACGCCGATGAAGCGATACGCCAAGCGGTGATCAATCTACACGCGAAAGCGGCGCCTGCTGGCACTATGCCTGTTGTTCTTGGTGCAGGCTGGCCGGGTGTATTGCTTCATGAAGCGGTTGGTCATGGATTGGAAGGTGATTTTAACCGTAAAGAGTCGTCTGTTTTTACCGGACAAATTGGTGAGCAAGTGACGTCTACGCTGTGCACTATCGTGGATGATGGCACGCTACAAGATCGACGTGGCTCGCTGAATATTGATGATGAAGGTGTGCCGGGTCAATACAACGTATTGATTGAAAATGGCATTCTGAAAGGTTACATGCAGGACAAGCACAATGCGCATTTGATGGGCGTTGCGCCAACGGGGAATGGTCGTCGTGAATCTTATGCACACCTTCCTATGCCGCGCATGACCAATACCTACATGTTGGGTGGTCAAAGTACGCCAGAAGAGATGATCAGCAGCGTTGAATACGGCTTGTATGCACCAAACTTTGGTGGTGGTCAGGTTGATATTACGTCAGGAAAATTTGTATTTTCAACCAGTGAAGCGTATCTGATTGAAAATGGCAAAGTGACGACACCAGTGAAGGGCGCGACTTTGATTGGCAGTGGCATCGAAGCGATGCAGCAGATTTCCATGGTGGGTAACGATCTTAAACTGGATCGCGGCGTGGGTGTTTGTGGTAAAGCTGGCCAGAGTGTCCCTGTTGGTGTTGGCCAACCCACAGTAAAAGTGGATGCCATGACCGTTGGTGGCACTGAATAACCAACTGTCGGTATGCGGAAATAGAAATAAAAAAACCGGGAATCTCCCGGTTTTTTTATAGGTCGCAACAGCACATCATCATGGATGCTACGCCGAAAAGATCACTCGCCAGCTTCTGCTTTAAGGGCTCTCAGGATTTGGAAAATCTCACGAGAGGCTTTAGGTGGCTTGTTACCTTCTTGTTCTTTCTTCGCTTGGCGCGCTAGCTGGCGAAGCTTTTGACGGTCTGCATTTGGGTGCGCTTCCATCACTACGTTGATGGCTTCATCACCGCTTGCAATCACACGATCGCGCATTTTCTCAAGCTTATGCAATTCGATCGTTTGTTGATTGTGCTTGTTCTGCAGAAGATCTAGTGCAGCCTGAATCGGTTCAACGTCGCGGGTACGCATCATTTTTCCGATCAGCTGTAACTGGCGACGTCTTGCTTCTTTTTCGAAGCGCTGTGCGTCTGCAACGGCAGTGCGCAGATCGTCATCCAGTGGAAACTTGGCCAGTACAGAAGGTCGAAGTTCGACAAGCTGTTGACCTAGCTTTTGCAACGCTTCCATGTCACGTTTCATCTCGGATTTACTGACCCAGATGATCTCTTCTTCCTCTTCCCAAGGCTCACGTTTGTTCTTACGGCCCATAATCTTTCCCGAGGTTATCGCTTACTTTAGCGCCTTAGTTTATACCAATATCATCAAATATTCGCTCATTCTTAGTGCTTAAAACTATCGAATATTATGTCGTAACCCTTGATAGGAATGTGCTCACTCTATTCCGTGAGTACCTGGCCCATGTGATTCTCCGCCTTTGGCTGACCAATGAAGACTGAGATTACATATATAGGGAGGCAGAATTGCCAAGGCATGACTAAGAAAGTCGAATTTTGCTGGCGTTTTATAAGTACGCTAATGGCTTCGAATGGTATGCTTATTGGTAACACACATCAATTTAAGACTTTATGGACGTGAAACAACAGGTTGCTCAGCAACGTGCTGAATTAGAAGCAGCGGTTACCCGCGCTTTAGAATTAGCGGGTAAGAAAGCAGATGCCGCTGAAGTCGCGATCACCAAAACCACGGGGATCAGCGTTGCCACTCGTATGTGCGAAGTGGAAAGCGTCGAGTTTAACAGCGATGGTGCACTGGGGATCACGGTTTACCGTGGTCAGCGTAAAGGCAGTGCATCGACGTCTGATCTTTCTGAAAAAGCCATTGCACAAACTGTTGCTGCTGCGTTGGATATTGCCAACTACACGTCAGAAGACCCGTTCTCTGGACCAGCTCCTGCTGAATTGATGGCCTACGATTATCCCGATTTGGATTTGTTCTACCCGGACGAGCCAGAGCCGGATCATGCTGCCGAAAAAGCGATCGCTGCTGAGCGCGCAGCGCTAGATTACGACAAGCGCATCAAGTTTAGTGATGGTGCGAGTTACGATAGTCACTATGGCGTACGCGTATATGGCAATAGCCATGGCATGTTAGGTAGCTACGCCTCAAGTCGTCATAGCATCAGCTGCAGTGTGATTGCGGAAGACAGCAAGGGCATGGAGCGTGATTACAGTTATACCGTATCACGTGACAAGAACGAGCTTTGGGCGCCGGAGAAAGTCGGCATTGAAGCAGCACAGCGCACGATTGAACGCATGGAACCTCGTCGTTTAACGACACGCACGGTGCCAGTCATGTTTTCTGCTGATGTTGCGACAGGTCTGCTCGGCCACCTCGTCATGGGGATCAGTGGTTCAAGCCTCTACCGTAAATCTTCTTTCTTACTGGATAAACTGGGCCATCAGATCTTACCTGAATGGTTTTCGATTTATGAGCGTCCTCATCTGCTTAAAGGCATGGCGAGCGCCCCCTTTGATAGCGAAGGTGTGATCACCAAAGATCTTGATATCATCACTGATGGTGTACTTCAGACGTATCTTGCGACCAGCTACGCAGCACGTAAGCTAGGTATGCAGCCAACGGGTCATGCTGGCGGCATTCATAACTGGTTTGTGGGTAACACGGGTCAATCTTTCGCTCAAATGCTGAAAGAGTTAGGCACGGGTTTATATGTGACAGAGTTGATGGGGCAAGGCGTTAACACGGTGACGGGTGATTACTCTCGTGGTGCTGCTGGTTTCTGGGTTGAGAATGGCGAAATCCAATATCCAGTCAGTGAAATCACTATTGCGGGCAATCTTGCTGACATGTACAAGCAGATTGTTGCTGTGGGAGCTGATACTGAATACCGTAGCCAAATCCAGACGGGTTCGATTCTGATTGAGTCAATGAAAGTGGGTGGCGAGTAAACAAGGGTAGATTTTCTCTCACTCATTATCCACTTCAAATAGACAAAGCCACCGATGAATCGGTGGCTTTTCTTTTTCTGGCTAGGCACTGGATTTAATACCCAATGATATAGCGAGACTTTATTTTACCAGTGAGTATCCGATTGAGAGCTATTGATATCAATACACTTAGTGAGATAACGACGAGGCAAGTGACCAAGTAGTAGGGGACATTCGTTGACTCTGGATGCTCAAGGAAAGGCAGCCTTTTGATCGTTGTTAAAACCCATGGGTGGATAAAAAATATAGCAAAGCTTGTGTCTGAAATGATGTCTGTCAGCTTTGTTTTGAAAACAAAGGCTTCAAGAATAAAATATAAACCTGTAGATAAGAACATTTTCTGGAAGAACATGATGTCAATCCCACCATATTCGAAAAAGTTTTTTGTGTAGCTACCTTCATGTCCTTGGGTGTATTGATAGAATGCAAGTAAAATTGCTGCAGATAAAAATATAACCCCTTTTTGGGTACAGTGTTTGTTGATTTCTTCTCGGTACAATGAAAAATATATCCCGATTAAATAGAACGGTGTGTAATACACGAACATTTGAAGAGGATTAATATTTTCATATGATCGATGAAGGAATACTGATATCAATGAGAATGCTGCAATTGTGAAAATCTGAGTGTTTTTCGATAATTTAATGAATTTAAAGTGGAGGGGAGAGGCAAGGAAAAGAAGAATAGCAAATGGAATATACCAATATGCTGTTAGCATTCTTCCCGTTAAATAGTATTTTATTGCCGTAGACAACGAACTGTCTTCAGGCGAGAAAAAGACGATCCTAGAATACTCAGGACTGGAAGAGTAAAATCCTGACTTTATAATGTAAACAAGAATGATAGCAAAGGTCGATAAGATGAGATAGGGGATAATAATTCGTTGAAATTTACCCTTCATGAATTTTTTGTATTCAAATCTTTTGTAGAAAATATGGTGGAACATATATCCTGAAATGAAAACAAAAAGCGCCGTACATCCTGTTAATATTGTTTTTATAACGGAAATAATTCCAGTTGTATCTTCAAGACCATAAACATAAGAATGGCTCATGACAATCGCAATGATAGCTACGGCCCTGTAATTATGGATGGATTGCAAAAACATTATAAATTCCCTGACACCTAACAGTTGTTTGGTCTAATATTCTACTTTTATTATGTTAAGAATAGTGTCTAACTTTTGATTGTCCAACTCATATTGAAATAACAACATTTACTTAACATTTAGGGTCGGGATTACACATATAGATGTAGGATGCCATTGATAAAGGTGTTCTGGATATCTAGGTTGGGTTGCTTGGGTACACTGTTGTTAGATCGAAAAAGGCTTCCCAATGGAAAGCCTTTTCAAATGTGTTCTCTGAAATAGTCAGACCAGAAATAGCGTTGCAAGTCCTAAAAAGACAGACAATCCGACCATGTCTGTAATAGTCGTTAGTGCCATACCACCAGCAAGGGCGGGGTCAATTTTCATTTTCTTGAGTAAAATGGGAACCGTTACTCCAGCAATACCCGCGATCACTAGGTTGGTGAGCATGGCTGCCGCGATGATCGCGCCCAACATCCAGCTACCTTTCCACAACACGACTACACCACCAATAATACACGCCCAGATGACACCATTGAGCAGGCCGACCAGCGCTTCTTTATTCAAGAGCCAGCGGGTGTTGGAATCGCCGATATGCCCTACTGCAAGGCCACGGATCACCAAAGCCACCGTTTGGTTGCCTGCCACACCACCCATTGAAGGGACGATGGTCATCAGAACGGCAATGGCGGCCATTTGGTCGAGTGTGTTTTCAAACAAGTTGGAAACAGATGCGGCAGCAAGGGCGGCAAGTACGTTGGCGCCTAGCCAAACGCTTCGGCTGCGCGCAGATTTAAGCACGGGGGCGAAGGTATCTTCTTCATCGTCCAAGCCCGCCATGCTCATCATGGAGTGCTCAGCATCTTCACGGATAATATCGACCACGTCATCGATGGTGATACGACCCACAAGATGCTGATCTTCATCTACGACCGGGGCAGAGACCCAGTTACGTCGTTCAAAAAGGCTTGCGATGTCGCTGTCATCCATATCCACGGGAATCGCTTCGTCAGCGTCTTCCATGATGTCGAGGATCTCAGTATCTGGCTGTGAGGTGATAAGCGCAGTAATAGGAAGAGAGCCGATCAGACGACTATTTTCATCGACCACGTACAAAGTATCGGTAGCTTCTGGCAATTCGCCTTTCATACGCAGATAACGTAAAACCACATCCACGGTGACGTCGGAACGAATGGTTACCACGTCGGTGTTCATCATGCCGCCCGCGGTATCTTCTGGATACGCTAGCGCTTGTTGAACACGATCTCGGTCCTGAGCGTCCATTTGTGCCAGAACGTCTTGAGAGACGCTATCTGGCAAGCTTCGCAGTAGATAAGCAACATCATCGGTGTCCATGCCCTCTGTGGCAGCGGCGAGCTGCTCAGGTTGCATGCGTACCATGATCCCATCTTTGACATCTTCTGAAAGCTCTTCGAGTATCTCGCCCTGTTCTTCAGGGTCGGTCAACTGCCACAGAACTAAACGGCTCTTTGGTGGAGAGGCCTCAAGAAGATGCGCGATATCCTCAGGCTCCATGTCTTCCAGCATTCGGCGAACGTGGACAAACATGCCGTTTTCGAGGGCGCGGCTAACTTCCTGTAAGGTTTGATGGGTCTGGCTGGACGGTTCTACTTCGTAATTCTCTGCCATGGATATATCCGTGTAACGGCGAGTGGCGCAATGACATGAATATTAACGCAATCTGAGTAGGCTGTCTTTTTCGTTTTGTTGGCAAGAAGCAATGCCAAGCAGCTAGAAGGAGTTTACGGTGAGATTATTAGTTAGTTTTCTTCATCAAATCCCGCTTCGATGAGCCCAGTGACGGCGTCTAATGCTTGCTGTGCCTGTTGCCCTTCGGCGGATACGAGGATCTGTTCTCCTTGACTGGAGTCGAGCAGCAAGATGGCCATGACGCTATCCGCGGTGACGGTTTGGTCATCTTTGGAAATCATCACTTCTGCATCGTAACTCTGTGCCATTTCAACCAGTTTGACTGCGGCTCGCGCATGAAGGCCGAGTCGATTACGGATCAAGACTTCTTTACTGACCTGTGTCATATATTCCCTTCAAGCGTACGGTGTCTTATTTGAACTTGGTGATGATGGGCGGCGAAATAATCAGCGAGAAATTGTGCAATGTAGACGGAACGATGCTGCCCACCTGTGCAACCAATGGCGACAGTGAGGTAGCTACGATTATTTTTTTCAAGCGAGGGGAGCCAAGACTCTAGGAAACTTTTGACTTGGGCAATGAGCATGGCGACATCTTGCTGCGCGGCGAGAAACATTTTAACAGGTTCATCAAGGCCAGTAAGAGGGCGAAGAGCCGGTTCCCAATGAGGGTTTGGAAGAAAGCGTACGTCAAACACAAAGTCTGCATCTGAGGGCAATCCATGTTTAAAACCAAACGATTCGAACACCATCACCAAATCGCGGTTAGTTCTGCCTAACACCAGCGCACGAACGGCTTCACTGAGATCATGGATGGAATGTTTGGAGGTATTAATGACTTTGTCAGCGCGTTCTTTTAGCGGGGTTAATAACAACTTTTCTTGGCAGATGGCCTGCTCAAGAGAAAGGTTATTTTTGGACAAGGGGTGCAAGCGTCTTGTTTCACTAAAACGCTTGATCAGTTCGTTGTCATCCGCGTCGAGAAAGAAAATATCGACATCAACATCATTGGGTAGTTTTGCCAGTGTTTGTGTGATTTCTTCAGGATCGGCAGGCATATTGCGGATATCAATACTGACTGCGATCAAGCTGTCATCGCCATTTTGAGCGGCAACAAACTGTGGCAATAGATCTACGGGAAGATTATCAACGCAGTAGTAGCCAAGATCTTCTAGCACGCGAAGCGCAACAGACTTTCCTGAACCCGAACGACCACTGACGATTTTCAACTGCATGATGTGTTCCTGTGGTGTTATCCAGTGATAATGTCGTAAAGCTCTTGATCTGAGCTTGCATGACGTAACTGACGGCAGACCTGCTTGTCACCCAATTTTTGGGCAATCAAAGACAAGGTCTTCAAATGCTCTTTGCATTGGTCATCAGGGACGAGCAGTGCAAACAACAAATCCACAGGCTGGTTGTCAATGGCGTCGAATTCAATGGGTTCTTCACATTGAATTAATACGCCGACAGCATGGTCGCTGTTGAAAATACGGCCATGGGGAATGGCTATCCCATTCCCTATACCCGTACTTCCCATTTTCTCTCTGCCCAACATGCACTCGAAGAGTTTCTGTGGGTTTTGATCCAATTTAGACGCAGCGAGTTCGCTGATAAGTTCAAGTGCGCGCTTCTTACTTGAACAAAGGACTGCACTTTTGGTGCAGTCCAAATTGAGTACTTCTTTAAGTTCCATGATTAATGGTGATTCATCTTTTCTTTATGTTTATTTAATTGCTTTATCAGCTTGTCTGTCAGCGAGTCGATGGCTGCGTACATGTTCTCTGAATCTGCTTTTGCGAATATCTCGCCATTATTTACATGCAGGGTCGCTTCAGCAATCTGTTGGAGTTTTTCGACGTTAAGTACGACGTGAACGTTATTGATGTGATCAAAAAATCGTTCCAGCTTATCAAACTTGGTTGTCACATATTCCCTAAGGGCGTCGGTGATCTCTACGTGGTGACCAGTGAGATTGATTTGCATAAACATCTTCCTTTTGATTGGACGCCTAAATTAGGCGTTTACGCTGATTTGACGGGGAAATACCCAGTGATTCACGATATTTAGCGATAGTTCGCCTTGCAACCTGAATCCCTTGTTCCGCCAACAGTGTGGCAATCTTGCTGTCGCTAAGTGGCTTAGCCTGATTTTCGGCTGCAACCAACTTCTTAACCAGAGCGCGAATTGCCGTAGAGCTGCATTCACCGCCATTGTCAGTGCTGACATGGCTCGAGAAGAAGTATTTCAATTCAAAGATACCCCTTGGGGTATGCATGTATTTTTGGGTGGTAACCCTAGATATCGTTGATTCGTGCATTTCCACAGCCATGGCGATGTCGTTCAATACCATTGGCTTCATGGCTTCTTCGCCGTATTCAAAGAAATCTTGTTGGTGTTCAACAATGCAACGCGCAACTTTCAGTAAGGTTTCATTGCGGCTTTCTAAACTTTTGATGAGCCATTTAGCATCTTGTAAATGGCTGCGGATAAATTGGCTATCAGCAGCGCTGCAACCGTTCTTGGTCAACGCGGCATATTGCTGATTTACCTTGAGACGAGGCACGCTATCAGGGTTGATGTTGACGACCCATTTGCCGCGATCTTTAAGCACGGACACATCGGGGATCACATACTCCGCCTCATTGGTGACAATGAGATTACCCGGGCGAGGTTCAAGGGTATGAATGAGTTGCATGACTTCTTTGAGCTCAGGCTCACGAAGCTTGCTCTCTTTCATGATTTGTCTGAAGTCACGGTTCGCCAACGAGTTCATGTGCTCTTTCAACACCATACGTGCTTCGGCAAGCCAAGGGGTATCTTCGGCAAACGCGGCGAGTTGAATCAACAAGCATTCTTGCAAGGAGCGTGAAGCAACACCAAGAGGGTCAAACTGTTGAACGCGTTTTAGAACGGCTTCGACCTCGTCGAGTTCAATTTCATCGTCTTCCGCACCCATGCTTTCGAGGATGTCTTCACTGGTGACAGTGAGGTAGCCTTTGTCATCTACGGCATCAATGATGGCGGTTGCGATTGCAAGGTCGACTTCAGTAAATGGGGTGAGTTGGACTTGCCACATCAGGTAATCGTAAAGGGTTTCTGTGGTTTCCCCCTGATACACCGGAATGTCATCACCGAGTGCAATGCCGGTACTGCCTGTGTTAGCGCTGTACATATCATCCCACGTTGTATCAACGGGGAGATCTTCTGGCATCTCGTGCTGTTCCATGGCATCAGAGCTGTCCAAAGTGTCTTGCTTGCTTTCGGCCGACGCACTTACGTTTTCATCACCGTCATACGCCTGATCACTCTCTCCATCAGCGTTATCTGTCGATTCTTCCTGCTCTAGGAGAGGGTTAGCTTCCAACGCTTCCTGGATTTCTTGTTGCAGATCGAGCGTCGACAATTGCAATAGGCGGATTGCCTGCTGCAATTGGGGCGTCATCGCAAGTTGTTGGCCAAGCTTTAGCTGAAGCGAGGGTTTCATAGTGATTCTGGCACCTTTCCTAATTATTTTATCAGTGCGTATCTATTTGGTCGTTCGCCAACCGAACTCTTATAACTATAGTCTGAACTGGTCGCCTAGATAGACTCGTTTTACGTGCTCATCGTTGAGCACTTCATCAGGAGTACCGTGCGCAATCAAGTGGCCTTGACTCACAATATAGGCGTGCTCACAGACACTGAGTGTTTCACGAACGTTATGATCGGTAATTAATACCCCCAAACCACGATCGCGAAGGTGCTCAATGATTTTCTTGATGTCGATAACTGAGATTGGGTCAACGCCGGCAAATGGTTCATCCAGCAGAATAAACTTTGGATTTGCAGCTAGCGCACGAGCGATTTCTACGCGTCGACGCTCACCACCAGACAATGACATACCCATGTTGTTGCGAATATGCTGAATGTTGAACTCATCGAGTAAGTCCTCAGCTTTATCCTGTTTCTCTTCTTTTGATAAGTCAGATCGTGTCTCAAGTACGGCCATTAAATTGTCGTAAACGCTAAGTTTACGGAAAATAGACGCTTCTTGTGGCAAGTAACCGATACCCATGCGAGAGCGGTTATGCATCGGTTGAATGCTGATATCTAAATCATCAATCTGAATGGTGCCTTCATCACGAGCGACGAGGCCTACTATCATGTAGAAAGAGGTGGTTTTACCTGCACCATTCGGCCCGAGTAGACCGACAATTTCACCTGACTTCACTTCTAGGCTGACGTCAGTGACCACTTTGCGTCCGTTGTAGCTTTTCGCGAGATTTTTAGCGGTTAGTATGGCCATTCAGGGTTATTTCTTATCTTGTTTGGTTTGTGGTTGTAGAACCGTCGTGACTCGGCTGCTTTCATCACTTTCTGCAACGAGAAGTTGTTTATCAATGTTGTAGGTGATCTTCTGACCTTCAACCTGATTTCCGCCTTCTTGGGTCAATACCGCTTTATTTGTCATGGTCAAAAAGCTTTTGACGGTTTCATAGCGAAGATCAAACGCTTCACCATTGATCTTTTTACCATCATCCATGGTCTGCTCAAACGTCGCTGGCTTGCCATACGCGTCGATGATCTCAGCACCTTCTTCACCCGAAGGTCGAGTGACAACCACCTTGTCTGCGTTTAGGCGAATAGAGCCCTGACGAAGGTAGACATTCCCCGTGAAAATAACCGTATTGGTCGTCATGTCGAGGTTCTGTGAGTCAGAATCAATGTAAATAGGCTGCTCAGCGTCTGTTGACAAAGCTAGTGCGTTGCTTGACACCAGCATTAGCAAGATGGCAAAGAATTTAGTTCGTTTTTGTTTCATACCTGCTCTTCACTTGTTCAATCAGTTCCATCTGATGGGAGCCAAAATTGCCTTTTGCCCTGAGTCCTCGAGTTTGTAATCCAGTTCCAGTGATTTCAGTTTCTGTGTCAGACCAGAAATCACGAGAGGAGAGATCGAGGGTAAGTTTCTCAGTGGTGACAACTTTAATTTGTGCATCTGGTAACAGGTTAAAGATCCTTACGCGACCTGTCATCACCAGAATATGGTTATTCTCAAGAATGGCGAACTCAGAACTCATACGCCACTCTTCTTCCGTGCCATTACTGTAAGTCCATAGTACGGGTTCATTGAAGTGGGTTTCGTCTAGTTGTTGATAATGCTCGAGATGTGTTGAATCCAACGTGTAACTGCGAATACCTTGTTCTGTGTAGGACGTCGATTTGACGTTCTCGGCGGTAAACAGTGGTTTTTCGGCATCAGGTGTTATCTGTACATCATCTTGCCAGTAGTGTTGATTGAGCAGGTAATAGCCTGCATAACCGCACACAGCCAGCAATATCAAGACACCTAAGCGTTGCAGCGTCATATGCTAAGTCCCTTGTGCGCATCAAGTTCACCACGTGCTTCTAGGATGAGGTCACAGACCTCTCGCACTGCGCCGTAACCACCGGGTGTGCGTGTCACCCAGTCGGCACGTTGTGCAAGCAGTGGATGACCGTCATGAACGCAAAAGGACACACCAACTTGAGACATGACAGACCAATCAATAAGATCGTCACCGATATATGCAGTGTGTTCTGCTGGGATGTTCAATTTCGCCACAAGGTCTTGGTAAGCTGACGCTTTATCGTCTTGGCCTTGATAGATGTGAGTGATGCCTAACGCTGACATTCTCCGCTCAACGATGGCGGACTTACGACCAGTAATAATGGCAATCTCGACGCCAGCGGCCATCAACGATTTAATGCCATAGCCATCACGAGTGTGGAAGGCCTTTAGCTCTTCGCCATCATTCCCCATATATATGCGGCCATCAGAAAATACGCCATCAACATCGCAGATAAGCAACTTCACTGATGCCGAGCGCTCGACAATCTCAGTAGGGACTGGGCCGTATAGCGTTTCTGTTTGCATTACATGACTCCTGCTTTAAGAAGATCATGCATGTTGAGTGCACCGATAAGACGAGAGTTTTCGGTTACCAGTAACCCATTAATTTTGCGTTCTTCCATTTGCTTTAACCCTTCGGCAGCGAGCAAATCCGCACTGACAGAGGTTGGGTTCTTACCCATGACATCGCCAATACGAGTCGTGTGCAGATCAAGACGTTGGTCGAGTAGACGACGTAGATCACCGTCAGTGAATATACCGCTTAGCGTACCATCATGCTCTACTACGGCAGTCATCCCTAGTCCTTTTGCTGAGATCTCGAGCAATGCATCTCGAACCGTGGCATCCGGCGGAACAACAGGCAGCTTATCGCCAGTGTGCATGACATCAGAAATGCGTAGTAGCAATTTTCGACCAAGCGCTCCGCCTGGGTGAGACAAGGCAAAATCATCTGCTGTGAAGCCTTTGGCTTGCATCAAGGCAATGGCGAGTGCATCTCCCATCACCAATGTCGCCGTCGTGCTTGATGTTGGTGCTAGACCAATAGGGCAGGCTTCTTTTGGCACCTTAATGCACAGGTTAACTTGTGCCAGACGTGCCATGGTGGAAGCGGGGTTACCTGTCATGGTGATGAGTGTGATCCCGCGACGTTTGACGACAGGGAGCAATGTGATGATTTCTGAGGCTTCACCCGAATTCGAAATGGCCAACACTACGTCGCCTTTTTCGATCATCCCTAAATCGCCATGACTGGCTTCTCCCGGATGAACAAAAAATGAGGGTGTGCCAGTGCTTGCGAACGTTGCCGCAATCTTGTTACCAATGTGACCCGATTTCCCCATCCCCATCACCACGACCTTTCCGGTTGCGTGTTGGATGAGCTGGCATGCTTGCTCGAAATCTTGGTTGATGTATTGCTCAAGCTGGGCAATTGCATCAAGTTCAATGTTTAACGTTGTAATGCCAGCCTGGCGAAAATCAAAGTCAGTCATAGATAGTCCGATCAGGATGCGATGTTAGTGAATAGGAAGCCTTGGTAGCCCACAAAGCAGACGAGCAGTGCAATGCCTTCCCAGCGCTTGATGGTTCGGTTTCGACCGGCGGCAAATAAGAAAAGCAGAACAGACAACGCAAGCATGACATAGAAGTCACGGCTCATCGCTAGCGGATTCAGGCTAGATGGTGCTAGCAGGGCTGGAATCCCCATGACGGCCAAAATATTGAAGATGTTTGAACCGATGATATTACCGACCGCTAAATCGTCTTCACCTTTCAAAACGCCAGCAACGGATGCCGCGAGCTCAGGAAGACTGGTACCAATCGCAACAATGGTAAGGCCGATAACCAAATCACTCATACCAAATGATTTTGCGATTGTGACTGCGGATCCAACCACCATGTCGGCACTAAAAATGAGAAGAGCCAAGCCGACGACAACCCAAACTGCCGCAGACATATTACTCACGCCTTTAGGTATCTCAGCTTCTTGCTCGGTGAGCATTGGGTCTTCTTTATCACTTTCTTTACCAAACTTCATCATGATGAGAAGGAAAAGCGTAAAGAGAACCACCAAGGTAATGCCTTCATAGAAACCCAGGTAATTATCCCACAGCATTGCGCCTGCAATAACGGTTACACCCAGCATCAGTGGAAGCTCGCGACGAAGAATACCCGAACTAATTGCAAGCGGTTTGATCAGCGCAGTCACACCCAAGATAAGTGCAATGTTGGCAATGTTTGAACCCAGCACGTTTCCTACTGCTGTGTCAGTTTTACCGTTTAACGCGGCGGTTGCAGAGACCACCATTTCAGGGGCTGAACTTCCCATTGCTAGAATGGTCATACCGATGACAAGCGGTGAAATCCCAACATTACGAGCTAGAGCGGCAGCACCGTAGACAAGTCGGTCGGCACTCCATACCAACAAACACAAGCCAACGACGAGAATGGCGGTCGCTTCAAACATTTTATTACCTTTGATAGAGATATAGCGGAAGAATCAAAAAAGTAATTTTGACTGCTAATTGAGTAAATGTGAAGGGAAACGGCATGATAGTTGCGACAGGTCGATGACTTAAGAGAATGTTTAAAAGAAATGAGGAGTCGATTAAGCCACTGTAGATCACAGAATTGGTTGAAAATGCGTTCCAAATCACGCGTTTGATGCTGGAATTATCTAGCCTAATTGGTTGAGTGATCTTTGTTCAACAACGTGCATTTATAAAAAGACAAGGCTATTGAGGATATTGACAGTTTTCTTACTGAGAAATTGCAAATGAATGCTGTTCAATTACTTGTTTTGACTGTGCTATCCCCTTATGATCCGTCGCTTAACATTCAAGGACGTTAATATCAAAGGCCATAGATGACAAAAAACAATCTGGTTGAAATCAATAGCCTGAGCTTCTCTCGAGGAGAGCGCCTGATATTTGATGACGTGAGCTTGACGGTTCCTGTGGGGAAAGTTACCGCCATTATGGGGCCATCAGGAATTGGAAAAACCACGTTACTGCGTTTGATTGGCGGACAACTGCCGCCAGATAGCGGTACTATCGAGTTTGCTGGACACAATATTCCTACCCTTTCTCGTAGCAAACTGTACGACGTACGCAAACGTATGAGTATGTTGTTCCAATCTGGAGCACTATTCACTGATATGACGGTGTTTGATAACGTTGCCTTTCCTTTGCGTGAGCATACTGAATTACCTGAAGCCTTAATCAAGACCATCGTGCTATTAAAGCTTGAAGCTGTGGGCTTGCGTGGCGCCGCTGATTTGATGCCAAGCAGCTTGTCAGGAGGCATGGCGAGACGAGCCGCGCTAGCAAGGGCGATTGCACTTGATCCCGAATTGATTATGTTTGATGAGCCGTTTGTGGGACAGGATCCGATCACTATGGGTGTATTGGTATCCTTGATTCGAAATCTCAATCAAGCGCTAGGGCTCACTGCTATTGTCGTTTCTCACGATGTGCCAGAAGTGATGAGCATAGCCGATCACGTTTATCTGCTGACTGATGGCAAGATTATTGCGTCAGGCTCTCCGCAATCACTACGTGACAATCCTGACCCTAGAGTCAGTCAATTTCTTAAAGGAGATGCCGATGGCCCCGTGCCATTTAGGTATCCAGCCCAAGACATCACACAGGAGCTATTTTCGTGATTGTTAACCTAGTTCAAGATCTGGGTGCGCGCGCGATGGCGGTGTCGCGAACAATGGGGCGCGCGACCTTTGTTTTACTTGGGGCGTTAATTGGTAAGCCACAACCCAAGAAAATGTTTCCTTTGCTTATTACCCAGCTTTATTCGGTGGGTGTTCGTTCACTTGCGATCATCATGGTTTCGGGTTTGTTTATCGGCATGGTTCTGAGTTTACAAGGCTACCTAGTTCTTGCTGATTTTGGTGCTGAAAGTTCTTTGGGCCAAATGGTCGCGTTGTCCTTACTTCGCGAGCTTGGCCCTGTGGTGACGGCATTGTTGTTTGCAGGGCGAGCAGGCTCGGCGTTAACCGCTGAGATTGGCTTGATGAAAACCACAGAACAATTGTCCAGCTTGGAGATGATGGCAGTCGATCCGCTACGGCGAGTGGTCGCTCCACGTTTTTGGGCCGGGGTGATCTCTATGCCGCTACTGACCATGATATTCATGATTGTCGGGATTTGGGGCGGTCAACTTGTTGGCGTTGATTGGAAGGGAATTGATTACGGAAGCTACTGGTCTGTGATGCAGTCCTCGGTCGAACTGGGTTATGACATTGGGCAGTCATTTATAAAGAGTTTGGTGTTTGCCATTACTGTTACCTGGATTGCCTTATTTAATGGCTATGATGCTATCCCCACGTCAGAAGGGATCAGCCGAGCAACGACACGTACCGTCGTGCATTCGTCTTTAGCAGTGTTGGGATTGGATTTTATCCTCACAGCACTGATGTTTGGGAGCTAAGTAAATGCAACAAAATCGAAAAACAGAATTCTGGGTTGGTACGTTTGTCATCGTTGGGCTCGTTGCCGTCTTACTGTTGATCTTCCAAGTGGCAGATGTGAAGAGTTTCTCTCGCACCGATCACTATCGTTTGGAGGCACAGTTCGAGAACATTGGTGGATTGAAAGTTCGCTCCCCAGTGAAAGTCGGTGGCGTGGTCGTCGGTCGTGTGAGTAGTATCAATTTGACCGTGCCTGATTACGTGCCGTCGGTCATTATGGAAATTGATCGTCAATACGGCTATTTCCCTGAAACCAGTTCAGCCTCCATTTTGACTTCCGGGTTACTCGGGGAGCAATACATTGGTATACGTCCCGGCTTCGTCGATGAAGACATTGAGCTATTGCAAGACGGTGATTTATTGGAAGACACACGCTCAGCAATGGTCTTAGAAGATCTGATAGGTCAATTCCTATATAGCGTTGGGGATTCGAAGGAGTAATCAAATATGAAGAAATGGATCACTGCGGCACTAGCTGTTGTCAGTATGATGATATCGAGTGCGGTCATCGCGCAAACGATTGATGCCACTAATCCGTATATCTTAATTGATGGGGTGGCTGACAATGCATTCAGCCGCTTGAAAGATGACAAAGAGGCGTATCAGGCGAATCCAGAACTGTTACGTGACGTGGTTAAAGAAGAATTAATGCCGTATATCAATGTGCGCTATGCCGCGTTGAATGTACTTGGGTCGCAAGCCAAAAAGGCAACTAAAGAAGAGCGCGATCTATTCACCGAGGCTTTTTATGACTACTTGGTGATGTCTTACGCGCAAATTCTGACGCAATATACCGATCAGGAAGTGACGGTTGAAGCGCCAAAGACCATTGCAAAAAAACGTTCAGTTGTCTCAGTACGTGTAGATATTGTCGATAAATCTCGACCACCCATTCGTTTAGATTTTAAATTGCGTAAAAATCGCAAAACGCAGGAATGGCAGGGTTTTGATGTTCAGGTTGAAGGCGTAAGCATGCTGAGCACAAAAGCCAGTGAATGGAGCGGTCAATTGCGCAAGAACGGTGTAGAAGCGGTCGCTCAAGAATTGATTGAGCGTTCGAAAGCGCCGATTGCCAAAGAAGAGAGCGAATCGTGAGCGAACAGCTTGCGTTTGAAAAGCGCATAAATGGTGATTACTGCTTGTCAGGCGAGCTTGATCGTGACACAGTTCCTCCATTTTGGAGCCGGCGCGCAGAGTGGCTGCCAAGCGACTCTCATGTCGTCTTGGATTTGTCTTTGGTCAAGCGCGTAGATTCGGCCGGAATGGCAATGTTGTTGCACTTGCAGCAACAGCTCAACGTGAATCAGCAAACGCTGATACTCAGTAATACGCCTTCACAGTTGAAGGTATTGTTACAACTGAGCAATGTGGAAAGTCTTTTTACTGATGATACCTCATCGGTTCGCGGGGAATAATTGTGGAACCAACAGAAATTAAAGCGCTGCTTGAAGACGCTTTGTCCTTGGACGAGATTCATGTCAAAGGCGATGGAAGTCACTTTGAAGTAGTTGCTGTCGGTGACATCTTTGACGGTATGTCACGCGTCAAGAAACAACAAACCATCTACGGGCCTTTGATGGAGCAGATTAGAACAAACGCTATCCATGCTCTTAGCATCAAAGCGATGACCCCTGCTGAGTGGGCTCGCGACAAGAAACTGATGCAACCGCTATAAGTTCACGAGGAACAGCATGCAAAAATTCCGTGTTCACGGTGGTGGCCCACTTCGTGGTGAAGTCACAATATCTGGTGCCAAAAACGCCGCATTACCTATTCTATTTGCTGCACTATTGGCGGAAGAGCCAGTAGAAGTTGCCAATGTCCCCAAATTGCGTGATATCGACACCTCCATGGAGTTGCTTTCTCGTTTGGGTGCGAAAGTATCGCGTAATGGTTCGGTTCATGTAGATGCGAGCAATATTACCGAATACTGCGCACCTTATGATTTGGTGAAAACCATGCGCGCATCAATTTGGGCGTTGGGTCCTTTGGTTGCTCGTTTTGGTAAAGGTGAAGTGTCACTGCCTGGTGGTTGCGCAATTGGTGCACGTCCAGTCGATTTACACATTCATGGACTAGAGCAACTCGGTGCGACAATCACGCTTGATGAAGGTTATGTGAAAGCGCACGTTGATGGTCGCCTCAAAGGCGCGCACATTGTGATGGATAAAGTGAGCGTAGGTGCCACGGTGACCATCATGTGTGCTGCAACGCTAGCCGAAGGCACGACGGTCATCGAAAATGCCGCCCGTGAGCCTGAAATCGTTGATTGTGCGAAATTCCTCAACATGCTGGGTGCGAAAATCACCGGTGCTGGCACCGATGCGATTACCATTGAAGGCGTTGAGCGCTTAGGTGGTGGTTACCACGAAGTTGTCGCTGATCGCATTGAAACTGGCACATTCCTTGTTGGTGCTGCGGTTTCTGGCGGTAAGATCCTATGTCGCAACACATCGCCAAAATTGCTTGAAGCGGTGTTGGCGAAGTTAGAAGAAGCTGGTGCGCTGGTGGAATCTGGCGACGACTGGATCTCACTCGATATGACAGATCGTGAGCTTAAAGCGGTAAATATTCGTACTGCGCCTCACCCAGGCTTCCCAACTGACATGCAAGCCCAGTTTACGCTTTTGAATTTGATGGCAAAAGGAACGGGTATCATTACAGAAACGATTTTTGAAAATCGTTTTATGCATGTTCCTGAGTTGCAACGTATGGGTGCACACGCAGAGATTGAAGGCAACACAGTGATCTGTGGTGATTGTGATGGCCTAAGCGGTGCTCAAGTCATGGCAACCGATCTACGCGCTTCGGCAAGTCTTGTGATTGCAGGTGCCATAGCGAGCGGTGAAACAGTTGTTGACCGCATCTATCACATCGATCGTGGCTATGAACACATTGAAGATAAGCTTCAAAAGTTGGGTGTACACATCGAACGCTTTAGTGACTAAAACCCCTTTAGGTTTTTAGAATGCTAAATGACAAAGGTCACCGCAAGGTGACCTTTTTTGTATCGTCGCAATTTGATGAGCGAACAGAAAAGCGTTAAAGCGTCGGCTCTTCACCAATGGTGACGAGCAATTCGAGAGGCTGGCCTTCTCGGATCACTTTGAATGGTACTTTCGAACCAGGGCGATTATCCGCTACGACATCCAGTGCGCTTCGGAAACTGCCAATGGGTTGATTATCAATTTCGATGATCAAATCATTCACCTTCAGACCTGATCGATCTGCGGGGCCGTTAGGCTCAGTGCTTGCGACCAATACGCCACGTAATTGCTCCGCATCTAGCAATCTTGCCATAACGGGATTCACTTCACGTCCCTCCACGCCGATGTAACCGCGGATCACTCGTCCATCAGCAATGAGTTTTTGCATGATTTTTACTGTCAGCGAATAAGGGATAGCGAAGGAGATACCATAGGTATCAGTATCAGTCGCTTGTTGGAAAGAGGCGGTATTAATACCGACTAATTCTCCGCGGCTATTGACCAAGGCGCCGCCAGAGTTACCTTTATTGATCGCAGCATCCGTTTGCAGAAAGTCTTGCTGACGGTTAAAGCTCATGCCTGGACGACCCGTAGCAGAAATGATCCCAAACGTGGTGGTTTGTCCAAGGTTATAAGGGTTGCCAATTGCCAGCACCACATCACCAACAGCGGGATCATAACTTTCGTTGAAGGGGATCACGGGTAAGCTGTCGAGATCGATTTTCACAACGGCAAGATCTGTACGCTGGTCTTTGCCAACGAGCTGCGCTGTGCTAATTCGACCATCTTGCAGCGCGACAATAATTTGGTCTGCTCGAGCAACAACATGGTAGTTGGTGACGATGTAGCCTTTATCACTCATGATCACGCCGGATCCTAGCCCTTCGGCATTGAGCTGGAGCCTGTTTTCACTGCTGTAGCGACGGGTATAGATATTAACAACAGCGGGGGAGGCTCGACGGACGGCGTAATTGTAAGAAAGTAACGAGGCCTCAGGTTCAAACTGCGCAAGGGTTGCGTCAGTCACCAATTGACCGGTTCGTAATGAAGGAAGTGTTAGCAGTAAAACGGCGGCCACGACGATACCGTAAACCACAGAACGAGCCCAAAAAGCTAGCATGCCACTCCTCAAAATTGCCACTATTGAAAACCACGAGCATATCATCGAAATGTAGACAAGAGTAGAGATTGACGAGGAGAAGAAATGGAGCCCAACAGCGTCAGGCTCCTGTTTTGTGGCTAATTAATTAGCGAATGACGAGGTACATACTCGCCCCATCACGAATAACGTTCAAGGCAAGGACGTTGGGCTTGCTTTCAAGTTGTTTACGAAAATCACCGAGGTTTTTCACCTTGTCGCGATTTAAGCCAACAATGACATCACCCATTTTGAGTCCATATCGAGCAGCAATTGAGTCTTTCTCTACACTTGCTACACGCACGCCACTGAGTTTGCCTTCAGTGAAGTTCTCTAGTCGGGCACCTTTTAACGCTTCATGCAGTGTTTCAGCATTGGCTTTTGCCAGTGTGGCTTCTTTTAGTTCTGCGGTGACTGTTTTTTCTTTACCGTCACGGATAATGCCGAGTTTTACTTTTTTGCCTGCACCGAGGGTAGCCACTTTGGCGCGTAACTCGCCAAAAGTGCGAATATCTTTGCCGTTGACCGAAACGATAATGTCTCCCGCTTCGAGTCCTGCTTTCTCTGCGGCAGAGTCAGGGACAACTTGGCTAACAAAGGCGCCATGGTTAGTCTCGTAACCAAATGCTTCAGCCAGCTCAGAAGTGAGTTCTCCCCCCTGAACACCAAGAACACCACGTTTTACTTCACCGAACTCAAGAATTTGCTCAGCAAGATTTTTGACCATATTCACGGGGATAGCGAAGCCGATACCGACGTTTCCGCCATTCGGGCCAAGAATTGCTGTATTGATACCGATGAGTTCGCCATTGAGGTTGACGAGCGCGCCACCTGAGTTACCGCTGTTTATTGCAGCGTCAGTCTGAATGAAGTTTTCGAAATTCTCGAGGTTTAGGCCGCTACGGCCTAGTGCAGAAATGATCCCTGATGTGACAGTTTGCCCCAACCCGAAAGGGTTACCAATCGCGATAGCAAAATCACCAACTCGCAGGCCGTCAGAGTCAGAAAACTTAATTTCGGTGAGGTTATCTGCCTTTTCGAGCTTTAACAAAGCGACATCTGACATGCTATCGCTACCAATTAATTCGGCATCGTATTCACGTCCATCGTGGAGTTGAACCAAAATTTTATTGGCGCCATCGATCACATGGTGGTTGGTGATGACGTAGCCTTTACCTGCATCAATAATGACGCCAGAGCCAAGGCCGCGAAAAGGTCTCTCTCGGGTTTGTTCAGCGTCGAACTCAGGACCAAAGAAGAAGCGAAAAGATTCAGGGATGCGTTGTTTGGAGACATGACTACCCTCTACCGAAATGCTGACAACCGCCGGGCTAACAGTTTCAAGCATAGGTGCGAGGCTAGGTAGACTCTCACCAGCAACAGCAGCGGGTAGTGCTGCCGTGACTGGTAAGGTCGTCAAGGTAGTACTAAGCGCTAATGTCAGCGCACTTAATGTAAGCAAAGATTTTTTTTTCATATACACACTCCCCTCAATAGGTACGTTTTAAGAGTGGGGGTAGTTCAAAAAAGTTCAATGCTTATAGTGAGTAATTTTTCGACTAAGTTAACTCGCTTTGCTCGTTTTTTCAGCGTCTTTGAGTAGGCCTGATGCACCATCAGAGTAGTCTCGAGGTGGCCCTTGCTCGGTATCTTTGTCTTCTGTGACCTCAGACAATTTACTAATACGCTTTGCAAATGGGTTGTCTTGATCCGGCAGGTTTGGCATTAACTCCGTGGACGTCGTCGCCATATGTTGATAAAGCTTACTGTAGTCACGTGAAATGTTGTCGAGTAACTCTGCACTTTGTGCGAAGTGATCAACAAGCTCTTGGCGATACTGTTCTAGCTCATAGCGAGATTTATCGAGTTCTTTCTTTAAATCTTTTTGTTGCGTGTTTTCGCGCATGGTCAAACGGGCGATGATGAAGCCAATGACAACGCCGATGATCACAAAAACAAGTGTATTGATCCAAGCCATAAGTGCTCCTTAACTTTTGATAACAGGTTGGACTTAAAGCAATTCTCTCCGTCAAGCGGTGAGTAATTAGGAAATGGCATACCCCTTAATGCTCTGGTTTTACTATACATGGCAAAAGTTACGCGTGGTACTATTGATTTTGAGAACAACTTTATTGTCACTTGCATACGGTTAGGTTCAGGGAATGACACCTTTAGAACAATACAAAAAAGACTTACTACGCTCAGATTTTTATGAAGATGCATCTCAGAAGTATGCTGTGATGATGCTGGATGATTTGTATCATCGTCTGATTAAACGTGCCAATACGCCTGCATCAAAGCCAAGCTTCTTAACGTCTTTCTTTAAAAAGCCAGAGCCTGTTTCTCTGCCTGAGAGGGGATTGTATTTTTGGGGAGGCGTAGGGCGAGGGAAAACGTACCTTGTCGATACATTCTTTGAAAGTCTGCCGTTTGAAAAAAAAATCCGTATGCACTTTCACCGCTTTATGCACCGTATACATGATGAACTCAAAGGACTGGATGGTCAGCAAGACCCCTTGTTAAAGATTGCAGATAAGTTGGCAGATGAAGCACACATCTTATGCTTCGATGAATTCTTTGTGTCCGATATTACCGATGCCATGATCCTCGGTACCTTAATGGAAGCCTTATTCGATCGCGGAATTTGTTTAGTGGCAACATCTAACATCGTGCCGGATGAACTCTACCGCAATGGTTTGCAACGCGCGCGCTTCTTGCCAGCCATTGCCTTGATTAATCAACATTGCGATGTGGTGAATGTTGATGCGGGCACGGATTATCGACTCCGGACTTTGGAGCAAGCGGAAATCTACCATTATCCGTTGGACGATACCGCAAACTCAAATTTGAAAGACTATTTTTATAAGTTAGCGACAGAGCCTTGCTTCGAGGCACATGCTATCGAGATTAATCATCGTAAACTGCATGCGATCCGTGAAGCTGAGGGGGTCGTGCAGTTCGATTTCACCACCCTGTGTGATAGTCCCAGAAGTCAGTCTGACTATATTGAATTAGCGCGCTTATATCACACGGTACTTTTAGCGAATGTACCGCAAATGGATATATCAAAAGACGATGCTGCGAGGCGATTTATTGCGATGGTGGATGAATTTTACGAAAGACATGTAAAACTCATCATTTCTGCCGAAGTGCCCCTGCAATCACTGTATGTCGACGGAAGGCTAACTTTTGAATTTAGGCGCTGTTGTTCGCGTTTGAAGGAGATGCAAAGCCATGATTATCTGGCATTAGAGCACCTTCCGTAACGATACGTCATTTAACCAATGAATTTTTCAGGTAAGCGAAGAGAAAAAGTCGCGACTTTTTTTTAAAAAAAGGTGATTTTTTCTCCACCCTTCCTTATAATCCTGCGACCCACCGTTACTGTTGAAAGGCTTAGGCCGAGGGAACCACCACTCGAAGGGGTGCTGAATGGGCTCTTATACAGTGGGAGCGAAAGCTCCTTAAGTGAAATCTTTAATTATCGGGTAATTATTAGCATGAAAACTTTCGTTGCTAAACCAGAAAGCGTAAAACGCGACTGGTATATTGTAGACGCAGAAGGTAAAACTCTGGGCCGTATCGCAACTGAGATCGCATCTCGTCTGCGTGGTAAGCACAAGCCGGAGTACACTCCGCACGTTGACACTGGTGACTACATCGTAGTTATCAATGCGGACAAAGTAACCGTAACTGGTGCGAAATTCACTGACAAGATCTACTACAGCCACTCTGGCTACATTGGTGGTATCAAGTCAATCAGCTTTGATAAGCTGCAAGTGAAGAAACCAGAAATGATCATTGAACTTGCCGTTAAAGGTATGTTGCCACGTGGTCCTCTAGGTCGTGCAATGTTCCGTAAACTGAAAGTTTACGCGGGCGCTGAGCACAAGCACGCGGCACAACAGCCGCAAGTACTGGACATCTAAGGGGATTATAACAATGGCAGAACAATACTACGGCACTGGTCGTCGCAAGAGCTCCACAGCTCGTGTATTCATCAAGCCGGGCAGCGGTAACATCGTAATCAACAAGCGTGAGCTGGAGCAGTACTTCGGTCGCCCAACCGCTTGTATGGTTGTTCGTCAGCCGCTTGAGCTGGTTGAAATGACTGAGAAGCTAGACCTTTACATCACTGTTTCTGGTGGTGGTATCTCTGGTCAAGCTGGTGCTATCCGTCACGGTATCACCCGTGCACTGATGGAATACGATGAGACTCTTCGTCCTGCTCTTCGTGCAGCTGGCTTCGTCACTCGTGACGCGCGTAAAGTTGAACGTAAGAAAGTTGGTCTACGTAAAGCACGTCGTCGTCCACAGTTCTCTAAGCGTTAATTCGCTTCCGAATATTATTCGGGAACTATGGATCAAAAAGCCTGGCTTATTGCCAGGCTTTTTATTATCTAAATTCAAATCATTACCACGTTTAATACACCTACTTCCTTCCCCTCTGTCACCTTTCCTTATATTGATATTTTCCTGAATTTTTTCTTTTTTAGCAGTTAGTTAAAAAAACGGTGCATACCTCACATTTGTTACAAAAAAGTAGCTTTATCTTGTCAAAAAGTGGGGTTTTCCTTATCATTTAAGCCACGTATGCCTGTGCTATCTTTAGATAATCAATAGGCTGTTTACGTAATAAATACTTTTTTGAGTTAGCCGTACGCTCCAGGGACGCATAAGGACAGTTATAAAAATCCATGCGGGAGCACATGGGAGAATGTTGGATGAGCAATGCGCCAGTGAATTCCGGCCGACGCCGTTTCCTGACTCTATCAACCGCTGTGGTTGGTGGTGTGGGTGCAGCAGCAGTCGCTGTACCTTTTATTAAGTCTTGGAACCCTAGCGCCAAAGCAAAGGCTGCCGGAGCCCCGGTCGAAGTCGATATTAGTAAAATTGAGGAAGGCCAATTAATCAGGGTGATTTGGCAGGGTAAGCCTGTATGGATTGTTCGTCGTAGCGAACTAGCCTTGCAGCAATTGAATGAGATCGGCGATAAGCTTCGCGATCCTGAATCTCTTGAACCACAGCAGCCTGAGTATATTAAGAATGCCTACCGCTCCATTAAGCCTGAGCTTTTTGTTGCAGTGGGATTGTGTACGCACCTTGGTTGCTCCCCAACATATTTACCAGACAGTTTTGGTGAACAAGTTGAGGGCGTCACATCAGGTTTCTTCTGCCCGTGTCACGGTTCGAAGTTTGATATGGCGGGTCGTGTATTCCAGAGTGTACCAGCACCACTTAATCTGGTTGTCCCGCCTTATACATTTCTGAATGATAAACGTATTCTGGTAGGTGCCGATGAGGGAGCAGCGTAATGGAAAACTTGCTTAACTGGTTCGAGAAACGCCTGCCCGTGATGAATGCTTACAAAAAGCATTTGTCTGAATACCCGATGCCGAAAAACTTTAACTTCTGGTACTTGTTTGGCTCCCTTGCCATGCTAGTGCTAGTTAACCAGCTACTGACAGGCATTTGGCTGACCATGAGCTACAACCCTTCTGCTGAAGGGGCGTTTGCATCAATTGAATACATCATGCGTGATGTAGAATACGGCTGGCTATTGCGTTACATGCACTCTACGGGTGCGTCAGCATTTTTCGTTGTGATATATCTGCACATGTTCCGCGGTCTCATTTATGGCTCGTACCAAAAGCCTCGTGAGTTACTGTGGGTGTTCGGCATGCTGATTTTCTTAGCTCTGATGGCCGAGGCTTTCATGGGTTACTTGCTACCATGGGGACAAATGTCTTACTGGGGTGCGCAAGTTATCATTTCACTGTTTGGCGCTATCCCTGTCATTGGTGATGATTTAACACTATGGATTCGTGGTGACTTTGTCCTTTCAGGTGCAACGCTAAACCGTTTCTTTGCCTTACACGTTGTGGCATTGCCAATCGTGATTTTGTTGCTGGTTGTGCTGCATATCCTTGCGCTGCATGAAGTCGGCTCAAACAACCCTGACGGTATTGAAACTAAGCTGCCTAAGGGCGCTAAAGGCGAAGGTTACGAGACACAGTTCCCGTTCCACAAGTACTACACCAAGAAATACGACATCATTGATTCGGTTCCTTTCCATCCATACGGTACGGTGAAGGATCTGATTGGTGTTGCTGGTTTCGGTATTTTGTTTGCTTACGTCATCTTCTTCAATCCAGAAATGGGCGGCTATTTCCTTGAGCCACCTAACTTTGAAGCGGCAAATCCAATCAAGACGCCTGATCACATTGCACCTGTATGGTACTTCACACCGTTCTACGCCATTTTGCGTGCGGTTCCTGATAAGTTAACGGGTGTTGTATTGATGGGCTTGTCCATCGCCGTGCTGTTTGTTTTGCCTTGGCTAGACCGTTGTAAAGTGCGCTCTTACCGCTATCGCAGTAAATTGCACCTTGCGAACATTGTTCAGTTCGTTATCTCCTTCATTGCTTTAGGTGTGTTGGGCACATTGCCTGCAACAGGCCTGTACACGCTGCTGGCACAAATCTTTAGCTTTGGTTATTTCATGTTCTTTGTTTTGTTGTTTGTCTACAGCAAAAACGAAGTAACAAAACCATTACCGGAGAGGGTGAACTACTAATGAAGAAGTGGATTGTAATTTTGTTCGCGTTGCTGCCTTCTCTCGCTATGGCTGCAGGGTCGAACGTTCCGCTGGATGCGGCAAATAATGATTTGTCAGATAAAGCATCACTGCAAAACGGCGCTAAGTTGTTCATGAACTACTGTTTTGGTTGTCATGCAACTCAGTATCAGCGTTATGAACGTATTGCTGATGATCTTGATATTCCGAAAGATCTGATGATGGCAAACCTGGTTTTTGACGAAAACGCAAAAATCGGTGATTTGGTCAAAAATGCAATTACGGTTGATGACGCAGCGACCTTCTTCGGTGGCCCAGCTCCTGACTTAACACTTGTTGCGCGAGTGCGCGGTACGGATTGGATTTATACCTATTTACGTGCTTTCTATGAAGACCCATCACGTCCATTTGGTGTGAACAACACAGTGTTCCCAAGTGTTGGTATGCCACATGTACTTGAAGAACTTCAAGGCACGCCCGTTAAACAGTACAAATCTGTGCTGATCGATGGACAGCAAGTTGAAGAGTTTGTTGGTATCGAATCATTGGGTAATGGTGAGCTGAGCCCAGAAGAATACGATGATGCCGTACGCGATTTGGTGAACTTCCTCGAATATTCGGGTGAACCGAATAAACTGGAACGTCAGCAGATGGGGTATTGGGTTATTGGCTTCCTTGTCGTTTTGCTTATCTTGACCATATTGCTCAAGAAAGAGTATTGGCGTGACGTTCACTGATCGGTTAATCTAGTGAGTTGCTGATCCACAATGGGAGCAGGTGCTCCCATTGTTTTTTCTATAGATGAAATATTCTGGAGGGGTTAATGGCTGTTGCTGCCAATAAACGCTCGGTGATGACGTTGTATTCTGACGCATCAGACATGTATAGCCATCAGGTTCGCATCGTTCTTGCTGAGAAAGGTGTAACCTACGAGATTGAGCTTGTTGATCCTACTAACCTACCAGAGGATTTACTTGATCTGAATCCGTACAACTCGGTACCGACGTTGGTTGACCGTGAATTGGCGTTGTATAACGCGAATATCATCATGGAATACCTGGATGAGCGTTTCCCTCACCCACCGCTAATGCCGGTTTACCCTGTTGCCCGTGGTAACAGTCGCCTGATGATGTACCGTATCGAGCGTAACTGGTACACCTTGGCTGAGAAAGTCGAGAAAGGCAATGCTGAAGAAGCTGATAAGGCTCGCCGTCAGCTACGTGAAGAGTTGTTGGCTCTGGCACCTGTGTTTGCAGAGTACCCGTTCTTTATGAGCGAAGAGTTTAGCTTGGTAGATTGCTACTTGGCACCTTTGCTATGGCGTTTGCCAGTCATGGGTATCGAGCTTAGTGGTCCGGGTTCGAAAGAAGTGAAGACTTACATGGCTCGCGTATTTGAACGTGATTCATTCTTGGCTTCATTGACTGAAGCTGAGCGCGAGATGCGTCTGGCCCAGTAATGACTGAAGAGACTTTGAAGCCTCGTCGCCCGTATTTATTACGGGCGTTTTACGACTGGTTAGTTGAAAACGATCTGACGCCACATTTAGTGGTTGATGCAACGTTGCCCTACGTGAATGTGCCGCTTGAGTACGTTCAAGATGGTCAAATAGTTCTAAACGTTGCGCCAAGAGCCGTTGGCAATCTTGATCTTGGTAATGATGAAGTTTGTTTCAATGCGCGTTTTGGTGGTCGACCTATGCTCGTGTCGGTGCCGCTATATGCAGTGCTTGCGATTTATGCACGAGAGAATGGTGCAGGTACCATGTTCGATCCTGAACCTGCTTATGAAGCAGAGCTTGAGCGACTTGAACTGGAACCTGAAACTGAACATGAAGGTGATAACCTCACTGAAATTTCAGGGCAAGCCGATGTGGAGGAATCCACTGAGGTTGCGCCAGATTCAGAGCCTGACAATAGATTCAAAGGTCGTCCAACACTGACGGTCGTTAAATAAAAAAAGCAGCCAATGGCTGCTTTTTTCTTATCCTTTCAAACTGAATTATTCAGTTTCGGTTGGAGTCGTAGGTTGTTCATAGTATTGAAAACCTTTGATGACCTGCTTGACACCGCTTAGATTTCGCGTGATCTCTGTGGCTTCGTTAGCTTGCTCTCGAGTGACGTACCCCAGCAAAAACACTTCACCATCTTCAGACAACACTTTGATATTAACGTTTCTAAGCTTCTTACTGCCAATGATCGCTGACTTAACTTTGGTTGTCAGCCAAGTATCTTTGCTCACTTCCCCCAATGATAGTGGTTCTTTAATGCGAATTTGGTCGTATACCGTTTCAACACCCTTAAGTTCGCGTATTTTTGCAACAAGAGATTGCTTGAGAGCGCTTGTCTTCGCTTGTCCTATTAGCAGCAGGTTACCATCGTAAGAAACGGCATTGATGCGTGTATCGCCTTGATAGGGGGCTTTATTGGCGATTCCTGCAACTTCCATAGATAGCTGAGTGTCTGCCCATTCTGTTTTGGCGTTTCGAGTGTCCTGCTCATAAATAGCCGAACAGGCACTTAAGCCAAATACCGTGGCAAGTAAAAGTGCCTTCTTCATCGCTTACTCTCCGTGTGTCGGGAAAAGAAATTGGTCAATCAAATCACAAAGGGTATGGAGGGTAACGAGATGAACTTCTTGAATACGCGCAGTGCGTTGCGATGGGACACGAATTTCCACATCAAGTTCACCAAGTAAACCGGCCATTTCACCACCATCTTTACCCGTTAAGGCGACGATGGTCATATCTCGTGTTACTGCTGCTTCCATGGCCTTGATGATGTCTTTGCTGTTTCCGCTTGTGGAAAGGGCTAAAAGTACATCGCCAGCTTGACCAAACGCGCGGACTTGCTTTGAAAACACTTCGTCATGGTGATAATCGTTAGCCACGGCTGTTAAGGTGACAGTGTCGGCTGTCAACGCTAAGGCGGGTAAGCTCGGGCGCTCGGTTTCAAAGCGATTAAGCAGGCATGAAGCAAAGTGTTGGGCATTTGCTGCAGAGCCACCGTTACCGCAACAAAGGATCTTGTTGCCGTTTAACAAGCATTGAACCATGACCATTGCGGCTTTTGAAATTGGCTCTGGCAGTGCTTCAGCGGCTGCGATCTGAGTTTGGATGCTTTCGGTGAAGCTCTCTTTGATGCTGTCTAGCATTGATTACCCTTAAATATATATATTCTTCATCCAGTTTACAGAGTTTACATCACCTTCAAAAGCCACAGCATCAAAGCGAAATTCGGCGTGGGTCGCGGAAAGCCCTTGTTTAGCAAGCCAGAGATAAGCTGATTTGAGTAGACGTTGTTGTTTTTGATGAGAAATAGTTACTGCTGCGCCACCGAAAGCCGACTGTTTGCGAAATTTAACCTCCACAAATACGATGCAGGTGCCGTGGCGCATGACAAGGTCTAATTCGCCCACTTTAAAGCGGGCATTTTTATCCAAGGTGACCAAACCCTGCCGTTCTAAATAACGGCAGGCTTGTTGTTCGTAGAGATCGCCAGTTTGTTTTTTATTTAACTGAAACAATCCCTTGGTCTCCAAACACTGCCCAAGACACAGAGCGGTTCACGGTACAATAGTCACCGAGAGATAGCTCTCCGGAATGTCCTTCATAGCGATACTCAGGTAAGGCTTGCATTTGAGGGAGCGCTTCGATGAGGGCATAAGCATCCATACCTAAGGCATATAGGCGAGTCATTCCGTTGTCGAGTTCAGGCCAAAGTTGGTTGAAACGGGCAGCGGTCGGGTCGTTGGGTTCGACAAGCAAAGGAACATCACTAAACTCAATGCCACGAAGCTCTCCAATTTCGCCAACGCCGTTCACTCGATTGTTACTGCGTGAACTTGCGTAGAGTTTCGGAGGCTTAACATCAGGGTTGATTGCCACTTCAATGAAGGGCTTGAGCAGTGTGAGTTCGCCGGCATTCGCCACCAAGTACACGGAGTCTACATCACGACGACTGCGTTGCTCTGATTCCATGTCCAAGCCAAGCAATTGGTTCATTTGCTGAATACGGCCTTGGCTTTCTGTTAAACCAAATACACGTTTCACCGTTTTTTGCATTGCTGAACGATTTTTAAAAAACTCGACTTCAGCGGGCTCGCCTGTTTCGGCTTCCCATTGCTTCGAGAATGCATCACTCACTCGGCGACCGAAACGGTTATCTGGTGCGATAACCAAAGGAAACTCATGCATATTTTGGGCAATGTGCAGTGCTGCCTGTTCCGCTTCTTGTTCTGGCGACAAGGTGAAAAAGCAAGTATTGGCTTCGCCATCTTCATTGAGGGGAATATTCAATGCCAATGTGGGAATGCTATTTGCGCTTTTCGTGAGGAAGTCATCGACCTTGTCTTTTTGCAATGGGCCAATGACAAACTGAATACCATCTGCGCGCATGGTATTGACGATATCCATCATAGGCATGGCATTCGTGTCATAAAACATCACTGAAGGCACAGTGTTACCGGAGCTATCGTCCAATAAAGCTTGCAGGATGCCGTTGCGAATAGCTTCACCTTGGGTGGCAAATTTGTCGCTTAGGGGTAACATAACGCCAATGCGGTCTGGGCGAGTGATCTCCATTGCCTGCAATGTCGCCAAATTCTCTGGTAAATACTGATTTGCAGGGTGTGATGGGTTTGCTGTTAGCCATTGATTCAGTGCTTCTTGCTGTTGAGCTGGGCGCCCTGCGAAACGACGAAGGGTATCAACGAGTTCAATCCATCCCACCAAGGTTTGGTTGCCACTAGCAGCGAGGGCATTGAGATCAGACTGTGGCATTTGTACCAAGAGATCCCACACTCGGTTCCAGTTTTGCTGCTTATCATAGCTGTCAGTGAGATAAGGCGACGCTTCAGCATAGGATAGGGCGGCACCCGCTTTATTCCCCACTTGCTGATAGAGTTCGCCTTTTAGGATGTAGTAGCGCTCAAGTTGAATGGCGGGCAATTGCCATGTTGGCAAGAAATTGAGGCTATCTACCGCTGCTTGTGCGTTGCCTTTTTGCGCCAAAAGTTGTGCACGTCCAAGTTGCCACTCAGAAAGCTGCAAATTCGTTAGTGGCATTTTTGCGATTCGGCTCACTAAAACATCGGCTTGCGAAAATTGCTGTTCGGCAATAAGGGCTTTCAAAGCAAGCAAATACCAATCTGCTTTTTCTTCACCCGTCGTGGTTTCAGCTTTTAGCAAGTAGAACGTTGATGACTCACGCGCAGGCGCTGTGATGTCATATTGAGGCCCTTGCTCAACCGGTGGCGTTGTTTGACACGCCGAAAGCACCAATGCTAGGGCGATTGGAGAGATAACTCGTGATACACTTTTGCACTTATGGGTTATTTTACGCATGAACATCTTCTGTCCGTAACTTGTTGCCCTCTATATTAATCGCCGAAGGGTTGTGAAACAAATGACTGATGAAACTTCAACCGTGGTTGACGTCTCAACTTTATATATCGTGCCGACACCGATCGGAAACCTGGGAGACATCACCCAGCGTGCACTGGAAATATTGCAGCAGGTTGACATCATTGCTGCCGAGGATACCCGCCACACTGGCAGACTTTTGTCCCATTTTAGTATCACGACCCGAACTTTTGCGCTTCATGACCATAATGAACAACAAAAAGCGGATTTCTTGATAGAAAAACTGGTCAATGGTCAGTCGATTGCTTTGGTCTCCGATGCTGGCACGCCGTTGATCTCTGATCCAGGTTACCACTTAGTGACTCGTTGTCGTCAGGCGGGTGTTAAAGTTGTGCCCCTGCCCGGTCCTTGCGCGGTGATCACCGCACTAAGTGCGTCGGGTTTGCCATCTGATCGCTTCAGCTTTGAGGGTTTCTTGCCGCCAAAGAGTAAAGGTCGACGCGATAAGTTTACTGAGATTGCCCAAGATCCGCGAACCATGATTTTCTATGAATCACCACACCGTATCACCGATACGCTGGAAGACATGCTTGCCGTGCTTGGCACTGAGCGCCAAGTGGTGTTGGCTCGCGAACTGACAAAGACTTATGAAACCATTCATGGTGCGCCGTTAGGTGAATTGGTTGAATGGTTGGGACAAGACAGTAACCGCATTCGTGGCGAAATGGTTTTGTTGATTGCAGGTCATCGCGCTGAGAAAGACGATTTGCCGATTGAAGCAACCAATGCTGTTACCTTGATCGCGAAAGAATTACCGTTGAAGAAAGCGGCGGCGATTGCTGCTGAACTTTATAGCGTGAAAAAGAATGCCTTGTACAAGTGGGGCTTAGAAAACCTCGGTTAGCAAGAGCCGTTATACCGTGTTCAGTACCTATAAATGGTTTTTAATGCGCCGATTATAGGTAAATGTACTTATTTGGGCTTTTAAATTTGCGGATAAGCGCGTCTTGAGGTTGCTCGGGTATAGAGACTTCTATATAATCCGCCGCCTGAGTTGGCTGGGTAACCGCTGCTTCGTTGATGTCCTTTGGGAGACTGACGGGGGGGAGGAAAGTCCGGGCTCCACAGGGCAGGGTGCCAGGTAACGCCTGGGGGGCGCAAGCCTACGACCAGTGCAACAGAGAGCAAACCGCCGATGGTTTACTATTTATAGTATTCACAGGTAAGGGTGAAAGGGTGCGGTAAGAGCGCACCGCGCGTCTGGCAACAGTTCGTGGCACGGTAAACTCCACCCGGAGCAAGACCAAATAGGTCCCTAATGGCGCGGCCCGCGTTGGGGACGGGTAGGTTGCTTGAGCCTGTGAGCGATTGCAGGCCTAGACGAATGGTTACCACCGTTTTTACGGTACAGAACCCGGCTTACAGGCCGACTCACTTAATACCCAGAAGGCGAGCATTAGCTCGCCTTCTTTAGTTTTAAAGATAGGAAAAAGTGTTTTAGCTTCCGCTAAATCACGAATATCGTCGCTAGCATGGCGTACGGTTAAAAAAACAGCATGGCTGTAATCAACGACAAGCTGTTGAAATAAAATATGGTTCACGAAACTGTGACCTATGTCGCCCAGCAGGGTTGCTTGACTTTCTTTTTGCCTGATACTTACACTTCTTAGTGGGAAATTGTGGAATAAAGTGGGTTATTCTGGTGGGAAAGGGAATTAAATGACATGTTGAGAGGGGTGAGCGCCATTTCTCTCGACGGAAAAGGTCGGGTAGCATTGCCAAAGCGATATCGAGAAGAACTTGATGCGCTATGCGATGGCGTGTTTGTATGCACCATTGATCATCAGTTACCATGCCTGCTGCTTTATCCGCTACCTGAGTGGGAACGGATTGAAGCCAAACTTTCCCGTCTTTCTAGTCTCAATCCTGCAGAGCGTCGATTGCAACGTTTGTTGCTCGGGCATGCGTTTGAGTGCGAGATGGACGGACAGGGTCGAATTCTGATTGCCCCAACGCTGCGTGATTACGCGGGGTTGAACGGGAAAGCCATGTTAGTTGGACAGTTGAACAAGTTTGAACTGTGGAACAGCGACAAATGGCAAGAGCAGATCGACCAAGATATTCAAATTCAAGCCGAATCAGCGGAAGCGTTGAGTGAAAGGCTCAACAATTTCTCGCTTTAGGTACCCAAGATTATGTCAGAGCAGTTTTCACATATTTCCGTCCTTCTCCACGAATCCATTGAGGGTCTAGCTCTCAAGCCTAACGGTATTTATATCGATGGTACGTTTGGACGTGGTGGTCACACCCGCGAGATCTTGTCACGTTTAGATGAGAATTCTCGTCTTTACAGTATTGATCGTGATCCTCAGGCGATTGCTGAAGCGGGCAACATTGATGATCCGCGTTTTAATATCATTCAAGGCCCTTTCTCTGGTATTCAGCAATATGTTGAAGAGCTAGGTTTGAGCGGAAAGATCAATGGTGTTTTGTTGGATCTAGGCGTTTCATCGCCTCAACTTGATGATGCAGAGCGTGGTTTCAGCTTTATGCGTGACGGTCCGTTGGACATGCGCATGGACCCAACATCCGGTATTTCAGCAGCTCAATGGCTTCAAGAAGCTGACGCAGATGATATTGCGTGGGTATTGAAAGTCTTTGGTGAAGAGCGTTTCGCTAAGCGTATTGCTCGCGCCATTGTTGAACATCGTGAAGATGAGGAAAAAGAGCCTCTGACTCGCACGCTGCAACTGGCCAAGCTGATTGCTAATGTCGCTCCGTCGAGAGACAGAAAAAAACACCCAGCGACGCGCAGCTTCCAGGCAATTCGTATTTACATCAACAGCGAGTTGGATGAAATCGAAACCGCATTGCAAGGTGCATTGAACATCCTTGCGCCGGAAGGGCGTTTATCGGTGATTAGCTTCCATTCTTTGGAAGATCGCTTGGTGAAGCAATTTATTCGTAAACAAAGCAAGGGGCCAACTGTGCCTCATGGTTTGCCGCTGACAGAAGAGCAAATTCGTGCATTGGGCAGTGCAAAGATGAAGCCTGTAGGCAAAGCACTTAAACCAAGCGATGGTGAAGTTTCAGACAATACACGTTCTCGCAGTTCAGTGTTGCGAGTAGCTGAAAAATTAGGTGACTAATGGAACGCGCACCGGGTCTGACTAAGCAAATATTTCATGACCTTACCACTGTGGGTAAGGTGCCATTGGTGTTGCTGGTACTGGTGCTGCTTTCCGCATTATCTGTGGTGTATGTTACGCAAAAAACACGCACTGAAATTGCCCATCAAGATCGGTTATTGATGGAGCGAGAAAGGCTTGAGGTTGAGTGGCGAAATCAGATCCTCGAAGAACATGCATTATCGGAACATAGCCGTGTCGAGTCCATGGCACGGAATGATCAGGACATGATTCGTCCTGACAGCAGACGTGAAATCATAGTGAGTCAATAGTGTTTAAGGGAAAGAACAAACCAACGAATCAACGCGCCAAGAAGCCAGCGCCAACACTGATTAAGTGGCGTTTCGTGACGGTTTGCGTGTGTATTTCTTTCGCTTTGGTTGCCCTGATATCTCGTGCTGCTTATATTCAAGTGATAGAGCCTGATCGCCTTCGTTATGAAGGCGATTTGCGTTCTGTTCGCGTCAAAGCCCTCCATTCTTCCCGCGGTATGATCACTGACAGAAATGATGAATCTCTGGCAGTAAGTGTGCCTGTTGAAGCGGTCTACGTTGACCCCGTCACCGTTTATAAAAACGGGGGCCTGAAAGAAAAAGATCGCTGGTATGCGCTAGCTGATGTACTGGGGCTAGATCGTGAGAAGATGCTCACTCGCATTGAAAAGAACCGCAATAAGCGCTTCATCTATCTTCAGCGCCAAGTTGGCCCTGCTGTCGCCAATTATGTGGCAGGGCTGAAACTGCCGGGCATTGGTATGAACGATGAATCTCGCCGTTTTTATCCAACCGGAGAGGTTAGTGCTCACTTAGTTGGCGTCACTGGTATCGATGGTCGCGGCCTAGAAGGCATTGAGCGAGGCTATGATGGTTGGCTTAGTGGTGAACCAGGTCGTCGCACCGTGCGCAAAGACAGATACGGTCGTGTGGTGGAAAACATATCTTTGGAAGCCAAAGAAGAAGGTAAGCCGCTGCAGTTGAGCATCGATCAACGCCTTCAAGCCATTTCCTATCGCGCCATCAAGCAAGCGGTTGCAGACTATCGAGCAACATCGGGATCGTTAGTGATGGTGGATGTGCGCACTGGCGAAGTGTTAGCCATGGTCAATGCCCCGTCATACAACCCTAATAATCGCGCTGATCTCAAAAGTTTTAAAATGCGTAACCGCGCTATCACAGACGTTTTTGAGCCGGGTTCAACCATCAAACCTTTGGTGGTATTGGCTGCGCTTGAGAATGGCGTTGCAGATGAAAACACTATCATTGATACCGGCAATGGCGTGATGTCCATTGGTGGTGCACGAGTGCGTGATGTGTCCAAAGCGGGCAAGGCCGACCTTCGAAAAATTCTTCAAAAATCCAGTAATATCGGCGTCAGTAAACTTTCGCTCTCTATGCCAGTTGAAGCCTTGCTTGGCCTTTACAGCAGTTTTGGCATTGGTGATGCTACTGGCGTGAACCTGATTGGTGAGTCATTCGGCTTATACCCTAACCGCCGTCGTTGGTCTGACTTTGAGCGTGCGACGCTTTCGTTTGGTTACGGATTATCTATTACCCCTGCGCAATTGGTTCGCGCCTATGCCGTTCTTGGTGGATTAGGTGTAAATCGCCCGCTGTCGATTTTGAAAACCGAAGCGGTTGTGCCGGGCAAGCAAGTTGCTTCCCGTGAAAACACCCGCAAGGTGCTAGACATGCTTGAAGCCGTTACCCAGGAAGGTGGCAGTGCGAGAAGAGCCGCGGTGGAAGGCTATCGTGTTGGTGCTAAAACCGGTACAGCAAAAGTGGCTGTCGCCGGCGGCTATGGTGATGAATATATTGGTTATACAGCGGGGATCGCACCTATCAGCAATCCGCGCATCGCTATCGTGGTTGTGATCAATGAACCGCAAGGCGACAAATACTACGGTGGTCAGGTTGCGGCCCCTGTGTTTTCAGACGTAATGAAGAGCGCGTTGCAGATATTAAATATTGCACCGGACGCTCAGCAACCCTCGTTACAGATTGCTAAAACGGACAGGCAAAACTGATGCCGAATACCAGCTTTAAAGAACTTCTAGCGCCGTGGTTTGACGCTGCGCCAGATATCAAAATTTCCGGTTTGAAACTGGACAATCGCCAGATAGTTCATGGTGATGTGTTTGTTGCCGTTCAAGGGCATAGCTTGGACGCGCGTCGTTATATTCCTGACGCTATTGCCGCAGGTGCTGTCGCGATTATTGCCGATGAAGGCGATACCAGCGGGCAGTTTGGGGTTTCACTCCACGCTGATGTTCCTGTAGTGGCTTTTCCCCACCTAAAATCTACGTTATCAGATATCGCCGCACGCTTTTATCAGGCACCAAGCCTTGCGATGACGACGATCGGTATTACCGGCACAAACGGTAAGACAACAGTCAGCCAGTTGATTGCCCAGTGGATTGATTTGTTAGGTGGGAAAGCAGCGGTTATGGGGACAACAGGGAACGGTTTCCTGTCGTCACTCGAAGCCGCGTTAAATACCACGGGCAGTGCGTTGGATATCCAGCAGCAACTCGCACAGTTTAAAGGTCAAGGGGCGACCCATGTGGCAATGGAAGTGTCTTCGCATGGTTTAGTGCAAGATCGCGTGAAAGCTGTCTCTTTCGATGCGGCGATCTTCACCAATCTCAGCCGTGATCACCTTGATTATCATGGCACGATGGAAGCCTACGCTGAGGCCAAACTGCGTTTGTTTACGCATTATGGCTCACCAGTGCCAGTGATTAATGTAGATGATCCTATTGGCGCGGATTGGGTGCGAAATATGCCTGAAGCCGTTGCTGTCTCTATGTCAGAACATACAGTCAGTGCCCATCAAGGCAAAAAACTCTGGTTGACGGATGTGACCTATGCGACCAGTGGTGTGACCATCGCTTTCTCCTCATCGTGGGGGGAAGGAGAATTCACTGCGCCTTTGGTGGGTGAATTCAATGTGATGAATTTGCTACTGAGCTTGGCAACATTGCTCGGTCTGGGGTACGACAAAGCCACTCTTCTGGATGTCGCCCCACAACTTCAAGCCGTTATCGGTCGAATGGAAGTCTTTCATCACGCTGACAAACCCATGTTAGTTGTTGATTATGCTCATACGCCCGACGCCCTAGAAAAAGCACTTCATGCACTGCGCCGTCATTGCGACGGTAAGTTGTGGTGTCTGTTTGGTTGTGGTGGCGACAGAGACACGGGCAAACGTCCAATGATGGCTGAGATTGCAGAGCGTCTCGCCGATGTCGCCATTTTAACGGACGATAATCCTCGCTCGGAACCTCCAGAAAGCATTGTTGCCGATATGCTCAAGGGCATGGCCTCGCCAGAGAAAGCCGTTATTCTTCATGACCGCGCGGAAGCGTGTCGCTATGCTTTTGAAAACGCGTCAGAAGATGATGTGATTCTGGTTGCCGGGAAAGGCCACGAAGACTACCAAGTATTGGCCACAGGTACAGTTCATTATTCCGATCGTGAAACGGTTCGCGATCTGCTGGAGGTAAAGGGATGATCCCGGTTTCGCTGCAAACGTTGCAGTCTGTTTTAGCGGCTGACCTGCAAGGTGAAGACGTCATCATCAATGCCGTATCAACCGATACACGTTCACTCGGTGAAGGCGCTCTGTTTGTGGCGCTGGTGGGTGAGCGTTTCGATGCGCATGACTTTATCGATACCGCAAAAGCCAATGGTGCTTCTGCATTGTTGGTATCGACACCAGTAGACTCTGACTTGCCACAGTTGGTGGTTAAAGACACCAAACTGGCATTGGGTCAACTTGGTGCTTGGGTTAAAGCCCAGTGCGATGTGAAAACCATTGCGCTAACAGGCAGTTGTGGCAAAACCACGGTAAAAGAAATGTTGGCGGCGATTTTATCTCAACAAGGGCAAACCTTGTATACCGCGGGTAATTTCAATAACGACATCGGTGTACCTTTAACCTTGCTGCGTTTAACGCCTTCAGACACATTTGCTGTGATTGAGCTGGGTGCGAATCACATCGGAGAAATTGCTTATACCACACAGTTGGTTAAGCCAGACATTGCGATGGTGACGAACTTAGCGGCCGCCCATCTTGAAGGTTTCGGTTCGCTAGACGGTGTGGCTAAAGCCAAAGGCGAAATCTTCGAAGGTCTGGAAGATGGCGCGCTGGCGATTGTTAACCTCGATAGTTTCGGTGGTGAACGTTGGGGTGACGCACTGAAAAGTAAGCAGTTGCTTACCATGACGGTTTCAGGAAAAGATGCTGACTACCGAGCTGAGAATATTCGACAAACTGACAACGGTTGTTTCGAGTTTGATTTAGTGACGAACGAGGGTGTTTATCCGTTGTTTGTGAATTTACCCGGACAACATAATGTCGCGAACGCGATATTGGCAACCATAGCGGCACTGAATGTTGATGGTGTCACCATGGATGATGTGGCGCGTGGTCTCGCTTCCGTGTCGCCTGTTAAGGGCAGAGGCGCGATAAGCTTCCCGCGTCCGGGACTTCGCCTAATCGACGACAGTTACAACGCCAGCCTTGCCGCCATGAAAGCCGCTATTGATTTACTAGATAGCTTTGCGGGCGATAAGGTTATCGTTTTAGCCGACATGGGAGAGATGGGAGAACACTCTGCTGCGGTACACCAAGAAGTGGCAGACCATCTTAGCCAAGCCTCCATTCAAACCGTGATCACTCATGGGCCAGCCAGCGAAGCCATCAGTGCTCGTTGCGGTGGTCAACATTTTGAAAACAAAGACGCCCTGATGGCGCATGTAGTAGAACTCATGAAAACAAAACGTGAAGTATCCGTTTTGGTCAAAGGGGCCAACGGAATGAAAATGTCAGAAGTGGTAGCAGCAATCGAGGAGAGCGCGTCATGCTAGATTGGCTATCGGATATTCTTGCCCAGCACATTCCCTTCTTCAGGCTATTTGATTACCTGACATTTCGCGCCATTCTCAGTGTGTTGACCGCTTTGGTGCTTTCCCTTTGGATGGGACCGCGATTGATCGCCCGTTTGCAGATGTTGCAGATTGGTCAGGTGGTGCGCAACGAAGGCCCTGAATCTCACTTCAGCAAGCGCGGAACGCCCACAATGGGCGGATTGATGATCCTCACTGCGATTACCGTCACTGTGCTGCTGTGGGCTGATTTGTCCAACCCGTATGTTTGGGCGGTGTTGTTTGTCACTTTAGGTTATGGCGCCATTGGTTTTGTCGATGATTATCGCAAAGTAGTGCGTAAGAACACCGATGGTCTTATCGCTCGTTGGAAGTACTTCTGGCAATCTGCCATCGCTTTGGTCGTTGCGTTTGCGCTGTATGCTTACGGCAAAGATACCGCCGCTACTCAGCTAGTTGTGCCTTTCTTTAAAGATGTGATGCCGCAGCTGGGCCTGTTTTATGTAGTGTTTACCTACTTCGTGATTGTTGGCACTAGCAACGCGGTTAATCTAACCGATGGTCTGGATGGCCTTGCCATTATGCCGACTGTGATGGTCGCGAGTGGCTTTGCATTCATCGCGTGGGCAACAGGCAACGTTAACTTCGCCGAATACCTGCATATCCCTTATATCAAAGATGCGGGTGAACTGGTGGTGGTTTGTGCGGCGATTGTCGGCGCTGGCCTGGGATTTTTATGGTTTAACACCTATCCAGCACAAGTCTTTATGGGCGATGTGGGCTCACTTGCACTGGGTGGCGCGCTAGGCACTATTGCTGTGTTGGTACGTCAAGAATTCTTGCTTGTGATCATGGGCGGTGTGTTTGTGATGGAAACCTTGTCTGTGATTTTGCAGGTGGGTTCTTACAAACTGCGCGGACAACGTATTTTCCGCATGGCACCTATCCATCATCACTATGAGTTGAAAGGCTGGCCTGAACCACGAGTGATTGTTCGTTTTTGGATTATTACCTTGATGCTTGTGCTGATTGGCCTTGCGACGTTGAAGGTGCGCTAAATGAAGATTGACGCCACGAGCAAAAGCGCTGAGAACAAGCACGTTGTGGTGATAGGGCTTGGTATGACGGGGCTCTCTGTCGTGAACCATCTGGTCACGAAATCGGATAACGCAAGCATTCGTGTCATAGATACCCGAGATAATCCGCCGGGCGCTGACAAGCTACCACCTAACGTGGATCTTCATGCTGGTGGTTGGAATATGGCATGGCTTCTTGATGCCGATCTTATCGTTGCGAGCCCAGGTATTGCATTGGCAACTCCCGAACTCAAAGCAGCGGCAGAAAAAGGCATCGAGATTGTTGGTGATATTGAATTGTTTGCGCGGGATGTGACAGCGCCAGTGATTGGTATTACCGGCTCCAACGGTAAAAGCACTGTCACCAGCCTTGTCGGTGAAATGGCGAAGGCGGCGGGCGTGAATGTAGGTGTGGGCGGCAATATAGGTTTTGCCGCGTTGGATATGTTGGCATATGACCATGATCTCTATGTATTGGAACTCTCTAGCTTTCAATTAGAAACCACGTCGTCACTCGACATGACTGCGTCTGTATTTTTGAATTTGTCAGAAGACCACATGGATCGCTATGACGGTATGGATGATTACCGACAAGCGAAGCTGCGTATCTATGATCAAACTCAGCTTGCTGTATGGAATCAAGATGATATTCAGACACAAGCGCCAGCTAACCAATACGCTGAAAGTTTTGGTTTCTCACAAGGTGAGTACACACTCACTCTTCATCAGGGTGCTGAGTGGTTGACGGCAAAAGGCGAGCCTATTATGGCGGTGTCCGACATCGCCTTGGTTGGTCGTCACAATGTGGCTAATTGTCTTGCTTCAATGGCGCTCGCCGATGCGGTCGGGATTGACCGAGCGGCGCAATGTCAGGCAATGCGCGAATATTGTGGTTTGCCTCACCGTTGCCAACAGGTATTGGAACATCGCGGTGTTTTATGGGTCAACGATTCTAAGGCGACAAACCCTGCGAGTACTTTGGCAGCGTTGGATGGTCTTCAATTGCCCGGTAAGCTACATCTTCTTGTTGGGGGTGACGGCAAAGGCGCAGAGTTTTCATCATTGAAGCCCGTGCTTGCCGCATTGGATGTGACTTTGTATTGCTATGGTCGAGATAGACAAGCATTTTCGAACTTAGTCTCTTCACCTGTGGTGGTTGAAACCATGCAGCAAGCCATGGACATCGCTGCAGAGGCGGCAAAATCCGGAGACATGGTTTTGCTATCGCCAGCGTGCGCGAGTTTCGATCAGTTCACCAACTTTATGGTACGTGGCGATACGTTTGCTGAGTATGCCAAAACCATTACCGAATATAACGCCAAGGAGACAGTGGCAGAATGATGAGTGCGAAGTGGGAAGACATGCGTGTCTTGCGTTGGTTGTCGCGACCAGCGCCCACTGCTTTGTACGACAGACACCTTGTTTGGCTCTCGTTTGGATTAATGATGGTGGGCCTGATCATGGTTTCGTCTGCCTCAATTCCAGTGTCGACTCGCTTGGTTGATCAGCCATTCTATTTTGCGATGCGTCAGGGAGTGTACCTCATCGGTGCGCTAATCATTGCCGCTATGGCGTTGCAAATCCCACTGGCTCGTTGGCAACAACTCAGTATTCCCATGCTGTTTATCTCACTGGGGTTGCTGGTTGCGGTTTTGGTGGTGGGGCGTTCGGTTAACGGCGCGGTACGCTGGCTACCGTTAGGTGTGATTAACCTTCAGCCTGCAGAAGTGGCGAAACTGTCCCTCTTTTTGTTCATCGCAGGTTATCTCGTTCGCCGACATGGTGAGGTACGAGAAAGCTATACGGGGTTCCTTAAGCCGCTCGCTGTGTTGGTTATTATTGCTGGCTTGTTGCTGCTACAACCAGATTTGGGCTCTGTGGTCGTCATGTTTGTGACCACCATTGGCATGTTGTTCATTGCTGGCGCTAAACTCTGGCAGTTTGGCGTGCTGCTCTTTAGTGGACTAGGGCTGGTGGGTTTGCTGATTGTCGCGGAGCCTTACCGCGTAGCGCGTGTCACGTCGTTTTTAGACCCATGGCAAGACCCCTTTGGTAGCGGCTATCAGCTAACCCAATCTCTTATGGCGTTTGGTCGAGGAGATTGGTGGGGGCAGGGATTGGGCAATTCCATTCAAAAGCTTGAATACTTGCCCGAAGCGCATACTGACTTTGTTATTGCTGTGCTTGCTGAAGAATTAGGATTAGTCGGCGTTGTTGCGGTGCTGTTGATGGTGTTTGCGTTGGTTTTCCGTGCGCTGTTTATCGGTAAACGCTGTCTTGAGGCTAATCAACTATTTGGTGGGTTTCTCGCGTTTGGCATCGGTATTTGGTTTGCGTTTCAGGCCCTTGTCAATGTTGGCGCTGCGGCGGGGATTGTGCCAACGAAAGGTTTGACCTTACCACTGGTAAGTTATGGTGGTTCTAGTTTATTTATTATGTCGACAGCGGTCGCCATTCTTCTTCGCATTGATTATGAATACCGTTTAGAGACCTCTCAGGCGCACCAACGAATAGTGACCCATGAAAAACGAAAACGAACGAAAACATAAGAAATTATTAGTGATGGCTGGAGGGACTGGCGGTCATGTTTTCCCGGGGTTGGCGGTTGCCAATGAACTGCAGCAGCAGGGCTGGAAAATTCGCTGGTTAGGCACCGCAGACAGAATGGAGGCCGATTTGGTGCCTAAACATGGCATTGAGATCGACTTTATTGAAGTAAAGGGGCTGCGTGGTTCAGGCTTTGCGCGTAAACTTCTCGCCCCCTGGATGGTAATAAATGCCGTACTGCAAGCGCGTAAACATATTCAACAATTTCAGCCTGATGCCGTACTCGGTATGGGTGGATATGTGAGTGGTCCAGGTGGCTTAGCGGCATGGTTGAGTGGTATTCCTGTGGTCTTGCATGAACAGAATGCGGTCGCAGGATTAACCAATCAATGGCTAGCTAAAATTGCTAAGCGTGTGTTGCAAGCGTTTCCTGGCGCATTTCCTAACGCGGAAGTGGTGGGGAATCCGGTAAGAAAAGATGTGTGCGAACTGCGTGACGCAGTGCCTTATCAAGATGGGACACCGCTGAATATTCTCGTGATGGGGGGCAGTCAAGGCGCTCGCATTCTTAATCACACCGTGCCAGAGGCACTGGCATTGCTAAAACGCGATGTGTTTGTTCGCCATCAAGCGGGTAAAGGCAACCAAGCAGATACGCTCAATCGTTTTGCGCGGGCAAAGATTGAAAACGCAGATGTTACTGAGTTTATTGATGACGTTGCAGAGGCATATGACTGGGCAGACGTATTGATTTGCCGCTCAGGAGCATTAACGGTTTCTGAAGTGTCTGCGGCGGGCGTTCCGTCGATATTTGTCCCGTTTCAACATAAAGACCGCCAACAGGCATTGAACGCAGAACATTTAGTACAAGATGGTGCAGCCATCATGATAGAACAACCCGATTTGACCGCTGAAAAGCTAGCATCGGCGTTAGAGCACCTAGATTCACAGTCGTTGATGACAATGGCACACGCTGCGAAACGCGCAGCGATTACCGATGCGGCAGCGCGTGTAGCTGCTGTCATCAAAGACGTAGCGAAATAAGAGAACAAGTGATGGGCAAGTTTGATAGTCATCAGTTAGAAAAAATCAGAACCATGGTGCCAGAGATGCGCCGTGTTAAGCGTATTCACTTCGTCGGTATTGGCGGCGCGGGAATGTGCGGCATTGCCGAAGTACTGTTGAATGAAGGTTATGATGTGTCGGGTTCTGATTTATCGGAAAACCCAGTCACTCAGCGTCTCGAAAGTAAAGGAGCCAAGGTTTTCTTTGGTCACGCAGAAACCAATGTGAACGGCGCAAGTGTGGTGGTGGTATCAACGGCTATCCAGCAAGACAACCCTGAACTGGTTGCGGCAAAAGCGGCACGTATTCCTGTGGTTCGCCGAGCTGAAATGCTGGCGGAATTGATGCGCTATCGCCATGGTATTGCTGTTGCAGGTACACACGGTAAAACCACGACCACGGCACTGACGACCTTGATCTACCAAGAAGCAGGGCTTGATCCAACGTTTGTGAACGGTGGCTTGGTAAAAAGTGCTGGCACGAACGCACGTTTAGGCTGCAGCCGCTATTTAATTGCCGAGGCGGATGAAAGCGACGCGTCTTTCCTTCACTTGCAGCCGATGGTTGCAATTGTGACCAATATCGAAGCAGACCACATGGACACCTACGGCGGTAACTTCGATAACTTAAAGCAAACTTTTATCGATTTCTTGCACAAACTGCCGTTTTACGGACAAGCGGTAATGTGTATTGATGACGAGGTTGTCAGAGAAATTATCCCGTTGATTGGCCGTCAGGTGATCACGTATGGTTTTTCTGACGATGCAGACGTACAACTTCGAGACTACCGTCAAGAAGGTCAAAAAGGCATTTTTACCATTCGTCGCATAGGCAAGCCTGATTTAAATATCGAGCTTAATATTCCTGGTCGTCACAATGCTTTGAATGCAGCAGCTGCCGTTGCTGTTGCAACAGAAGATGGCGTAGAAGATGAAGCAATTTGGCGTGCACTTGTGAACTTTGAAGGCACGGGACGTCGCTTTGATCAACTCGGACTGTTCCCTGTTGATGACGGCGAAGCCTTGCTGGTTGATGATTATGGTCATCACCCAAGTGAAGTGGATGTAACGATTCAAGCGGCGCGCGCTGGTTGGCCGGATAACCGTCTTGTGATGGTGTTCCAGCCACACAGATACAGCCGCACTCGTGATTTGTATGATGACTTCGCCAACGTATTAGAAAACGTCGATGTGTTGTTGATGTTGGATGTTTACTCCGCGGGAGAAACCCCGATCGCGGGTGCGGACGGTCGTAGCCTTTGCCGCACTTTACGTGGGCGCGGCAAGATCGATCCTATCTTCGTTTCGGACGTAGATGCATTGCCAGCAGCGCTGGGTGCAGTGTTGCAATCTGGTGACTTAGTTTTGACACAAGGCGCTGGAGATATTGGTAAAGTGGCTAGAAAACTGGCTGAAATGAAACTAGATAAAAAAGCGCTGAACGCACAGATATAAGCATGATTGCACGTGTTGCAATGCGTCATGACGGGTAATGTCTAATTTTTAACCTGATTTTGCACGTTTTGCATGTATTTGATCTCAGCTTTATCACTTATGCGCCAACAAGGCTTGGTGACCTGTCAAACTGACCGTTATAATCCGGTCGGCTTTGTATAGCGAAGCGACAGGTTGCCCAATAGAGGCGAGGCAATAGCCTGAAATGACAGATGTGACCGCGAATGACATACCGGCTCAACCTTCAATGTTAAGAGAACATTGGGGGGGGCTGGTGTTTTTGGTGTTTGTCATTTTGGCGATTCTTTGGTTGTTGCTCCGAGTCCTGAGTTGGATGGGTGATGAAAAACAACTGCCATTGTCCCAAATTGTTGTACAGGGTGAATTAACGCATCTGTCGTCGGTAGAGGTCAGAAATGCTGTTCTTCAAATAGGGCCTTTGCAAAGTTTCATGTTGCAAGACGTGGATGATATTCATGGTGCAATTTCGGCTTTGCCTTGGGTTGCCAATGTGGCTGTTCGTAAGCAATGGCCAGATACATTAAAAGTTGATGTGACTGAATACACACCTCAAGCAGTCTGGAATGGATCCCAATTGCTGGATGTAGGTGGCATTGCGTTTAGCGCAAGTCCTGACGACGTTAAAGAGAAAGGCCTGGTGTCATTACATGGCCCAGAAGGGAGCGAGAAGGAAGTGTTGGATGCATGGCGTGAAATGCGTGACATATTGCAACCAACCCATCTTAATATTGCAGCCTTAGCGTTGAATGATCGCCGCTCTTGGCGAATAGTCACACAAGACGGAATTCGGATTGAGTTAGGCCGAGAGTCGAGACAAGAAAGATTACATCGTTTTGTGGATGTGTTTGATGATATGAACGCCACGGGACGAGATATTCAATACGTAGATTTGCGCTATGACACTGGTGCCGCTGTGGGCTGGAAAGCTCCAGAACAAGCGCTCAGTGAAGAGTAAGCCTAAGAGTAGATGGAATGAAGCAAGCAACTGACAGACCACTGATTGTTGGATTAGACATCGGGACATCGAAAGTCTCAGTGTTAGTCAGTGAAATATTGCCTGATGGCGCAGTGAATGTGCTGGGTGTAGGTACAACACCGTCTCAGGGGATGGATAAAGGTGGCGTCAATGACCTTGAATCCGTCGTGAAATCGGTTGAACGAGCAGTCAACGGCGCAGAAATGATGTCTGACTGTAAGATCCATTCTGTATTTTTATCGCTGTCAGGTAAGCACATTCATTGTTTAACTGAACGCGGGATGGGCACGATTTCGGATGAAGAAGTGACCCAAGATGACGTAGATATGGTTATCCATACTGCGAAATCTGTAAAAATTAGTGATGAACAGCGTGTGCTGCACGTGATCCCTCAAGAATACAAAATTGATTACCAAGAAGGGATCAAAAACCCAGTTGGGCTTTCTGGCGTTCGAATGGAAGCCAGCGTACACCTGATCACCTGCCACAACGATACGGCGCGTAATATTGAAAAAGCGGTAGAGCGATGTGGCCTGAAAGTTGACCAGTTAATTTTTTCTGGGTTGGCAGCGAGCCATGCGGTGATCACCGCAGATGAAAGAGAATTAGGTGTTTGCGTCGTCGATATCGGCGGCGGAACCATGGACATTGCAGTATGGACTGGTGGTGCGCTGCGTCATGCAGCGGTGATTCCATACGCAGGTAATGTAATCACTAGTGATATCGCCTATGCATTCGGCACACCTTTGAGTGACGCAGAGAAAATCAAAGTGAAACACGGGTGTGCGCTAGGTGAGCTAGTGAATAAAGATGCGAAGGTCAATGTGCCGAGCGTCGGTGGGCGTCCTTCGAGAAGCCTACAGCGTCAAACATTGGCTGAAGTCATTGAGCCACGTTGCAGTGAATTGTTGGGGTTGGTGCAGCATGAATTGGAACGTGTGCAGGAACGATTACGCGCACAAGGTGTGAAGCATCAATTGGCCGCAGGTGTAGTCCTGACGGGCGGTGCTGCACAAATGCAAGGATTGGTGGAATGTGCAGAGCGCGTATTCCAAAACCAAGTCCGCGTGGGTCTTCCGTCTGGCGTGACAGGATTGACGGATTACGTCAATGCACCATATCACGCTACTGCGGTAGGTTTATTACACTACGGCAAAGACAATCTATTGAACGAAACGAGCGAGCCAGAGCCTAAACGTACTGTATCAGGAATGTTCAGTAAGTTTAGTGGCTGGATCAAGAAAGAATTTTAAACCTGATGCGAACAGGAATGACGGAGAGAACACATGTTTGAACCGATGATGGAAATGTCCAATGACGCGGTAATTAAAGTCGTTGGTGTTGGCGGCGGCGGTGGTAATGCAGTCGAACACATGGTGCGTGAGTCAATTGAAGGGGTGGAGTTCATCACCATCAATACGGACGCTCAGGCGCTGCGTAAAACGGCAGTAAGTACTGTTATTCAAATCGGTGGTGATATCACTAAAGGCCTTGGTGCGGGTGCAAACCCACAGGTTGGCCGTGAATCAGCATTGGAAGATCGTGAAGCGATTAAAGCTGAGCTCGAAGGTGCCGATATGGTATTTATCGCAGCGGGTATGGGCGGTGGTACTGGTACTGGTGCTGCGCCTGTTATCGCTGAGGTGGCAAAAGAGCTGGGTATTCTTACCGTTGCTGTTGTTACCAAACCGTTTAGCTTTGAAGGCAAGAAGCGTCTTGCGTTTGCTGAGCAAGGAATCGAAGAGCTGTCTAAGCACGTTGATTCATTGATCACCATCCCAAATGAGAAGCTTCTAAAAGTACTGGGCCGCGGTATTACGCTGCTTGATGCTTTTGCAAAAGCCAATGATGTATTGCGTAACGCTGTACAAGGTATTGCAGAGCTTATTACTCGCCCTGGCTTGATTAACGTCGACTTTGCAGACGTACGCACTGTGATGTCGGAAATGGGTCATGCCATGATGGGCAGCGGCGTCGCAACCGGTGAAAACCGTGCGGAAGAAGCGGCCGAAATGGCTATTTCAAGTCCGCTTCTGGAAGATATCGATTTGGCTGGTGCACGAGGCGTTCTCGTAAATATTACAGCTGGTTTTGATATGCGACTGGATGAATTCGAAACTGTGGGCAACACTGTAAAGGCTTTTGCCTCAGATAATGCCACTGTGGTTATCGGTTCTTCGATGGATCCAGAGATGAGTGACGAATTGCGAGTAACAGTAGTTGCTACTGGTATTGGTAACGAGCGCAAGCCAGACATCACTTTGGTACCTGGAACTCAAAAACCAGCGCCAGTGGAAAATAAGGCACAGCCTTTGCAAGAAACGCCAAAGGCGGCAACAAATGTTTCAAGTGGACAGGCGCTCGAAAGTTCAGCTCAACCACAAACATCTAACGTTGCACCTAAGCCGAAGCAAGAGCAAGACTATCTGGATATTCCTGCATTCTTGCGTAAGCAAGCGGATTAATCAGGCGGCGCTTGGTTTGTGTACAGCAGCATGATATTATGCTGCCCGTTTTGTCTCGTGTGACACTGTAATGGGTGATATGAGGCGCAAAAAAGATTTTCAGTTGGGAATGGCAGATGATTAGACAACGAACATTAAAAACTATTGTTCAAACGACTGGGGTGGGTTTGCACTCTGGACGTAAGGTCACATTGATCCTGCGCCCAGCGGCAGCTAACACCGGCGTAATTTATCGCCGTACTGACCTGAATCCTCCTGTGGATTTTCCAGCAGATCCAGCGTCAGTTCGAGATACCATGCTGTGTACTGCACTGGTCAATGACGATGGCGTTCGTATTTCTACCGTTGAGCACTTAAATGCTGCTCTTGCTGGTATGGGTATCGATAACGTTATCGTTGAAGTAGACGCACCAGAAATCCCAATCATGGATGGTAGCGCAAGCCCATTCATCTACTTGTTGCAATCAGCGGGTATTGAAACACTTAATGCACCAAAACGTTTTGTGCGCATTAAGAAACCTGTTCGCATCGAAGACGGCGACAAGTGGGCTGAATTGTTACCTTATGATGGTTTCCGTTTAGATTTCGCGATTGATTTCAATCACCCTGCGATTGAATCTGAGCAACAAAATCTGGTGATGGATTTTTCTTCGCAAGCGTTTATCAAAGACATTAGCCGCGCAAGAACCTTTGGTTTCATGCGTGATATTGAGTACCTCCAGTCACGTAACCTGTGCCTTGGCGGTAGCTTCGATTGTGCAATTGTTCTTGATGATTACCGCATCCTGAACGAAGACGGCCTGCGTTTTGACAATGAACTGGTTAAACACAAAGTGCTAGACGCTATTGGCGATCTGTACATGTGTGGACATAACATCATTGGTGAAATGCGTGCATTCAAATCAGGACATGCGTTGAATAACCAACTGCTTCGCGCAGTGCTTGCAGACCAAGAAGCTTGGGAATGGGCAACATTTGAAAACGAGCAGACACTGCCAGTGACATTTGCAGAGCCGGGTATGGTTCTAGCCTAAGCAAGTCATGAACACAAAAAAACCGGCGAGAATGCGCCGGTTTTTTTATGCCATTTTTTTGGAACAAACGTCTATTTGCTGCGGTTCCGCTCCGCCAGCTCTGCAATGGCTTCCAATTTCTTTCTTACTTTCTCTGGTGCTGACTGAGCGATCATCTTCAAGCATTCTGCCGCAGCGGGGCTTACTGTCCGCCACTCTTTCGCCTTCTCGATCTTTTCGGCTTCAGCTTGCTCACGTCGTGCCAAGTCAGGGTTAACTTTTATTTCTATCGTCATCAATGATGGCAAGGTGTCGCGACGAAGCGCTGACATTAACGTATGGCGGTCATAGTTAAGCCGTGTTGCCCATGAGGAAGAACCGCACTCCAAGATCAGAATACCATCGCGGTAATTAGCGACACGGCAATGTTGTGCTGATGCGGGAGGAAGTAGTGATTTCACTTGCTGGCTGAGTTGCGACAGTACCATCGCCCTTTGACGGACTTGTCCCGTTAGGCCATTTTCCAGTAAATCTTGCGCAGCTTTTGGTCTATGGTCTCTCATAATCACTTCGCGGTTGTGGCACTGCCTCAAAGAGTAACAGGGCTTTAGGGTTCTCACCAAGTTTGTTGTACAGAACAGGGTATAAGAGAAAGAACTTGCTGACGATAAAATGCACCAATATTGAACACAAAATGCACTAACTTGGCGTTGCTCGTTGGGCGGGTTCTAATTTTTGTTATCTAACGAGACTCGACCCGCATTACAAGTGGGCTGTGCCGCCGTTATGGCTTATGATAATTGCCCTAAGTGCTAATCTAGTTTGATTAAATGATCCATTGGCCTTGAAAACTATAAATCGAGGCACAAGATCAAAACCACGAAAAGAATAATCGCTGATTATTCCCATAAAGAATTTTGGGCAGAGGGACATGCTGATTTTCTCTGCCTCGCAGTATCCTGGCTTTGGCTCCCACGCTAAAGCGAAAAAATGAGAGAAACGGCAAAGCCATGTTATCGAAACTAATCACCAAAGTAATCGGAAGCCGCAATGACCGCACACTGCGCCGCCTTCGTAAAGTCGTAAACGAAATCAACAATCTTGAGCCTCAGTTTGAAGCACTCAGTGATGAAGACCTAAAAGCAAAGACCGCTGAATATCGTCAGCGTATCGAGCAGGGTGAATCTCTTGACGTGATTTTGCCTGAAGCGTTCGCAACCGTACGCGAAGCGTCTAAGCGTGTATTTGGTATGCGCCATTTCGACGTGCAGCTGATTGGCGGCATGGTGCTTAATAATGGCCAAATTGCAGAGATGCGTACGGGTGAAGGTAAAACCCTCACTGCAACACTGCCTGCTTACCTGCATGCGTTAACCGGTAAAGGTGTTCACATTGTTACCGTGAATGATTACCTTGCGAAACGTGATGCTGAAACCAACCGCGCATTGTTTGAATTCCTTGATATGACCGTTGGCGTGAATGTGCCAAACATGGCACCGCCAGAGAAAAAAGCCGCTTACTTAGCTGATATTCTTTACGGAACAAACAACGAATTCGGTTTTGACTACCTTCGTGACAACATGGCATTTCGTGCTGAAGACCGTGTTCAGCGCGAGCGCTACTTCGCGGTTGTCGATGAAGTGGATTCCATCCTAATCGATGAAGCTCGAACGCCGCTGATCATTTCAGGCCCTGCTGAAGACAGCTCTGAAATGTATGCGCGTATCAATGCGTTGATCCCACAGTTAATCCGCCAAGATAAAGAAGACAGTGAAGAATATCGTGGCGAAGGCCACTTCACGGTGGATGAGAAATCTAAGCAAGCTCACCTGACTGAAAATGGTCAAGAGTTCGTGGAAGATATGCTGAAGAAAAATGGATTGATGGAAGAGAACGATACGCTTTACTCTCCAGCAAATATTTCATTACTTCACCATATCAATGCCGCGTTGCGTGCACACGTACTATTCGAAAAAGACGTTGATTACATTGTCAAAGACAATGAAGTTATCATCGTCGATGAGCACACCGGTCGTACTATGCCAGGTCGTCGTTGGTCTGAAGGCCTTCACCAAGCGGTGGAAGCTAAAGAAGGCGTTAAGATCCAAAACGAAAACCAGACCTTGGCATCGATCACCTTCCAGAATTTCTTCCGTTTGTACGACAAACTGTCTGGCATGACAGGTACAGCTGATACGGAAGCGTTCGAATTCCAGTCAATTTATGGTTTGGATACCGTGGTTATCCCAACCAATAAACCAATGGTTCGCGATGATATGGCGGATCAGGTTTACATGACGGAGCGTGAAAAGTTCGCCGCTATTATCGAAGACATCAAAGTGCGTAGCGAAAAAGGCCAGCCAAGCCTTGTTGGTACAGTGTCTATCGAAAAATCTGAATTGCTATCAAATGCTCTGAAAGAAGCGGGTGTGAAACACGCAGTATTGAATGCGAAGTTCCACGCACACGAAGCCGATATCGTTGCTGATGCGGGTTCACCAGGTGCTGTGACGATTGCAACCAACATGGCAGGCCGTGGTACGGATATCGTGTTGGGTGGTAGCTGGCAGTCTGATGTGGCTAAGTTGGAAAACCCAACTGAGCAACAAATTGCTGACATTAAGGCGAAATGGCGTGAAACCCATGAAGCGGTGAAAGCGGCGGGTGGCTTGCATATCATTGGTACTGAGCGTCACGAATCTCGTCGTATCGATAACCAGTTACGTGGTCGTTCTGGTCGTCAGGGTGACCCTGGTTCAAGTCGTTTCTACTTGTCGATGGAAGATTCACTCATGCGCATTTTTGCGTCTGACCGTGTATCGAACATGATGAAGAAACTGGGTATGGAAGAGGGCGAAGCGATCGAGCACCCATGGGTGAACAAAGCGATTGAAAACGCACAGCGTAAAGTTGAAGGTCGTAACTTCGACATTCGTAAACAGCTTCTAGAATTCGATGATGTTGCTAACGATCAGCGTAAAGTGGTTTACGAACTGCGTGATGAGTTGATGGAAAGCAATGACATTAGCGAGATGATTGAGCACAACCGAGAGGATGTGATCGGTGATGTCGTTGACCAATACATTCCACCTCAATCCCTTGACGAAATGTGGGATATTGAAGGTCTGGAAAAACGTTTGAAAGCCGACTTTGACGTTGAGCTTCCACTTCAAGAGTGGTTGGACAACGACGACAAGCTGTATGAAGAACAGTTACGTGAGCGCATTCTGAATAACATCATCGACGTTTACCGCTCGAAAGAGAGTGCGGTTGGTGTTGAAACGCTGCGTAACTTCGAAAAAGCAGTGATGCTTCAAACGCTAGATACTCTGTGGAAAGAACACTTAGCGGCAATGGATCACCTTCGCCAAGGTATTCACTTGCGTGGCTATGCTCAGAAGAACCCGAAACAAGAGTACAAGCGTGAGTCGTTTGAACTGTTTGAAGGCATGCTGGACTCACTGAAATCAGACGTTGTGATGACGCTGAGCCGCGTTCGCGTTCAACAGCCAGAAGAAGTCGACCGCATGGAAGAGCAACGCAGAGCGCAAGCGGAAGAAGCTGCTCGTCGTCAACAAGTCAGCCATGCAGATGCTGGTAGCCAGCTAGATGACAGCCAAGACAATACGTCTGAAAGCGCTTCTGAAACTGTTGTTCGTGATGGCCGTAAAGTGGGGCGTAACGATCCTTGCCCATGTGGTTCAGGTAAAAAATTCAAACAGTGCCACGGTAAAATTAACTAATTTTAACCAGTTAACCCGAGTGGGTTAGACTTTGGTATCTGTCATTACACCCGAAAGGCCGCTTAGCGGCCTTTTTTATGGAAAGAGAGTTTGTATTACATGGACAAGAAGCAATTACACATTGCAGCGGGCATTATTCTTAATGCTGATTGCAGTGAAATCTATATTACCCAGCGTGCAGCAAAGGCGCATAAAGGCGGTTATTGGGAGTTTGCTGGTGGCAAAGTTGAGCAAGGAGAAACAGCAGAGCAAGCAGTGATTCGAGAGCTCGAAGAAGAAGTCGGTATTGTGGCAACAAGGCTCGAAGCATTTATCTCATTGGCACATGATTACCCTGATAAGGCCCTCAGGTTTGATTTTTATCTTGTGAAAGCATTCGATGGTGAGCCGTTTGGTAAAGAAGGTCAACCGGGGAGATGGGCGAAGATTGCACAGCTTGATGATTACCCTTTCCCTGAGGCGAATGATGCAGTGCTGGAAAAAATAAGAAAGGCATTTGGTGAGGTTTGATGTTCGAAGTGCAAGTCACAAGCATGAGTTTTAGTTGCACCATGCCAATGACTCGCGCCTCGTATTATCGTCGTTTCTATTATTGGTTTTCCGACCAACCATCACCATCAGACATGTCTGGTGCGCCCGCAATGCGTTTCTCTTCGTCTGCCCATTCACCCAAATCAATGAGTTGGCAGCGTTTGCTGCAAAATGGTCTGAAAGGACTGACTTCTCCCCAAACAACGGGTAGTGCACATTGTGGGCATTTTACGACGATAGGCTTATCTTGATTCACAGAAACCTCTTTTTCTAAAAATTGTTCAACAGACCGCTATGGATAGTGCCATGGTGTCAGCAACGGTTTGGTTTTCATCAAACGGCATGAAGCGTATAGCAAACCGAGATTTATGACCAGACACTAGCGGAAATGCGTTGTAGTCCGGTGAAATTTGAATACGAAGCAAGGTCGCTCCTTCAACATCTTGTTGGTAAAAACCGTTGATCACAATACTTGGTTGCAGTGCAGCCCCGCCACGCGTTAAACGAAGCCAAAATGTCAGCGCGTTTTCTAGAGGCTTAAGGGAGCCTGTCCATGTGTTCGCATCGGATTGACGATGCGCTAACGGAAGGTTCAGCCAATGATGCAGAGAAGGTAAATCAAAGCTGCATGTTCCTCCTGGAATGGAGAATCGTTGGCGAATGGATGAGAGAAACTTATCTTCTCTCAATGCCTGCCCCAAGCGAGGCGCTTGAAGTAAGACCTGTTGCAATCGACGGCTTTCTTGCAGCAACTGAGTCAGTTGCTCTGTATCGACATTCGGGACATTAAGCCATGCTTCTAACTTGGAACGTTGCTTTTCAAGATCCTTGGCAAGATCACCTTTCACTTGCACTTGCTCTAGGATTTCTGCCAGTTCGAACAGACTTTTGAAGAACACGCTCCAATGCGTATCGCCAGTCAGTGATGATGACTGATTGATTTGATTGAGAAGATACTCGAGCCGCAGGTAAACGCGAACCTGCTCATTCAAAGGGTGCTCGTATAAGGTATCGTTACTCATGGTGATTCTCAGTATCTTGTCCGGCTAAAGTGAGGTATTGAAGGTGCAACTGGTCAACTTGACGGGAAAGTTCGTCCTGTGTGCACTCATTAACGATAACGTCATCGGCAAGGGCAAGTCTATCGTCTCGCGTAGCTTGAGCGGCTAAAATTCGCTTTACCTGCTCATTTGAGACGCTGTCTCGTCGAGATGCCCGTTCAATTTGAGTGTGCTCAGGAACATCGACCACAAGAACACGGTCGCACAGTGCTTGTAGTCCGTTTTCTACAAGCAAGGGAATCACAAGCAAGCAGTACGGTGAGAGCGCTTGTTGTGTTTGAGTGCGCATCTCATGGCGGATTTTGGGATGAAGCAGTGCATTGAGCCAGTCTTTGTCTTCGGGGTGAGAGAATACGTGCTCTCGAAGTGCTGCGCGGTTAAGTTCGCCAGTGTCATCCAGCATTGTCTCGCCAAATTTCGCAGCGATGGCATTTAGCCCATCAGAGCCTCGTTCGACGACTTGTCGAGCGATGATGTCTGCATCAACGATATCAATTCCCTTATCGCCAAACAGATTGGCCACTGTGGTTTTACCGCTACCAATGCCGCCAGTGACGCCAATAACAAAAGCCATTTAATAACCCAAATAAGACGTTAAATACCAATCTAAGATGTTATTGCCCCAGAGCAGACTAATCCAGCCCGCAATCGCAAGATAAGGGCCGAACGAGAAGGGGGTCTCTTTCCCCGTCCCTTTGACTCGCATTAAGATAATGCCACAAATTGCACCGACGAATGAGGCAAATAAGATCACCATCGGCAGCGCTTGCCAACCCAGCCATGCACCCAATGCGGCTAAGAGTTTGAAATCCCCGTACCCCATACCTTCTTTGCCAGTGAGTAGCTTAAACAGCTGAAATACACTCCACAGCGACAGATAACCCGCCATAGCACCCATCACAGCATCTTGCAGCGAGAGGGGGGATATACCAATCAGCGCTAGCAGAATACCTGCCCACATCAAAGGCAGTGTCATTTGATCTGGCAATAGCATGGTATCAATATCGATAAAGCACAGCGCGACCAAGACAAAGGTTGCGGCAATCACTGCGAGCGACCAATAAGACCCCGGTAGGGTATAAGCGGTGATGCCAACCAGCACTGCGGTTAGCAATTCAACGAATGGGTAACGGATGTTGATGGGGGTTTTGCAATGTCGGCATTTACCACCGAGGATCAACCAACTCAGAACGGGCACATTGTCTATGGCTTTAACAGGAGCCTGACAAGAAGGGCAATGCGAGCGAGGAAGGCTCAGATTGAACACTTCACCATCTTTCGGTGCTGGCATCTCGTCAGGAAAGCACTCATGACACTCCGTGCGCCATTGCTCCTCCATCATTTTTGGAAAGCGATAAATGACGACGTTGAGAAAGCTGCCAACGATGAGTCCAAATAAAGACGCGAGAAATACATATAGACTCGGAGAGTCGAACAGCCAATCCATGTTGAAATCCAGTGGTAGTTTGTTGCGACATGATAACGGGTTGTGAAGCCTGTCTCTATCCTCTTATTCACTGAATTTAAACATCTATCGAATGACGGATGCCAATATGTGAAATAAGAGGAGAGAAGGATAAAAGAAAAAGAGAAGGGTATCTAACCCATCACACTCATGAGATTGAACATAGGTAAATACATAGCAACCACTAGAGAGCCGATCAGTAGACCAAGTAATACAATGATCATTGGCTCGAGTATCTTACCTAAATTATCGACCGTATTATCAACGTCTGCTTCATAGAGTCCCGCCACCTTATTCAGCATGTCATCCAAGGCGCCTGACTCTTCGCCAATCATTACCATCTGAATCATCATGTCAGGGAAAGCGTCAGTTTCTCGGATGGCGCGATGTAAAGGACGGCCGCCAGAGGTTTGTTTATGAACTTCTTCTATCACCTGTTTGAAGTAGGTGTTATTGGCCGTTTTACCGGCGGCCGATAAACCGTTGAGCAGCGGAATACCTGCACTGAAGGTGGTAGCGAGTGTACGAGTGAAGCGTGATAGGGTAGCTTTTGTTAGTACGTCGCCAAGAATCGGGATACGCAATGAAAATCGACTGGCCTTGAGGCGAAAAGAGTAGCTTTTGTTATAGCTGGCCTTGAATGCCACTCCCGCGATAGCGATCCCAATCAGCATGTACAAGCCATAATCATGGATAGCATCAGACACACCGAGGACTTTTTGCGTAAACCATGGCAATTCGGCATTGAACGACGAGAAAACATCTTTAAACGTAGGTATAACAAACAGCAGCATGCCAATGCTGACCAATAGTGCAATGGTGAAGACGATACCGGGGTAAATCATGGCTTTGATGACTTTGGAACGTGTTTCTTCACCTTTTTCACGATAAATACAAATACGGGCGAAGATTTGCTCCAAGCGACCGGTTTGCTCGCCCGTTGCCACCAGATCGCAGTAGAATTGGTCAAACAGGATTGAGCTAGATTTCATTGCTTGCGCTAAAGAGGAACCTGCTTCGATGTGGCTATAAATTTGGCTAATGATAAGCTTCATTTCGGCCTTCTTAGATCCTGTTTTCAGCAGTTGTAGGGTTTCGCCCAGCGGTACACCCGCTTCTAACATTGTCGCCATTTGTCGGGTAAATAGCGTGATGTCTTTGGCCGTGGCTGTGTTGCGACGCCTTGCCCATGAAGATGGCGAGCGACGCTTGATTTTGACGATGTGTATCTTCTGCTCGGTGAGTGAGTGTCGGGCGTCTTGTTCATTGTAAGCAAGTAACTGGCCTTTGACTTTGGCGCCTTTGGCGGTAGCGCCGCGCCACTGGAATGCATAAAGCTTGCGGGGTTTTGAGGCCATAGTAATTCCCTTTACAGACTAATAACGCGTTGAAGTTCTGCGAGACTGGTGATGCCCTGATTGAGCTTTTCGATACCGGAAAGCGAAAGCGTGTGCATGCCATTATCGAGGGCGATATTTTCAAGTTGTGAGGCGGAGGCGCCATTACCAATGGCCTCAGATAGTGCGCGATCGATACGCATCACCTCATAGATGCCCACGCGACCGAGATAACCATGATTACAGTGGTCACAACCTTCAGGGTTCGCTTGATACACATGATCTGCCAGTAAGCTTGAATAGTGTGTTTTTAGGGCTGTCAGTTGATGATCGTCTTTGTTGTGTGGCACTTTGCAATGTGAGCACAAGCGGCGAGCGAGACGCTGGGCAATAATCAAAGTCAATGACGCTGCTAGGTTATAGGGAGCGACGCCCATATTCGCCAAGCGCGTAATGCTCTCTGCGGCTGAATTCGTATGCAGCGTCGATAACACCAAGTGCCCAGTTTGTGCTGCCTTGATACCAATTTCAGCGGTTTCAAGATCGCGCATCTCACCTACCATGACGACATCGGGATCTTGACGAAGGAAAGCACGCAGAGCAGTGGCGAAATCCAGCTTGATGTCGTTATTGATATTGACCTGATTGATGCCGGGCAAGTTGATTTCCACCGGATCTTCAGCAGTAGAAATGTTGCGTTCGGCAGTGTTGAGATACTTCAGGCCGGTGTAAAGTGACACGGTTTTTCCACTGCCCGTTGGGCCGGTCATTAGAATCAAGCCTTGGGGTTTATCCAGTGCTGTCAGGTAATCCTGTTTTTGTTTTTCGCTGTAACCGAGTGAATCAATATCCAGCGCCACACTGCCGCCATCTAAAATTCGCAGCACCACTTTTTCGCCAAACAGAGTGGGCAAAGTGGAAACACGCATATCAATGGATTTACTGTCCGCCAGCGTCAGTTTAATCCGCCCATCTTGTGGCAATCGGCGTTCAGCGATATTGAGTTTGGCGAGGATTTTTAAACGGGTCGAGAGTCGGCGTGAAATACCCACAGGTGGCGTGCTGTGGGTTTGCAATATACCGTCTAAACGAAAACGAATTTGGTAGCGTTGCTCGAAGGGCTCAAAATGAATATCAGACGCTTGCTTGCGCACCGCATCCATCAGCACTTGTTGGATATAGCGGCTAACCGGGGCTTCGTCGGTGACTAACTCGTCAGCATTGGCATCATCATCGAATTGAGCAAGATCGGCGAGTTCCGAATCACTGACGGATTTTGAGTCACCTTGAGTAGATGCTATCTGCTTGCCGTAGAGTTTGCGTATTGCGCCAACCAGTTGTTGGTGGTCCACTAAAACGGGTTTTATTTGCAGGCCAGTGGCAAAGCGAAAATCGTCTTGGGCTTCGAGGTTGGTAGGGTCGCTTATTGCAAGTATGAGTTGGTGATCTTTGTAGTCAAGTGGTAGTACTTGATGATGCAAAATTAGATCATGTTGCTTGAATTGTTGTGCAGAAAGTTCAAAGGGATAATTGTGAATCGAATCAGGAACTATAGAAAAGTGTTTAGCTAGTATATTAATCAGTTCCCTGCTAGAAAGGATGTTCTCTGAAATTAGTGATTCTGGCGCAGAAAAATTTTTCTGCGCCAGTTTGCTAGTCGCTATGTCAGCCTGCAACTTGCTGATAAATCCGGCTTGTTGCAGTGTCTTGACTAGGTTGGTTTTCAATGGATACTCTAGTTGACTGTTCCAGCTACACAGCTTTTCAATTTTTCTACGCCAGTATCGTGAATACAGGCCCAACCATTAGCAGACTTTGTAAATCTGATTTTTTTACCAGTTAGGGCTGCATCTGAATTAAATGCAAAGGTTATGGTTCCGCCTTTTACCGTTGTTTTCTCGTCCGCACCAGTACCAGTGGTTTCAGTTGTTTGAGCTAGTGTCATTGCTCCCAAGTTACTCATATCCTTTGCCGCACCAATTTTTGTCCAGTTATCGGTGGTGTCGGCTGGGAAATCAACTTCTTGATTTAATACATCAATGTTAGTGAGTATTGACTTCACTGTTGCAACCCCTGCAGTTGCCTCAGATTTCAATGTGTAGCTTTGATACGCGGGAACCGCAATCGCAGTCAACGCACCAATAATTCCAACAACAATCAAAAGCTCAATTAAGCTAAAACCTTTTTGTTTTCTCATTGCCTTTTCTCTCCATTTTTTATGTGCAGCAAAGTGCTGTAGTGACGTTACGATACGGCGGATAAAAATAGGAAAACAGCAGATAAAAAGGGAGTTTCGAGGCGTGAATAGTCTTTTTTGTAAATGAGTTGTTTGTCAGTTGTAGCTGTGTGACGGCGGAGCTGATAATGCAGACATAGTGTCTGCATTATCTATAGTTCTTAATAGTTTTAGGGAGTTACTTGAGGCGCATAGATAAATCCATGGCATGAATATGTTTGGTCAGTGCGCCCACAGAAATGTAATCAATCCCGGTTTCTGCAAACTCGCGCAGGGTCGCCAACGTGACGTTACCTGACACCTCTAACGCAATACGGCCTTGGTTTAAGGCAACCGCTTCACGCATCATGTCCGTGGTGAAGTTATCCAGCATCACGATATCAGCGCCCGCTTCAATCGCTTGTTGAAGCTCTTCTAAGCTTTCGGTTTCCACTTCAACGGGTTTGCCAGGGTTTAGTTGCTTGGCGGTGCTAACTGCACCTTGAATACCACCACATGCAATGATGTGGTTCTCTTTTATTAGGTAAGCGTCATACACACCGATGCGGTGATTAAAACCGCCGCCACAGGTCACTGCATATTTCAGTGCATTTCGAAGGCCGGGAATGGTTTTTCGGGTATCAAGCAAGCGCGTTTTTGTGCCTGAGAGCTCTTGGACATAACGGGCAGTTTCGGTGGCACAGCCTGACAGTGTTTGAATAAAGTTCATGGCGTTGCGCTCACCAGTAAGTAGTGCGCGTGCAGGGCCACTTAACTCACACAGCACCTGATTAGGCTCTACTTTATCGCCATCTTTTACTTTCCATGTAATGGTCACTTGACCGCCTAGTTGGCGGAACACTTCGTCAGCAAAGTCGCGCCCACAAAACACGCCATGCTCGCGGGTGATAATGGTGGCATTACCTTGGGCGTCGGAAGGAATGAGGTTTGCTGTGATGTCATTTGCTGCATCAACACTGCCACCGAGGTCTTCTTTTAGCGTGTCTGCAACACAACGAATAATATCGTCTTGTAAGTGCTTTTTCAGGTAGGTCAATCGAGTTTGGCTATCGTGAACGCGTGACGCATTGGCTTGTTCTGACATGGTGGTTCCATCACAGGTAAATACAAAATAATGACAGGGCAGTGCCCGCTGTTGTTGTTAACAAGTTTACCTGCGAGGGAATGAGATTGCGAGGCATGCATTTGTGAGTTATGCGCGTTTAAATTGTTAGGGATTTTGATGAAATGGATTAAAATACCCAGTACTTGTTTATAGGGAAGAAACAAAGAATCACTTCATGTTAACTATTACTCGTCATCTGTTAGATTGTGCTTCTTATTTACCGTCGCCGCACTGTAACCAAAGACCGGATCCTAACGATGTATCCCTGCTTGTTATTCATAACATTAGCTTGCCGCCTGGTGAGTTTGGTGGGCCTTATATTGAGCAGTTTTTTCAAGGGAAACTGATCTCAAACGCGCATTCGTATTTTGATGAAATCCGCGAGATGACGGTGTCAGCGCATTGTTTGATTAAACGAGATGGCGCAGTGGTGCAGTTTGTTCCTTTTGATCAACGCGCTTGGCATGCGGGTGTGTCGTCCTTTGAAGGGCGAGAGCAGTGCAATGACTATTCCATTGGTATTGAATTAGAAGGCACCGATGATTTGCCATATACCGATGTGCAATACCAATGCTTGGCAGAAGTGAGTCAATCCATTCAACACCATTACCCCGCGATCACGCCGTCACGAATCACTGGACACAGCGATATCGCGCCCGGAAGAAAAACGGATCCCGGCGGGTCATTTAACTGGATGACATTTCACGCTCAGATCCAATCATTGGTGAAGGGATAAATTACTTTTTCTCGTAACGCTTTGTTTACGCTTATGTTCCGAAAATGAAAGCGTCATGAACGACGTAGTACATTTTTATGAATGTGTCCAAATAAATTGGTCTGACCATTGTGAGGTCAGGGTGAGAAAGGCATTCAGCGTCTTAGTGTAATTTCTATGACACAAATCAAGTTTACGGTAGACACTTAAGCCTCATTCTGGTAAATTTTCACCTGTTTTTTAATTGGTCTTACCAATTGACAAGATAGGTAAATGGGAAGGGACGCGCAGGCACTCCGGCGCCAAATAACTAAGAAGAACGATGGCTATACAACGGATTCGTCAACCCAAACTGTCAGATGTTATCGAGAAAGAGCTAGAAAGCCTGATTCTTGAAGGAACATTATCGCCGGGGCAAAAATTGCCGCCAGAGCGTGAATTAGCGAAGCAATTTGATGTTTCTCGTCCTTCTGTTCGCGAAGCAATTCAGCGTTTAGAAGCAAAGAAATTACTGAATCGTAAGCAAGGTGGTGGCACGTTTGTCAGTGAACGATTATGGCAACGATTTTCAGAGCCACTCATTGATTTACTGGCCGAGCACCCAGAAAGCCAACTTGATTTATTAGAGTCTCGTCACGCACTTGAAGGTATATCCTCATATTTTGCTGCATTACGAGGCACTGAAGAAGATTTAACGCGAGTGTGTCATTGTCACGATAACATTCGCGAAGCTCAGCAACTTGGTGATATCAAAGCCGAAGCCGCTGCGGTTATGCAATACTTGATTGCCGTGACCGAAGCATCACACAACGTGGTATTGCTGCATATTATGCGCAGCTTGGCGCCATTGCTTGAGCACAACATATTACAAAACTTTGAACTGCTGAATCGACGTCATGATGTCGTCGATAAAGTAAGCAAACACAGAGCCAACATAGTGCAAGCCATTACTGCCGGGGAACCAGAAAAAGCCCGACAGGCATCGCATGCGCATTTGGCCTTTATAGAGGAAACTTTGCTGGATTTGGGTAGAGAAGAAAGCCGCCGTGAGCGCTCGCTTCGCCGAATTCAGCAACGCAAGGACGAATCGGAATAATGCCAATCGCACTAGATATTTGTTCAGCCTTTTGAGGCAGCATTTGGGCAAATACATAGTGCGATTGGTGTATGAACTCCGAAAACTTTAACGCGTTGTCTGGATGCGTTTTTCAGCTGCGACAACAATTAGTTTTGTACAAGTCAATCAACGAAAGGATAGATCGCCATGTCTGAAGTCATGAAAAATGACGTGGACGCACTTGAAACTCAAGAGTGGTTAGAAGCTCTTGCATCAGTCGTCCGTGAAGAAGGTGTAGAACGCGCCCAGTACCTACTTGAGCAAGTAATGGAAAAGGCGCGCCTTGATGGTGTTGATATGCCAACAGGCGTCACCACCAACTATGTGAATACCATCCCTGCGGATAAAGAACCAGCATATCCAGGTGACGTAAACCTGGAGCGTCGTATTCGTTCTATCATTCGTTGGAACGCGATCATGATCGTGTTGCGTGCATCGAAAAAAGACTTGGATCTGGGCGGCCACATGGCGTCTTACCAGTCTGCTTCTGCATTCTACGAAGTGTGCTTTAACCATTTCTTCCGTGCACCTAACGAGGTGGATGGTGGTGACTTGGTTTACTACCAAGGTCACATCTCTCCGGGTATCTACTCACGTGCGTTTGTTGAAGGCCGCCTGACTGAAGAGCAGCTAGACAACTTCCGTCAAGAAGTGGATGGCAAAGGTATTCCTTCATACCCGCACCCTAAATTGATGCCTGAATTCTGGCAGTTCCCGACCGTATCTATGGGTCTGGGTCCTATCTCTGCTATCTATCAAGCTCGCTTCCTGAAGTACCTAGAAGGCCGTGGCCTGAAAGAAACTAATGCTCAGCGCGTTTATGCGTTCTTGGGCGATGGTGAGATGGATGAGCCAGAATCACGTGGCGCGATCTCTTTCGCTGCTCGTGAAAAGCTTGGCAACCTATGCTTCCTGATTAACTGTAACCTTCAGCGCCTAGACGGCCCAGTAATGGGTAACGGCAAGATCATCCAAGAACTGGAAGGTCTGTTCAAAGGCGCAGGTTGGAACGTAGTGAAAGTGGTTTGGGGTAGTGGCTGGGATAAACTTCTAGCAAAAGATACCACAGGTAAACTGCTTCAACTGATGAACGAAACCATCGACGGTGACTACCAGACATTTAAGTCTAAAGATGGCGCATACGTTCGTGAGAACTTCTTCGGCAAATACCCAGAGACTGCAGCACTGGTTGCTGACATGACTGACGAAGAAATCTTCGCACTTAAGCGCGGTGGTCATGAGCCATCGAAGCTATTTGCTGCATTTAAAACAGCACAAGAAACCACAGAACGTCCAACCGTTATCCTAGCGAAAACCGTAAAAGGTTACGGCATGGGTGAAGCGGCGGAAGGTAAGAACATTGCGCACGGTGTGAAGAAGATGGACATGACCCATGTTCAGCACCTACGTGATCGTCTAGGCCTGCAAGAGCTGGTTTCTGATGAAGACATGAAAGCTCTTCCATACTTGAAATTGGAAGAAGGTTCAGCAGAATACGAATACATGCATGCGCGTCGTAACGCACTGCACGGCTACACGCCTAAGCGTCTGCCTAAGTTCACTGAAGAACTCGTGATCCCTGAAGTGGAAGAGTTTAAACCTCTGCTTGATGAGCAGAAGCGTGACATCTCTACCACCATGGCATTTGTTCGTACTCTGAACATCCTGCTGAAAAACAAAGGCATTGGTAAGAACATCGTTCCGATCATTGCGGACGAAGCACGAACTTTCGGTATGGAAGGTTTGTTCCGTCAAATCGGTATTTACAACCCATCGGGTCAGGAATATACCCCTGAAGACCGCAGCGTTGTTTCTTACTACAAAGAAGCGACCTCAGGTCAGGTTCTGCAAGAAGGTATCAACGAACTGGGCGCAATGTCGTCTTGGGTCGCTGCTGCAACGTCTTACAGCACCAACGATTTGCCAATGATCCCGTTCTACATCTACTACTCAATGTTCGGCTTCCAACGTGTGGGCGACATGGCGTGGATGGCTGGCGACCAACAAGCGCGTGGCTTCCTATTGGGTGCAACGGCGGGTCGTACAACGCTGAACGGTGAAGGTCTACAGCACGAAGATGGCCACAGCCACATTCAGGCGAACACCATCCCTAACTGTATTTCTTACGACCCGACGTTCGCGTACGAGTTAGCGGTAATCATGCAAGACGGTATCCGTCGCATGTACGGTCCAGAACAAGAAAACGTGTTCTACTACCTAACGCTGATGAACGAGAACTACGCAATGCCAGCAATGCCAGAAGGCGCTGAAGAAGGCATTCGTAAGGGTATCTACAAACTTGAGTCTTACGCTGGTGCGAACAAAGTTCAGTTGATGAGCTCAGGCACCATCATGAACGAAGTTCGCAAAGCAGCTCAAATCCTTAGCGAAGACTACGGCGTTGCGTCTGACATCTACTCTGTTACCTCTTTCAATGAGCTAACACGTGAAGGTCAAGATGCAGAGCGTTTCAACATGCTAAACCCAGATGCAGAGCAGAAAGTACCTTACATCACACAAGTGATGGGTTCTGAGCCAGCAATCGCAGCGACTGACTACATGAAGAACTACGCAGAACAAGTTCGTGCGTTCATGCCTTCTGAGTCTTTCAAAGTGTTGGGTACGGATGGCTTCGGTCGTTCAGACAGCCGTGAGAACCTGCGTCGTCACTTCGAAGTGAATGCAGGTTACGTTGTTGTTGCTGCGCTAAGCGAGCTAGCAAAACGTGGTGATATCGAGAAATCTGTCGTGGTTGAAGCGATTAAGAAATTCGACATCGATACTCAGAAAGTGAACCCACTGTACGCGTAAGAGGCATAAATCAATGGCAATCGAAATTAATGTTCCAGACATCGGTGCCGATGAGGTTGAAGTAACAGAAATCCTCGTCAGCGTTGGTGACACAGTTGAAGAAGAGCAGTCGCTGATCACTGTTGAAGGTGATAAAGCGTCTATGGAAGTACCAGCATCACAAGCGGGTGTTGTTAAAGAAATCAAAATCGCTGAAGGCGACACGGTTTCTACTGGCTCTCTGATCATGATCTTTGAAGAGGCAGGCGCAGCTGCTGCTCCAGCTCCTGTTGCAGAAGCACCTGCAGCGGCTCCGGTTGCTGCACCAGCGGTCGCTGAGCTGAAAGAAGTTCACGTTCCTGATATCGGTGGTGACGAAGTAGAAGTCACTGAGATCATGGTAGCTATCGGCGACAGCATTGAAGAAGAGCAATCCCTTCTGACTGTTGAAGGCGATAAGGCTTCAATGGAAGTGCCTGCCCCATTCGCTGGCGTACTGAAAGAAATCAAAATCGCTGCGGGCGACAAAGTGTCTACCGGTTCACTGGTCATGATCTTTGAAGTTGCAGGTTCGGGTGCGGCTCCTGTTGCGGCAGCACCAGCTGAAGCGCCAGTAGCAGCTCCAGCTGTTGCTGCAGTGAAAGAAGTTCACGTTCCTGATATCGGCGGCGACGAAGTAGAAGTCACTGAAATCATGGTTGCGGTTGGCGACAGCATTGAAGAAGAGCAATCTCTGATCACTGTTGAAGGTGACAAGGCTTCGATGGAAGTCCCTGCACCGTTCGCTGGCGTACTGAAAGAAATCAAAATCGCAGCGGGTGACAAAGTCTCTACCGGTTCATTGATCATGGTATTTGAGACCGTTGGTGCAGCATCAGCAGCGCCAGTTGCAGCGGCTCCTGCTCCTGCAGCAGCGCCTGCGCAAGCGGCGGCACCAGCACCTGTGGCTCAAGCAGCCCCTGCGGCATCGGCTGAATTCGTTGAAAACAACGAATATGCACATGCTTCACCGGTTGTTCGTCGTCTAGCGCGTGAGTTTGGCGTTAACTTGTCAAAAGTGAAGGGTTCTGGTCGTAAGAGCCGTATCCTGAAAGAAGACGTTCAAAGCTACGTGAAAGAGGCGCTTAAGCGTCTTGAGTCTGGCGCAGCAGCGTCTGCTTCGAGCAAAGGCGATGGCGCAGCACTTGGTTTGCTACCTTGGCCGAAAGTTGATTTCAGCAAGTTTGGTGAAACTGAAACCAAACCGTTGTCTCGCATTAAGAAGATTTCTGGCGCTAACCTGCACCGTAACTGGGTAATGATCCCGCACGTTACACAGTGGGATAACGCAGACATCACTGAACTAGAAGCATTCCGTAAAGAACAGAATGCAGTGGAAGCGAAGAAAGACACTGGCATGAAGATCACCCCATTGGTGTTCATCATGAAAGCGGCTGCGAAAGCACTTGAAGCGTTCCCATCGTTCAACTCTTCTCTGTCTGACGACGGTGAGAGCTTGATTCTGAAGAAATACGTAAACATCGGTATCGCGGTGGACACGCCAAATGGCTTGGTTGTTCCTGTATTCCGTGACGTTAACAAGAAAGGCATCTACGAGTTGTCTGCTGAGCTAATGGAAGTGTCTAAGAAGGCACGTTCAGGCAAGCTGACTGCATCGGACATGCAAGGTGGTTGCTTTACTATCTCTAGCCTTGGTGGCTTGGGCGGTACCGCGTTTACCCCAATTGTTAATGCGCCAGAAGTTGGCATCCTGGGTGTATCTAAATCGGAAATGAAACCGGTTTGGAATGGTAAGGACTTCGTTCCTCGCCTGATGTTGCCTCTGTCACTGTCTTACGATCACCGCGTGATCGACGGTGCAGAAGGTGCACGTTTCGTGACTTACCTGAACGAGTGTCTGTCAGACATTCGCCGTCTGGTACTGTAATACGACACCCTATCAGCGTTCACCTGCATATGGCGGACGCTGATTTGATGTATAGCTCACAGGCTATGGGTTTTTATTTTTCAGCTTGTTAACACGGCTGTAAAATGTTGGACCAAATAAGTGCCTTCACCAAAGTGTACTTGTCGTGAAACAAAACGGCTCCATCATAAAAAGAATCTCTTAGCCTGTCAGGGATATAAGACTACAACGAGGTCAGAATGAGTAAAGAAATCAAAACCCAAGTCGTGGTACTGGGTTCAGGTCCTGCTGGTTATTCAGCGGCATTCCGTTGCGCGGACTTGGGTCTAGAAACCGTTCTGGTAGAAAAATACAGCACGTTAGGTGGTGTGTGTCTGAATGTGGGTTGTATCCCATCTAAAGCCCTACTTCACGTTGCGAAAGTTATCGAAGAAGCCAAAGCGATGTCTGCGCATGGCGTTGTGTTCGGTGAGCCACAAACCGACATCAACAAAATCCGCCTTTGGAAAGACAAAGTGGTTACCCAACTAACTGGCGGTCTTGGCGGAATGGCTAAGATGCGTAAAGTTAACGTGGTTAACGGATACGGTAAATTTACTGGCCCGAACACCATCGTTGTTGAGGGCGCTGAAGGTCCGACTACCATCAACTTCGATAACGCAATCATTGCGGCAGGTTCTCGCCCAATTGAGTTGCCATTTATCCCACATGAAGACCCACGTATTTGGGACTCAACTGACGCGCTAGAACTGAAAGAAGTTCCAGAGAAGCTGTTGGTGATGGGCGGCGGTATTATCGGCCTAGAAATGGGTACGGTATATGACGCGCTGGGTTCACAAGTTGACGTGGTTGAGATGTTCGACCAAGTTATTCCTGCGGCTGATAAAGACATCATCAAAGTCTTTACTAAGCGTATCAGCAAGAAGTTCAACTTGATGCTTGAAACCAAAGTGACAGCGGTTGAAGCAAAAGAAGACGGCATTTATGTCTCAATGGAAGGCAAGAAAGCACCGGCAGAAGCTGTTCGCTATGACGCAGTGCTGGTTGCTATCGGTCGTGTACCAAACGGCAAATTGCTAGACGCTGAGAAAGCGGGTGTTGAAGTTGATGAGCGTGGCTTTATCAATGTTGATAAACAACTGCGTACCAATGTTGCTCACATCCATGCGATCGGTGACGTTGTTGGTCAACCTATGCTTGCGCACAAAGGTGTGCATGAAGGTCATGTCGCGGCAGAAGTGATTTCTGGTAAGAAACACTACTTCGATCCTAAAGTGATCCCTTCAATTGCTTACACTGAGCCAGAAGTTGCTTGGGTTGGTAAGACTGAGAAAGAAGCGAAAGCAGAAGGCATCAACTACGAAGTTGCTACCTTCCCGTGGGCGGCTTCTGGTCGTGCAATCGCGTCTGATTGCTCAGACGGTATGACTAAGATGATTTTCGACAAAGATACTCACCGTGTTATCGGTGGTGCAATTGTTGGTACTAACGGTGGTGAACTGTTAGGTGAAATCGGTCTGGCCATCGAGATGGGTTGTGATGCAGAAGATATCGCATTGACCATCCACGCTCACCCGACTCTACATGAGTCAGTGGGTCTTGCTGCTGAAGTATTCGAAGGTTCAATCACTGACCTACCAAATGCAAAAGCCGTGAAGAAGAAAAAGTAATTCTTCTCCGTACTGAATAAATAACGCCTCGAAGTTCGAGGCGTTTTTTTTTGCCCGCATTTCGCATTCTTATCAGGCGTAAGTCGTCACCTATTTCTTTGGTTACAACTGGTTAACGGTTTTCTGAAGGCGTGTAACAAAACAAAAAGTACGCTGTATTTTTTTTCGATGTTATATCAACATTTATTCATATTATATTTCTTATCAATAGTTTCAATTGCTACCATTGCCCCCTTGTTCTTTACGACGTTCTCACTCTGCACCTTGTGCTCTGGGGCGTGTGTTTTGGAACGAAACCGTTAGAGATACAGAGTTGCACGACCTTCCGCGAACAGACGCTGAACCACTTCTTACTATTTCTTTTTACCAACGTCACGTATTTGCTCTTGAGGAATTCATGCAGTTAATTAACCAACTTTCGTTTCGAACCAAATTGTTCCTTCCCCTTGGTTTTGTTTCGGCCATTTTTACACTTGTTCTTGGTATGTCGTATCAAACCTTTGAACGACAGGTAGCGCTAAATACAATATTAAACGAGAAAATCCACCCGACCATTGAGAGTATTGATGACGCTTATCGCGACTTGTATCAAGTGCTCGGAAGCGTTGAAGGGCTAATAGCCAAAGGCGTAACAGAAGAAACGCTTGAAAAGCAGAAGTTCGAATTTTATGACAATGCCCCTAAGGCCATTCCTAGGCTTAAGGCGATTCAAGCTGTGATTGATGCGGGTGTGATTGATCCAAGTCATCAAGTTAAGTTGGATCAACTCATCGAAGACACGAGAGTTTGGGGTAAGGGATTAGAGTCGATGATTTTGAAGCCAGAATCTCTTGCTCAAGAGTATGCAGATAACTATGAAGAGATTGAGCAGACATTTGCTGGACTTCGTCGTGATCTGAAGACTCTGCTGAAGGCGATTAATATCGCGTCATCGGAAATCACACAGGATATTGATGCATCAACTATTCAAGCTGAGCGATTGATTATTGGTGGTTCCATCGCCGCCTTGATACTCGCCATCTTTGGTGGGATTTTACTGTCTCGTTTATTGCTGCAACCCGTTAAAGAAATGGGTGAGGCATTGGAGAATATTGCCTCCGGTGATGGGGATCTTACGCAGCGTCTGACGGTGCGATCGCAAGATGAAATCGGTCAGTTGGGTGAGTCGTTCAACCGCTTTGTTGCGAAGATCCAAGTCAGTATCAAAGAAGTGGTGGATGCGTCGAATCATCTTCGTGAGCATACTGTTCAGATTGAAAGTGCGATTCGTAGTGGTGTCACAGAAACAGAAAACCAGCAGCGTGAGAGTGACATGATTGCTGCTGCGGTGCAGGAAATGAGCGCCAGCAGCTCTCAGATAAGTCAAAACGCGATGGATGCAGCTGATGCGACCGGCGCGGCAACCCAAGAGATCGGCGCTGCGCAAAGCAGTGTGGCAGGGACGGTGAATGCGATGTCTGCGCTGAGAAATCGTATTGAGCAATCTCAAGAGATGATCACCTCCCTTAACCACGATGTGGATAGCATTGCTTCAATTGTCGACGTGATCCGTGGTATTGCTGAGCAAACCAACTTGTTGGCACTGAATGCGGCGATTGAAGCGGCGCGTGCGGGTGAACAAGGCCGTGGTTTTGCGGTGGTTGCTGATGAGGTGCGTAACTTGGCCAATAAAACACAGCAAAGCACCGAAGAAATTCGCAATATGATTGAGCGACTGGAGACAGGAACCAAAAACGCGGTCTTCGCGATGAATGAGAGCAGCGAAGCTAGCAATGATACTGTTTCACACATTGAGCAAACCGCAGAATACCTTGATGCGGTCTCGACTATGATCATTACGATCAATGATCAAAACTCTCAGGTTGCGACAGCGTCTTCGCAACAGCGTGCTGTATCTGAAGATATTAACCGTAACATTCACGGTATTGTCGACAATGGTCAACGCGTTCATCAGAACTTAGGAAGCGTTGAGCAGGCATGTAATGAACTGGCACAGAAGAGCCTTCAACTGGACAAGGTTGTGAGCGGCTTTCGCGTCTAGCGCGTTAACATCGCAATAAAAAACGCCGCAATTGCGGCGTTTTTTATTTGGCTTGAGTTTAGAGCTTAGAGCTTAGAGCTTAGAGCTTAGAGCTTAGAGCTTAAAGCTTCGTACCAATTCATCCAATTTATGTGAAAGCTCGCGAAGCTCATCACTCGCACTGGCCATGTTATCTGCCGTTTCTGCGGTTAACTGTGTGGTGGTATTAATGTCTTCAATGTTTCGATTGATATCAGTGACGACAGTCGATTGCTCCTCAGTCGCGGTGGCCACCTGAGTGTTGAGGTCAGAGATACGTACAATTTGATCATTAATCTGCATCAAAGCAGAAGATGCATTCTGTGATGCTTCGGCGCCCTGAACTGTGAGTTGTTGACTGTTCTCCATGACGTTTACTGCGAGTTGCGCTTCTTGTTGTAGCTCGTCAATCATGGTTTGAATTTCGTTCGTCGATTGTGCTGTTCGGCTTGCAAGGCTTCTGACTTCATCTGCAACCACCGCAAAACCACGGCCTTGCTCACCCGCACGCGCCGCTTCAATGGCTGCGTTAAGTGCTAAAAGATTTGTCTGTTCAGACACGCCGCGGATAACATCCAAAATGCTGCCAATTTGCTGGGTGTTTCCTGCTAGTTTACGGATCATATCCGTCATGTCGTCCATTTCAGTCGCGAGTTGCTGAATGTTGTTTTGTGCAGACATCACAACGCTCTGACCTGTCGCCGTTTCGTTGGCTGCATGGTTGGCAGAATCCGCAGCATGAGCTGCATTTGCGGCAATTTCATTGACCGTCGCACCCATTTCATTGATAGCAGTGACCACCAATACCGTGCGGTCACGTTGGCTTTGACTTTGGTCTTGAGTCATTTGTGCTTGTTTGGCAACGACCGATGCTGCGTTGTTCAGAGAATGGCTAGTTGATGCTACATCGCCGACGACCTGATGAATCTTGCTGACAAAACTGTTAAAGCCTTGAGCTAATTGACCAATTTCATCATTTGTTTTTATTTCTAGGCGCTGACGGAGGTCGCCTTCACCTTCTCCAATGTCGCGAAATACTTTCGCAAGATCAGAGATTGGACGGGTAATGGTTGATGCGAGAAGCACGGCTGCCAGAGCAATGAGCGCACAGACAAGCACGGAAAGCAGGATGATTTGTTGAGCGGCCATGGTGAGTTCGTCATAGACTTCAGCAGTGGGGACTTCAGCGATAACAAACCAATCTAAATCACGGATATAGCTAGATGCTAGCAAGACATCACGTTCGCCGTTAGAGGCGGAGATGAGGTTAAAGTCACGTTGTACTAACAGGTCACGAACATTTCCCTGATACATTTGAGCGATGGTGTTATTTCCCATTTTCGAGGTGTCTTTGTGCAATTGCACTTTGCCATCTTGGGATACCATGAACACAAAACCGCTTTGTTCGATTTTGAACTGGTTCATGAAATTCACCATGTTATCCATGGAGCGCGACAGACCTGAGAGTAAATATCCGTTAGTCTGCTGGTAGTTAACGAATAATTTTAGGTCGCCATTGTCTTCACGATAAACGCTAGTGGTACGTGTCTCACCACTGTTTACGAGTTTGAAGAACCAAGAGCTGTCATCCGGTTTTAGCTGGCGCAGGAAACCGTCTTGGTTCCAATAGTCACCATTCATGCGGTTGGCGACAGAGGCATCGGTCAATTGGTATTGTTGCTTAAGTGCCTGAAGTGTTGTGACGATATCCGATTTGTCGCGAGGATCGCCAGGTGCACGCACTGCAGATACGGTCATTGGCATGCTCGCTAGTTGTTCGGCAGCAGACGTCAGTTGTGATACGTTTTGCTCAATTTCTTCGCGAATATTGGTTAAGAGCAGCGGGAGCTCATTTTCGAGTAAGCGCGTTTCTACCATGTCGTGCGCTTTTGTTAAACTCAGGAAACTGACGATTGTGGTGGATGCAATCACCGAAGCGATCATGGCGAAAATAAGTTTTTGTTTGATGGTTAATCGCATGAAGTACAGGCCTTTCTCCGTGACGCCAACTATCGTTTAGCGTCGTTATTTGTATATATGGACATTAAAGAAATGCAAGGCAGCAAAAATGTTTAATTGGCTAGTAAAGGGCAGGTTGGTTACTGCAGCACTGCTGTTGTCGGCCGTACTACCAGCATCTTTAGCGCTTGGGGAAGAAAATTCTCAAAGACCAACCATTGGTTTAGTTCTTGGTGGTGGTGGCGCGAAAGGCGCCGCGCACGTTGGGGTATTAAAAGCGCTTGAAGAGTTGCGTATTCCAGTGGATTACATCGCAGGTACCAGTATGGGAGCCTATGTCGGTGGGCTGTATGCGATTGGTATGACTGCGGATGAAATTTCAGTGCTGATCGAAACGACCAATTGGAGTGAAGGTTATCAAGATCGTGTTTATCGAGGCGACAGACGCACTCGAGATAAGGAACATGAAGATCGATACAACTTATCGACAAACTTCGGTTTTGACCTTAAGAGCCTGAAAACTCCGCAAGGTATTGTCCAAGGCCAGAATATGATTCGAATATTACGCGAATCGACGGGCAACCTTCCTTCTTTTGAATCTTTTGACCAAATGGTCGTGCCTTATCGTGCTGTTGCCACTGATATAGAGCGACTGGTGCCTGTCGTCATTGGTGATGGACAGCTCACTGAAGCCATGTTGGCCAGTATGGCAGTACCTGGTGCGCTCCCTCCTGTAGAGCTCGAAGGACGCTACCTTGTTGACGGTGGGTCGGTGAACAACATGCCGGTAGACGTTGCTAAAGCGTTAGGCGCAGATATTGTGATTGCCGTTGATATCAGCACAGATTACAGCCCAGCGGCGGAGCTAGGGTCTTATCTTTCTGTTATGAATCAACTGGTGAATTACATGGTGCGCAACAGCACCGATCAGCAAATTGCGAATATGACGGATAGCGATGTGTTGTTGACGCCTGATGTTGGTGACATGGAAACCACCGAGTTCGATCGCATGCCTGAAGCTTATGAGAAAGGCTATCAGGTGACGTTTGCAAACAAAGAAGCACTTGCGCCACTGAGGTTAAATTCGGGTCAGTATCAAGCGTATATTGAAAAGAAGCAGCTTCGCCGTCGCTTGATGATGTATGGCGATATCCTGACCGTGGACAATATTGTCATAAACAATGACACCAGTTTTTCTGATGACGTATTAAAAGCTCGGTTATCGCTTCAAACAGGGCGAATTGATAGTAAGAAATTAGAGCAGTCGGTACAAAATCTCTATGCTCTAGATCGCTTTGAAACGGTTCGCTATCACCTTGAGCACCAAGGTGATGAGAATGTGCTTGTTGTTGATGTGAAAGAAAAAAGCTGGGGGCCAAATTTTGTCGACTTCCGTTTCGCACTGGAGGACAGTTTTGAGTCTGGTACCAATTTTTCAGCAGGTGTCAGTATCAATAGTACGGGGCTGACAGATTATGGCGCTGAGATCAGAAGCCTTTTTGAGCTAGGAACTGATAAGCGCGCTCAAGCCGAACTGTATCTTCCATTCTCTGCAGACCAACTCTTTTTTGCTCAGGCGCTGGGTGGATTAGAAATTCGTGAGCGTGATGCCTATTTCCGTGGAGAAGAGCCAAATTTAGAGGATGAAACCTTCACGTTAGGTACGCGTTTCAGTGAAGTGATAGCGGAAGTGGGACTTGGCTGGCAACCCCAACTTTGGGGGGAGTTCATGGTGGGGTATCGCTATCTCGATGGTGAAGAAGAGATAGCGGGTGGCTATGCCAAGCAACACTATGTGCGCCAAATGCCTTTTGTCAGTATGACATTGGACACCTTGGATAGCAGAGTATTCCCTAATCGTGGTGGCTATTTAACTATGTCTTTGGGTTATGCGCGCGATGAACTCGATGGGAGTGATGGTGGTGCAAAATCTGAAGCCAGTGTGCTTAATATCGAAGGTATTTACGCGAAGAACATCGGTAAGCATACGATGTATGGCAAGGCTAAATACGGCACCATTAATGCGCGTGTTGGCAATGTCGCTATCGAACCGCATGAGTTAGGAGGGTTTCTTAACTTGTCAGGTATACCGCGAGATTCACTGTGGGCAAACAATATTGCTTTTGGAACCGTGGTTTACCGCTATCGTCTGCTGGATAACGATTTTGGTTTGTTTAAATCTCCTGTTTATTTAGGGACTTCATTGGAATACGGCGGAGTGTGGAACAACCCAGACTTTTCGCTAAAAGAAGTACCGTTTTACATGGCAGGCAGTATATTTGCGGGGGTTGATTCGCCATTAGGCCCCATCATTATCGCCTATGGTCGTACAGAAAATGATCTCGATTCGTTCTATTTTATACTCGGAACTGAATTTTAAAGGTCCAAAAGTGAAGGGAGGACTCCCTTTTCTTGTTGCTAAATCAAATGTTTCATTCCGGGGTTGGAATTTAAAATTTGGTTAAAAAGTGATAACATACCAGCTTCGTCATGCAGGGCACTATAGAAAGATAGTCACCCCTACACTTCGTTAAGTGCCTGCAAGCCGAGCTTAATTCCAAGGATGTTTGACCGTGATGGTCAGACCGCAATATGAGGAAAACGTCGTGCTTGAAGCCTACCGTAAACACGTCGAAGAACGTGCTGCTCAGGGTATTGTCCCTAAACCACTTGATGCGGAACAAACCGCAAGCCTAATCGAATTACTCAAGAATCCACCAGCAGGCGAAGAAGCTATCCTTGTCGACCTGCTTGAAAACCGTATTCCACCTGGTGTTGATGAAGCTGCCTATGTTAAAGCTGGCTTTTTGTCTGCGGTTGCTAAAGGTGAAGCTTCGTCTCCACTTGTCAGCAAAGAGAAAGCTGTTGAATTGCTAGGCACCATGCAAGGTGGCTATAACATCGAATCGCTGATTGGTTTGCTGGAAGATGAAGCACTCGCACCAATCGCGGCAAAAGCCCTGTCTCACACGCTGTTGATGTTTGATTCTTTCTACGATGTGGAAGAGAAAGCGAAAGCGGGTAATGTTCACGCGAAGCAAATCATGCAATCTTGGGCAGATGCTGAGTGGTTCCTGTCTAAACCAAACGTGCCAGAAAAAGTCACGCTAACCGTATTTAAAGTCACTGGTGAAACCAATACCGATGACTTGTCACCAGCACCTGATGCTTGGTCTCGCCCAGATATTCCTCTGCATGCGCTAGCAATGCTGAAGAATGCTCGCGATGGTATCGAACCAGACCAACCTGGTGTGATTGGCTCTATCAAACAAATTGAAGCGCTAAAAGAAAAAGGCCACCAACTTGTGTACGTGGGCGACGTTGTGGGTACGGGTTCTTCTCGTAAGTCTGCGACCAACTCTGTGCTTTGGTTCATGGGTGATGACATCCCTAACGTACCGAACAAGCGTGCGGGTGGTTACTGCCTAGGTGGCAAAATTGCCCCAATCTTCTTCAACACCATGGAAGATGCAGGCGCGCTGCCAATCGAATTGGACGTGTCTAAGCTTGGCATGGGCGATGTGATTGATGTGTACCCATTCAAAGGTGAAGTACGCAGCAATGCATCAGACGAAGTGCTGTCGACTTTCGCTCTGAAAACAGACGTGCTTTATGATGAAGTGCGTGCTGGTGGTCGTATTCCATTAATCATCGGTCGTGGTTTGACGGACCGTGCACGTGAAGCACTAGGTCTTGAAGCATCAGATGTTTTCCGCCGTCCACAGGCAGTTGCCGATACGGGTAAAGGCTTTACGCTGGCTCAGAAAATGGTCGGTAAAGCATGTGGCGTTGAAGGTATCCGTCCGGGCACATACTGCGAGCCTAAGATGACTACCGTCGGTTCTCAGGACACCACTGGCCCTATGACCCGTGATGAGCTGAAAGACCTTGCGTGTCTTGGCTTCTCTGCGGATTTGACGATGCAGTCTTTCTGTCACACGTCTGCGTACCCAAAACCTGTTGATGTTGTTACTCACCACACGCTACCTGATTTCATTCAGAACCGCGGCGGTGTGGCACTGCGTCCGGGTGATGGTGTTATCCACTCATGGCTGAACCGTATGCTACTGCCTGATACCGTTGGTACAGGTGGTGACTCACACACCCGTTTCCCTCTGGGTATTTCGTTCCCTGCAGGTTCTGGTTTGGTTGCGTTTGCAGCAGCAACGGGCGTCATGCCGTTGGACATGCCTGAATCTATTTTGGTGCGCTTTAAAGGTGAAATGCAGCCGGGTATCACATTACGTGATTTGGTTCATGCGATTCCATACTACGGCATCAAGCAAGGTCTTCTAACGGTAGAGAAAGCAGGTAAGATCAACGCATTCTCTGGCCGTGTCCTTGAGATCGAAGGTGTTGAGCACCTGACGGTTGAGCAAGCGTTTGAACTGTCAGACGCATCTGCAGAACGTTCAGCGGCAGGTTGTACCGTTAAGCTGTCTCAAGAGTCAGTGTCTGAATACCTAAACTCTAACATCGTGATGTTGAAGTGGATGATCAGCGAAGGTTACGGCGATCCTCGTACTATCGAACGTCGTATTTCAGCGATGGAAGCGTGGTTGGCCAATCCAGAACTGATGGAAGCGGACAAAGACGCTGAGTACGCAGAAGTGATCGAAATCGATCTGGCTGACATTAAAGAGCCAATTCTGTGTGCGCCGAATGACCCTGATGATGCACGTCTGCTTTCTGACGTTGCGGGCGACAAGGTTGACGAAGTCTTCATTGGTAGCTGTATGACCAACATTGGTCACTTCCGTGCGGCTGGTAAACTTCTGGACAAGTTCGGCGGCACGCTTGAAACACGTCTATGGGTTGCACCACCAACGAAAATGGACCGCGACCAGCTAACGGAAGAAGGTTACTACGGTATCTTCGGCCGTGCAGGTGTGCGTATCGAAACGCCAGGATGTTCACTGTGTATGGGTAACCAAGCGCGCGTTGCTGATAAAGCAACCGTACTGTCTACCTCTACCCGTAACTTCCCGAACCGCCTAGGTACAGGTGCGAATGTTTACCTGTCTTCTGCGGAACTGGCATCGGTCGGCGCGATCATTGGTCGTATCCCAACGGTTGAAGAGTATTTAGAGTTTGCGAAACAAATCGATGCAACAGCAGCCGATACGTATCGCTACCTGAACTTCCACCGTATGGAGCAGTACACCAAGAAAGCAGATGATGTGATCATCCAAGCTGCGGTATAACTGCTCGGTGAGTCTCTTTCTTTGAGAAACGAGACGCTAGATAAGAGAAAGCCTCCTGAGTTGGAGGCTTTTTTGTACCTGTCTGTCGCGAGGAGATGCGTTTGTTAGCTATGGCGGCCAACCGCCATCATTCTCGCTACATTCTGGGCGGTCAGTTCAACGTTCTCTTTCGCATTGGCCAGCGCATCTTCCAACGTACACGCACCGGATACCACGCTAAACAACACATCAATGCCATGGTCATACACGACGACGCTGTCTTGGGTAATGCTGCCTGCAATACCAATCACTGGCAGACCAAAGGTCTTCGCACAACGCGCCACACCGATAGGGGTTTTGCCGTGAATGGTTTGGCTGTCGATACGGCCTTCACCGGTGATCACCAAATCCGCATCTTTCAAATGTTCAGAGAGATTCACTGCATCCATGACGATCTCGATACCCGGACGTAAATCCGCATCAAACAGACCTAACAATGCAGCACCCATGCCACCTGCAGCGCCTGCGCCTGCACGGTTTTTGACATCACTGTTTAACTGAATCTTCATGATCTCAGCATAATGTGCGAGGTTGCTGTCCAAGGTGCTGACCATCTCTGGTGTTGCGCCTTTTTGAGGGCCAAAAACAACAGATGCGCCTTTTCCACCACACAGCGGGTTATCGACGTCACAGGCTACTTCCAGCTTTACGTTGGCTAGGCGTGGGTCAATCCCAGAGGTATCAATGGTATGTAAGGTACTCAGCGCGCCACCGCCAAATGCGATAGGGTTGCCTGCTTCATCTTGCAGTTTTATACCCAATGCTTGTGCCATACCAGCACCACCGTCATTGGTTGCGCTGCCTCCAATGCCAACAATAAGGTGCTTAACCCCTAAATCCAGTGCCGCTTTGATGAGCTCACCCGTACCAAAGCTGGTGGTCAACAATGGGTTACGCGATGCAGTGGGAACAAGGTGCAGACCGGATGCTGCCGCCATTTCGATGACTGCGGTTTCGCCATCACCGAGTAGGCCAAAGAATCCTTCCACTGGCGTGCCCAATGGTCCTGTTACCGTCACATCGACAAGTCGACCACCTGTCGCATCAATCATTGATTGAACGGTTCCTTCACCGCCATCTGCCATTGGCAGTTTCACTATGGTTGCATCTGGCATGATGTGTTTAAAGCCCGTTTCGATTGCGGTTGCAACGTCCATGGCAGACAAACTTTCTTTGTAAGAATCTGGAGCAATAACAATTTTCATCAGTAACGTCCTTATACAAATAGGCCAAACACACCAAAGATCAGTGTAGAGATAAGTGCGATAACGAAACCAACCGCTGATTCGTAAGGAATAAGCTTCAAGCGTTCTTTCATGTCCATATGCACTGCGCCACCGGTAGCATGGAAGAAGCTGCCGTGTGGCATGTGGTCAAACACGGTTGCACCAGCGTGGATCATTGCAGCGCCAGCAATGGCTGGAACGCCAAGTTCAAGGATGGTGTTGGCAAACACGCTACTTGCGACAGCTGTACCGGCAGTGGTGGACGCGGTCGCTAGTGACATCAGGGCACCAGAGAACGGAGCCAGAAGATAAGATGGCAAACCAGACGTTGTTAGCAGGTCAATCAAGCCGTTTTTCAGGCCTGAGTTAGCGATAATCCCAGCCAACGTACCGGTACCGAGGAGCATAACTGCGACAGGCGCCATGCGATTCAATCCGGAAACCGCGAAGTGATTGGTGTCGCGGCCTCGGCGCATAGCAAGCGCGCCCAGTAAGCCACCTAAAGGCAAGGCAATGAGCGGGTCGATATTGATACCCGCGATAGGGCGAAGTGCCAGCAAAGAAATGGCGACGAGCGGCGCGACCATGGCGGCAGCAAAAGAAGGCAAGCGGCTCATGTCGACATCAACCACTTCATGCGCAGCGACTTTACTACCACGATTTTTCAGTTTCAATGCGATGAAGTATGCCGCCATCATGCCGCACAAACCGGGAATGACACCCGCCGCCATCACTGACGTTAGCGGGACATTGAAGGCATCGGCTGCTGCAATGGCATTCGGGTTTGGTGACATCACATTACCTGCCTTACCACCGCCTACCATGGCGAGCAAAATCGCCATCTTGGAAAGGTCTGCACGACGTGCAATGGCTAGAGCAATGGGTGCAACGGTGATCACGGCAACATCCACGAACACACCAACAGCGGTTAAGATCATGGTGGCGACTGCCAATGCAAGCAGGGCGCGTGTTTCGCCCACTTTCTTCACGATGGTTTCGGCGATGGTGGTTGCGGCGCCAGATTCGATCAGTACGCCAGCGAGAATACCTGCAGCTAGAATGCGAAGTACCGCTGTCACGATACCTTGTGCGCCGCCAATCATGAGGGTCACGGTGTCTGTTAAAGATACACCACCGACAATACCGCCGACGAGTGCACCAATGATCATGCCGTAGGCTGGCGGTACTTTTCTTAAAATCAGTGTTATGGAAACGATGAGGGCTGCCAATGCGCCCAATGTAGATACTTCGGTCATCTCATACTTCTCGGCTGAAACGAAAAACTATCAGCACTGTACGCCCAGTATGAGTGATTAGCATTGGGCAACTGACTAAAGATAGTGCGATGAAATTCAATCAATATTGTGCATTTGCACAATTTAGGTGTTTTGCTGCCATTTTAAAAACGACAAATATAGAAGGGTTTTCCCTTCTAATTGATTGATATTTAAAGAGGTTGCTTGATTGATTTGCTGAAGGCGATATCGCAGCGTATTGCGATGAATATGCAGACTTTCGCACGTTTGAACCAAATCACAATTTTGATCAAAAAAGGCGGTGAGTGTTTTAGTGAGTGTGCCGCGAGTATCATTTTTTATGAGTGCCAGCATTGGCTCGTGCAGCTGACGCGTTCGCCAATCGTTATCGGGCATCGCGCTCAAAAGAACTGGGAGAGTATGATTTTCATAAAACAGAACAGAGCCTTGGTGCTGCCCAGCAGCGAGTGTTGCACTGGCTGTTTGGTAAGAGCGCGAGAGCCCCTTTAGCGACGGGAAATAGCCCCCGTAAGCGATTTGCACATGAAATGATTTCTGATCGGAAATACGTTTAAGGAGTTTTTTGACTTTTTTGTGTTCGGATTGCTGAGACCATTCACCATGTTCAGTGGTGATGGGTTTAAGCACGACAATTTCGTGGCGTGATACTGAAGATATACCGACGAGATTATCTCGTTCAGGGTTTTCGAGCATGTGTACCATGGATTGCAGGTGTTCGAGCGAAAGGGTTTCAGCATCTCGAGGCAAGAGTTTTACCACTGCGGCGACGCGGGGCTGCTCAAGATCAAGATCCAAACCTCGTGCAATCGATAGCAATTGTTGATTATTCAGCTCGGACTCATTAATAAGCTGAAGCACCAACTCTTCACGATGACGTTTGTCCCATTGCATCTGGGAGATAAATGCGGCTTGCTCAACGATGAGCTCTGCGGTCATCTTCACCAGTTCGCCATAGTTTCGCACTTGGTCGGGCAAACCCGAGATGCCCACCACGCCAATGGCTTTGTTGTTGAACATCACTGGAAGGTTTATTCCCGGCTTAACCCCTTTTAGAGAATTTGATGTTGCTTCATCAATTTCAACAATTCGGTTCTCAGCGAGTGTCAATAATGCGCCTTCGTGCCTTTGATGCAAACGACTTGGGTCTCCCGAGCCTATAATTAGGCCGCGTTCATCCATGACATTGACGGAATGACCGATGATTTTCATCGTTCTCTCGACGATCTGGCGTGCGATCATGGTATTGAGTTGCATTGGGTCTTCAGATCCTGAAAATAGGCACACTTTTATAACTGCCAGCTTAGTCTCGGTTTTTGATGACTGGCAATACGGTGATATCGAGGATACCACGTGGACTATGAATTTCGACGCAATACTTTAGATGACAGTTTTCATGCGGAACTGCCAATGGGGCATGAAGCACTCGGTCGCTGGCTGATTGATGAACTAGGCACAGATCATGCTGAAATTGATAATGTTCTTAACCATTTACAGGCGGTGATGGCGCAAGGTGGGGAATGGAATAGAGCGGGTAAGGTCTTCCATTTACAACTCACGCAAGAAGAAGCCTTGGTGCAAGCGAATGTGTTGATTGAAGGGTATGACGAAGAGATGCCAGAAAATGATCTGCACACATACGAAGAAGAAAGTATGTCGCTTTGTGGGCCAGAAGATCTCGCGGTGCTACTTGAAGCATGGCAAGACTTTATTCGTCGTTATGGTCGATAGTTATCTTTTAATTTCAATCGGTTGCGGAAACGGAATGCCGCATGCCTAAAGAGTGATACGCGTTATATTTTTTCTGTATGCCACCCGATGGTGCATGACTGATACCCTCCAAGCTGTCTGCTTAATAATAGTGAATGCCTCGCACCAATTCGGTGCATTGAAATCCTCTCACATTATCAGTTTCAACCTAATCTATTGATATTTATATTAAATAAAAATTGGCACGCAACTTGTTACTCCTTGTACAGAACATCTTATTTTTGGTTCAAGGAGACGGGAATGAAATTGATCAATGCGATTATCAAGCCATTTAAGCTCGATGACGTGCGTGAAGCACTAGCTGAAGTCGGCGTAGATGGAATGACAGTATCTGAAGTGAAAGGCTTTGGTCGTCAAAAGGGACACACCGAGCTATACCGCGGCGCAGAATACCAAGTGGATTTTCTGCCAAAAGTAAAACTAGAAATCGCGGCTCACTCAGAAAACGTCGATGAAATTATCGAAGCCATCAGTAAAGCGGCGCAGACCGGCAAGATTGGTGACGGAAAGATTTTTGTATACGACCTCCAGCAAGCCGTGCGTATTCGTACTGGTGAGATGGATTCGGAAGCAATTTAAGGGTTTAAGGGAGAATAGAACATGGAATTATTAACCACTGTGACTGAGTTGCGATACGCACTTGATACATTTTTCTTTTTGATTTCAGGTGCACTAGTAATGTGGATGGCCGCTGGCTTTGCCATGTTAGAGGCGGGCTTGGTTCGCTCAAAAAACACCACCGAAATCCTGACTAAAAACATTTGTTTGTATGCCATTGCTTGTACAACTTACTTGCTAGTGGGCTACAACATCATGTACGTCGATAACGCCGAGGCTGGCTGGTTGCCATCTCTAGGGTTCTTGATTGGCACACAAAGCGAAGGCGCGGATCACTCTCTAGCTTCTGACTTCTTCTTCCAAGTTGTCTTCGTTGCAACAGCCATGTCTGTTGTGTCTGGTGCGGTTGCCGAGCGTATGAAGCTTTGGGCTTTTCTCGCATTTTCTGTGGTACTGACCGCGTTTATCTACCCTGTTGAAGGTTACTGGACATGGGGCGGTGGCTTCCTATCAGAAGCAGGCTTTAGTGACTTTGCGGGCTCAGGTATCGTTCACATGGCGGGCGCAGCTGCTGCACTTGCTGGCGTATTACTGCTGGGTGCACGTAAAGGCAAATACGGTAAAAACGGTCAAATCTACCCAATTCCAGGCTCAAACATGCCGCTAGCAACTTTGGGTACGTTTATCCTGTGGTTTGGTTGGTTTGGCTTTAACGGCGGCTCTCAGTTGATGATTTCTGATTTTGAGAACGCAACGGCTGTCGGTGAAATCTTCTTGAACACCAATGCGGCAGCGGCAGCAGGTGCATTGGTTGCACTCGGTGTCTGTAAAGCAGCATGGGGTAAAGCAGACCTCACTATGGTATTGAACGGCGCATTGGCGGGTTTGGTTGCTATCACGGCTGATCCACTATCCCCTTCTCCTGTTGCTGCACTTGTGATTGGTGGCTTGGCGGGTGCCTTGGTTGTTATCAGTATCGTTGGTCTCGACAAACTGAAGATTGATGATCCTGTGGGCGCGATTTCAGTACACGGCACCTGTGGCCTGTTCGGTTTGCTAGCGGTACCTTTCAGCAACGCTGATGCGACCTTTGGTGCGCAAATCTTTGGTGCGGCCGTTATCTTTGCTTGGGTATTCGGTGCGAGCTTCCTTGTTTGGGGTGTCTTGAAGGCCACAATTGGCATTCGCGTAACCGAAGAAGAAGAGCTAGAAGGCATGGATTTCCACGATTGTGGCGTAGATGCTTACCCAGAGTTTGTTAGCGTGAAATAACGAACGCTGACGCTTTGTGACATAAGCTGTTACAAATTACACGCTAACAAGAGCCTCACATCTTTACGTTGTGGGGCTTTTTTCTTTGATAGCTAAAGCATGGTGTTGATTCCGGATTAGTAATATGTATACTAACGATACTGATAAACGTTCTCATTACAGTTTCGGTTTAGGAAGGAAAAACATGAAAAAGTTGTTGTCAGCATCTGCTTTGGTGCTAGGGATTGTGGGTACCAGTGGTGCTGCGAATGCTGCGGAAGAAGTGAATGTTTACTCTTACCGTCAGCCATTTTTGATTGAACCGATGCTAAACGAGTTCACCAAGGAAACCGGCATTAAAGTAAACGTGAAGTTTGCGAAAAAAGGCATGGCGGAAAAGGTTGAACAGGAAGGCGAATACAGCCCAGCAGACGTTCTGCTCACGGTTGATATCTCTCGCTTGATGGAACTGGTTAACAAAGACTTGGTTCAGCCAGTTGATAGCAAAATCATTGATGAGAACGTTCCTTCACAATATCGCGACAGCGAAGACCGTTGGGTTGCGCTGACTACACGCTCTCGTTCTGTTTACTCTTCACGTGATCGTGTTGGTCAATTGGGCGATGACTTTGATTACATGGACCTTGCGAAGCCTGAATGGAAAGGAAAAATCTGTACACGCTCTGGTAAGCATCCGTACAATGTATCGCTAGTTTCTGCTGTTATCGCTAATCATGGCGAGGCAGAGGCTAAAACTTGGTTGGAAGGCGTAAAAGCAAACCTAGCACGTAAGCCACAAGGCAATGATCGTGGCCAAGTGAAAGCTATCTCTGAAGGTCTGTGCGATGTATCGCTGGGCAACAGCTACTACCTTGGTAAAATGCTGGCAGATGAAGAGCAAAAAACATGGGCTGACAGCGTATACCTGAATTACCCTGGCAAAAACGCCAATGGTACTCACGTAAACATTAGCGGTATGGCAATGGCGAAATACGCGCCGAATAAAGATAACGCGCAAAAACTGATGGAGTTTTTGACGTCAGACGTAGCACAGCAAATGTACGCGGAAGTGAACTTCGAAGAACCAGTGAAGCCTGGTGTTGCTCGCTCTGAGCTTGTGGCTTCTTGGGGTGAATACACTGCCGACGATTTGCCGCTAGAAACTATTGCAGAAAATCACACGAAAGCGATGAAACTGCTTGATGAAGTGAAGTTTGATCTGTAATCACTTCATTCTGTAATAGTAAGGGGGAATTTGATTCCCCCTTATGCTATCTGACGCCATGATGTAGTAGGCAATGTTAGAACAGAACCGATTTTTGAAAACCAGTAGTTGGGCTTTATCCTTGCTGCTGGTTTTGCCGATTTTAGCGATCTTCTATACCGCAGTCGGTGAAAGTGATGATGTGTTTGGTCACCTGATGTCTACGGTGATGGGAACGTACACGCTAAATACCATCCTGCTGGTAGTGGGAACCGTCTTTTTATCCCTGCTAATGGGGATCCCTTCTGCGTGGCTCATGGCCAATTACTCAATCCCCGGTGATCGCTGGTTACAGTGGGCGCTGGTTTTGCCTCTCGCCATGCCGGGGTATATCGTTGGATATATCTATACCGACTGGTTTGACTATGCGGGTCCTATTCAGCTATTTCTCCGTGATATCACTGGCTGGACATCTGCCGCTCAGTATTGGTTTCCTGATCTGAGAACCTTGCCCGGTGCATGCTTTGTGCTGGCCTTGGTACTACACCCATACATTTACTTGCTAGCACGTGCTGCATTTATGGAGCAAAGTCTGACCCTCACGCAATCGGCTCGTTTGATGGGGTGTTCGCCACTGCAAAGCTTCTTGCGCGTTTCACTTCCGTTAGCGCGCCCTGCAATCGCTGTCGGTGCTTCATTGGTTGCCATGGAAACCTTGGGTGATTTTGGTACTGTGAATTATTTCGCGGTCAGTACGCTCACGACGGCGGTCTATGACACTTGGCTTGGCTACTCGAATTTAAACGCTGCAGCCAAAATCTCCGCCATCATGCTGGTGGTGATATTCCTGCTAATTAGCAGTGAACGATACAGTCGCCGTAAACAAAAACTATTTAGCCAAAATGTCAGCGCCGACAAAATTGCCAAAGCACCATTGCTTGGGAAATACAAAGTATTAGCCTCGATTTGGTGTTGGGGGATTGTTGCGATTGCTTTTCTTGCGCCGTTAGGCCAGTTGCTGATTTACGCTTGGGACTATCATTCGTCGAGTTCGATTGAAGACTTTATCCAGTACAGTTTTAATAGCCTTTATGTATCATCCATTGCCGCGGTTGTTGCGTTAATCATTGCGCTGTTGGTGAACTTCTATCGCCGTTTTTCTGCCACGCCAGCGAGTAATGTGCCGATGCGAATGTCCTCATTAGGCTATGCCGTACCGGGCACCGTACTTGCGATTGGCGTGCTGATCTCTTTGACGAGTGTCGATCATGCCATCAATGACTTTGCCAAAGTCATGGACTGGGGAAGGCCTGGATTATTGTTTTCCGGCACGATGTTTGCCTTGCTGACGGCATTTGTGGTGCGTTTCAGTGCGGTTGCGATTGGCAGTGTCGAGTCGAGTCTCGCGAAGGTTTCTCCGTCATTGGATATGGCGGCACGCACCATGGGATGTAATGCCAAGAGCATCATTAAGCGCGTTCAATTACCGCTAATTCGACGTGGTTGCTTGATAGCGATGCTGCTTGTGTTTATTGAATCGATGAAAGAGCTCAATGCCGCTTTGTTGTTGCGCCCATTTAACTTCGAGACGCTGGCGACGTATGTTTTTAACTATGCGTCTGATGAGCATCTGGAATACGCCGCATTGCCTGCTATATTGTTGGTCGTTGTAGGGCTAATCCCACTTATTATGATTAACCGTTCTTTGGAGCAAAGCCACTCATGAGTGAAGCGCTTACCGTTAGTGATTTGATTTGTCGTTACAACGGCCAGGCAGTGCTGAGTGACCTGTCGTTACATGTTGAGAAAGGCGAAATAGTCTGTCTTCTCGGCGCGAGTGGCTGCGGTAAAACCACGTTGTTAAAAGCGATTGCTGGCCTGTTGCCGCTGGATAGTGGCAAGATGAGTATCAATGGTCGCGAGATTGTCGGTGAGGCAGTTAACATGCCACCCGAACAGCGTAATGTGGGTATGATTTTTCAAGATTACGCATTGTTTCCGCATCTCACAGTTGGCGAGAATGTTTCATTTGGTTTGACCGGTTGGGACAAGGCAAGTGTGGCTGCGCGGGTGAAAGAAATGCTCGCTCTGGTGAAACTTGATGGTTTGGAAGGACGTTACCCGCATCAGTTGTCGGGAGGACAGCAACAACGAGTAGCCATTGCTCGCGCGTTGGCATGTAAGCCTGACCTTTTGTTGTTGGATGAGCCTTTCTCCAATATTGATACGCAAGTTCGTCATAGCTTGATTAAAGAAATTCGAAAGATATTCAAAGAGCAGGGCGTAACAGCCATTTTTGTGACGCATAGTCGTGAAGAAGCTTTCGCGTTTGCTGACAAGTTAGCGGTGATGAACCATGGCGTGATCGAGCAATATGGTCAAGCAACGACCTTGTACTATCAGCCAAGCAGCCGATTTGTCGCAGACTTTCTTGGGCATGGTTCCTATGTGCCAGCGTCATTGAATAATGACAACACCATGAGCACGCCGCTAGGAAAATGGCCCGTTGAACACATAAACAGTGATACGGCATTGGAGTGGTTGATCCGTCCTCAAAACTTGACGTTAGAGCCAGATTCGACAGGTCAAGGCACGGTGACGGATGCGCAATTCATGGGGGATAGCAGTCGCTACTTGGTTGAAATTAATGAGCAAACCTTGATGGTGTACTCTAACCAACTACTCAATGTCGGAGATGCTGTGAACCTTGAGATAAGGCCACATGCCCCCGTACTGTTTGCGAGCCACTAAGGTTATAGCAACAGCACATTGGTTGTGATTAGGATATAAAAAAACCGGCATTACGCCGGTTTTTTTCTTTTTTCTTAGCTACTTGCTGCAAAGCATGTCGATATAGCCTTGAGCTTGGCTTGTCAGCGCGTCTTTATCAGGTTGCTGGTGAGCTTGTAGATAGAGAATGTAACAAACGCCGTCGAACATGCGAGCGAGTTCCATTGGATCTCGGTTTGCGATTTGTGCATCGCTTTGCTCGAATAAACTTGCGTATTGATCGAGAACGACATTCTTCCCTTTAACAAAGTTAGGCCAGATATCTTCGCGAATAGATGTGCTCCATTCAAACCAGACTTTTAGCCACTCTTTGTCTTCTAATGCTGCATTGATTAATGCTGATGCGACATGAGACAAGGATGCATGTGCTTCACCGTTTCCGAGTGCTAGGTTACGGGAGATGAGTTGATGAAACTCTTTTTCTGCTTGGTTTAGTACAACATCAACCAACTCTTCTCGGGTGGAGAAATAGTTAAACACGGTAGCAACAGAGACATTTGCCATTTCAGCGATATCTGCATGCCCTGCACGTCCTATTCCTCGTTTAGAAAACACCTCGAGCGCATAGCCGAGCAGTTGTTCTTTCCTCTGCTCTGGCGACAATCGGGTTCGTGTGCGTCCACTTGATGTAGCCATTCTGATTCCTGCCAACTTTAATTTGCTAATAATGTTTGTATATTGCAGCGTTTGTGTATGTTTAATGTGATAATTAACAACCGCTTGCAAAGTGTACAACAGCAACTGGTTGCAGAACAACGAAGAGCCGGAACAAAGCGTCGAAATTTTGACGTGTATCGAGAGTAGGCGTGGAGTTTGCACAGTGATAGAATGTTCGACCTCATTTACACAGGTAGTTAGACGGAAATACCGTCGAGGTTGATAATGAAACATACCGTAGAAGTGATGATTTCAGAGCAAGAAGTACAACAACGCGTAAAAGTGTTGGGCGCTGAGATCACAGAGCATTACAAAGACTCCAATGATCTGGTCATGGTTGGCCTATTGCGTGGCTCATTTGTGTTTATGGCTGACCTTTGTCGCGCTATTGACTTGCCACACGCTGTCGACTTCATGACTGCATCAAGCTACGGCAATACGATGGAAAGCAGCCGCGATGTGCGTATCCTGAAAGATCTGGATGATGACATCAAAGGTAAAGACATATTGCTGGTTGAAGACATCATCGATACCGGTAATACGTTAGACAAAGTGCGTGAAATTTTGTCGCTGCGTGAGCCTAACTCTATCCGTATTTGTACCTTGCTAGACAAACCTGAGCGTCGAGAAGTTGACGTTCCTGTGGATTGGTATGGTTTTAAAATCCCTGACGAGTTCGTTGTGGGTGTGGGTATTGATTACGCGCAGAAGTATCGTCATCTGCCATTCATTGGCAAAGTGGTACCACTAGAAGATTAGTTCTGGTGTGTCATTGACCCCTAGCTTTAGGCACTAAATGTTTGAGTAGGGATTTTAATGACAGTATTGCCGTGAAAAAAAAGCGACCAAGATGGTCGCTTTTTTTATGTCTGAGCGGGGTCTAGGGTCTAATCAAGAGCGCCAAAAGAATTTGCCGAATTAATGACAACAAGGCTTACCCAGTGTTACTCATATTTGGACATGGCACTGGTATAGCCAGATTCCAAACTCTCTAAACTATTTGCCGTCATACCGAGGTCTTTTAGTACGCCATCGCTGATGTCGTAGAACCAGCCGTGAACCTTAATATCCTGACCACGAGCCCAAGCATTTCGTAAGATAGTCGAACTGCCAAGGTTGTATACTTGCTCAGCGACATTAATTTCGCAGAGTAGGTTTCCTTGCTCTTCAATGCTCAATGGGCTGAGGTAATTGCTGTGCTTGCGATACAAGTCACGAATGTGAAGCAGCCAATTGTTAATGAGGCCAAGATCAAGATTTTCGATAGAGGCGTGAACACCACCGCAACGGTAATGGCCACAAATAATGATGTGCTTAACTTGAAGTACGTCTACTGCATACTGAACGACAGAAAGGCAATTGAGATCCGTATGGATCACTTGGTTTGCTACGTTTCTGTGGACAAAAAGCTCGCCTGAATCCAGCCCTGTTAAACGTTCGGCGGGAACACGACTGTCAGAACAACCAATCCAGAGATATTCCGGATGCTGGGATTTTGCAAGGTCTGCAAAGTAGACAGAGTTGTCTTCCTTAATGCTTTTTGACCATTTCTGGTTGTTTGCAAAGAGTTGCTTAATTTGTGCCATATTGCCCCCCAAGACTGACTTCGCGAGTCACTATACACCAGTAAAGTTCATATTTAGATACAATTTAACACTTTCTACTCAACATATTAGCTCCTCCTACCAGCATTTGGATTGGTATAACTGATGCCTATGGATGCTTTTCATCGGTATACTAGCGCCGCAATTCGGTGGCTTGCCGATAAAGGAAGTAATAAAAGGGAGCAAGTTGTGAATTTTAACCGATTCAAACAATGGAGCCTGAAAGGCGACGTTTTTGGCGGCGTGACGACCGCAATCATTTCTTTACCACTCGCTCTTGCCTTTGGTGTTGCTTCGGGCGCTGGCGCTGAAGCGGGTTTGTGGGGCGCGATTCTCGTAGGTTTATTTGCTGCCTTGTTTGGCGGTTCTTCGACCCTTATCTCTGAGCCAACGGGCCCAATGACAGTGATCATGACGGCCATATTAACGGCAATGGTGGCTCGTTATCCTGAAACCGGCATCGCTATGGGCTTTACCGTGGTGATGATGGCAGGGGCATTTCAGGTTCTTTTAGGGACGCTTAAGTTAGGCAAGTACGTCACGTTAATGCCCTATAGCGTGATATCCGGTTTTATGTCCGGTATTGGTGTCATATTAATCTTACTGCAAATCAGCCCGCTCATGGGCCATCCAGCACCTGCTGGTGGGGTGATTGGAACACTTCAAGCTTTTCCTGACACACTGAGTAATCTGAGCTTCAAAGAACTTTTTCTCGGCGTGTTAACGCTAGCAATACTGTTCTACTTTCCTAAAAAATACCGTCGATATATTCCTGCACAATTAGTGGCACTGGTCTCAGTGACTTTGCTGTCATTGATGATCTTTGACTTAGATAGCATCCGCCGGATTGGCGAAATCCCGACGGGATTGCCGTCAATGGTTATGCCGACCTTCACACCTGAAATGCTAACCACCATGGTGATTGATGCGTTGGTACTGGGCACTCTAGGTTGTATAGATACCTTGCTGACGGCGGTCATTGCCGACTCCCTAACCCGAGAAGAGCACAACTCTGACAAAGAACTGCGAGGCCAAGGCATCGCAAACATGATTTCTGGCCTGTTTGGTGCTCTGCCTGGTGCGGGTGCAACCATGGGGACAGTGGTTAATGTGCAAGTAGGGGCGCGTTCGCCGCTAGCAGGGATTGTTCGGGCATTGATTCTTGCCGCTGTCGTGTTGGTCGCAGGCTTTTTGACCGCCCCTATTCCGATGGCTGTGCTGGCAGGTATCGCCTTGTACGTGGGCATTAATATTCTCGATTGGAGCTTCCTGCAACGCGCACATAAGGTGAGTAAGCACCAAACCGCCATTATGTATGGTGTGATGGCATTGACAGTATTTGTGGATTTGATTGTCGCTGTCGGGCTCGGCGTGTTCATTTCTAACATTGTTGTGATTGAGCGTTTGAGCCGCGAACAAGCTAAACAAGTAAAAGCCATTAGCGATGCCGACGATGATGATGTGCCTCTTTCTGAAGAAGAGCGCGTTTTATTAGATAGTTCTGATGGAAAGGTGTTGTTTTTCTACTTATCAGGCCCGATGATCTTTAGCGTATCGAAAGCTATCTCTCGTCAACATGCGAGGATTGGTGAGTACCGCGTCATGATCCTCGATTTGAGCGATGTACCACTCATCGACATGACAGTAGGGTTGGCGCTTGAAAATGCGATAAAAGATGCGAGAGAAGCGAACTGTACCGTTTTCTTGCTCTGCCCTCATCAGCAAACCACAGAACAATTAGAGAGACTTCATGTCGGAGACTGGATCAGCGATCCTCATGTCTTCGAGTCGCGCTATGATGCTTTGCATGCAGCGAAAAGGCTTACTGAAGTAATGCCGTAAAACATATTTTGGGAATTATGAAAGCAATCGAAATTGATAATCTGGTCAAAGTTTATGGCACAGAGGTAAAAGCGCTGAAGGGAGTTTCCCTTTCCGTGCAGCAGGGTGATTTTTATGCCTTGCTTGGCCCGAATGGCGCAGGGAAATCTACCACTATCGGCATTATCAGTTCACTGGTGAACAAGACCTCGGGAAAGGTGAAAATTTTTGGTTATGACATCGACACTGATCTTGTTGAAGCCAAAAAGCAGCTCGGCTTAGTACCCCAAGAGTTTAACTTCAACCAATACGAAAAAGTGGAGCAAATCCTACTTAATCAAGCGGGTTACTATGGTGTTGAGCGTGCGGAAGCGAAAATCCGTGCGAAGAAATACCTCTCTCTGCTGGATTTGTGGGAAAAGCGTAATGAGCCTTCTCGAACGCTTTCTGGTGGGATGAAGCGTCGCTTGATGATTGCTCGCGCCCTAATGCACGAACCTAAGCTACTCATTCTTGACGAGCCAACCGCGGGTGTTGATATCGAATTGCGCCGTTCTATGTGGACGTTTTTGAAAGATATTAATGAGCAGGGCATCACCATCATTTTGACCACACACTACCTTGAAGAAGCGGAAATGCTGTGTCGAAACATCGGCATTATTAACCGCGGAGAGCTGGTGGAAGATACTTCGATGAAGGCGTTGCTGAAAAAGCTGGATGTGGAAACGTTCGTGTTGGATCTCGCACCGGACAGCAAAGTGGCACAATTGAATGATGTGAAATGGCATCAAATTGATGATCACACGTTGGAAGTCGAAGTGCACAAAAGCACGGGTTTGAATACGGTTTTTGCACAGTTGTCAGAACAAAGCATCCAAGTGCTTTCAATGCGAAATAAGGCGAATAGATTGGAAGAGCTCTTTGTTAATTTGGTACGAAATAGCGAGGAGTCAAAGTCATGAACAAAGCTTACTGGGTCGCCTTTAAGAGCCTGTTGATCAAAGAAATTACACGATATAGCCGAATTTGGGTGCAAACCCTCGTGCCGCCTGCCATTACCATGACTCTGTATTTCGTGATTTTCGGTAATCTTATTGGCAGTCGCATCGGTGAAATGGGCGGCTTTAGTTATATGGCGTACATCGTGCCTGGCTTGATCATGATGTCGGTGATCACCAACTCGTATTCCAATGTTGCGTCGTCGTTCTTCAGTACTAAGATGCAGCGAAACATTGAAGAGCTTATGGTTGCGCCTGTCCCTAACTACATCATCATTGCGGGTTATGTCGGTGGTGGCGTGAGTCGTGGTTTAGCAGTGGGGCTGATCGTGTCGGTTGTCTCGATGTTTTTCGTCGATTTGCACATCGCACACCTTGGCGTGATTGTCGCGACCGTCTTGCTGACGTCGATTGTGTTTTCTCTTGGCGGGTTGATCAATGCGGTGTATGCGAAAACCTTTGATGACATTAGTATCATTCCAACGTTTATACTGACGCCCTTGACCTATCTGGGGGGCGTGTTTTATTCACTGTCTCTATTGCCTGAGTTTTGGCAGGGTGTGTCGAAGCTAAACCCTATCGTGTACATGGTAAACGCCTTCCGCTATGGCTTCCTTGGCGTGTCGGACGTCAGCATCGTCACTTCGTTCTCTGTGCTTATCGCGTTTATCGTGGCGTTGTATTCCATTGCTTGGTATCTGATCAGCCGTGGTATTGGGTTGAGAACTTAACAACTTAACAACAGGGCTCTCCTCGTTAGGAACAAACCCTTTCAAACACAAAAAAACCGCCAATGGCGGTTTTTTTATTGAAGCAAAAGTAGGCGCTTAGTGATTCAATGCACTTACTCTTCGCTGTTGTCTTCGACAGTAGCAACAGTGAGTTCAACCACCAAGTTATCAATCAGACGAACCTGACCTAGCTTCACAGAAGCAAGGATAACTGCCTTTGAGGTGTTTTCAGTAACAGGCTGTAGCGAGAGAGCATCACGAATGAAAATCTCATCAGGTTCTAGTCCTGCAGCACGAAGTTGATCATTACCATCAAGCACCAATTCGCTGTAATCATTACGACCACCACGCATTTGGCTGCTGATCCAACGCAGTGTTTTTGCTAGTACTGGCGCACGTTGGCGTTCATCTACCGTTAGACGAGTGTTTCGGCTGCTCATCGCAAGGCCGTCCATTTCACGGACAGTGGGAACAGGAATAATGGTAATAGGCAGTGCTAAATCCGCCACCATTTTGTTGATCACAGCAAGTTGCTGGAAATCTTTCTCGCCAAACAGAGCAACATCAGGCTGAACAATATTGAACAGCTTGCTGACAACCGTCGCGACACCTTTGAAGTGACCCGGACGAGAAGCGCCTTCAAGAATGGTTGAGAGGGTAGGAACCTCAACGGAAACGTGATTGTCCATGCCTTGCGGATACATGACTTCTGCACTGGGTGTGAAGAGTACATCTATCGCTTCAGCTTGAAGCTTGGCGGTGTCTTCTTCCAATGTTCGAGGGTACGCAACCAGATCGTCACTTTTCTCGAACTGCATTGGGTTAACGAAAATGCTTACGACGACAACATCGGCGTTTTCACGCGCTCGTCGAACCAAGGTAAGGTGACCATCATGAAGGTGGCCCATGGTTGGGACGAATGCAATTCGCTGCCCTTCGCGACGCCATTGAAGGATCTGATCTCGTAGCGGGGCAATATCAGCGATCACTTGCATATTTTCAGCATTCCTTAATTAAACGTCTGCTCTGGGCCAGGAAACTCGCCTGTTGCAACTTCTTCGATATATCGCGCAACGGCCTGACGCATATCGCCAGTGCTCGCGAGGTAGTTTTTGGAAAAGCGTGGAATGTAGTTAGCGGAAATACCAAACATGTCATGCATGACGAGGATTTGCCCGTCGGTGGCATTCCCTGCGCCAATACCAATGACTGGCACACGAAGCGCGTCTGTTATGCGTGCTGCAAGGGCTTTGGGTACGCACTCAAGCAAAATAATCTGCGCACCGGCTGCTTCAAGAGTCAGAGCATCTTGGAGCATCTGCTCGGCTTGTTCTTCGCTACGACCTTGAACTTTAAAACCGCCAAAAATATTCACTGACTGAGGTGTTAAACCAAGGTGAGCACAGACTGGTACTGCGCGTTGCGTCAGCTTGGTTATGGTATCAGCGAGCCATGCGCCGCCTTCCAATTTCACCATGTTGGCGCCGGCTTTCACTAGGACAGCTGCGTTTTCACAGGCTTGCTCTGGCGTCGAATATGACATGAATGGCATATCAGCCATCAATAAACAATTCGGGCTGCCAGCTCGAACGCTACGTGTGTGGTAGGCGATTTCGTCGACAGAGACAGACAGGGTGTCACTCTTACCCTGTAAAACCATGCCGAGAGAGTCACCGACTAACAGCAGTGGCATTTCTTGTGATTCAAAAAGTTGGGCAAAGCTGGCATCGTAAGCTGTTGCAGTGGCAAATTTACGCCCTTCTTGCTTCCATGCCATTAAGGTATTTATCGTAATTTTTTTCATATCGTCTCCCAAACCCTGCTTGCTATTGATGTTGATTGCTGAGGCTTTTGTGCTTACGCGATACTGGTCAAACCGTTCTTATCCGTGACGGCGACCAAATCAGCGACAGCACTGCCATCAGGCAGGTGCAAGTCAGGGGCAATTTCGGCGAGAGGGTAAAGTACGAATTCTCGTTCTTTCATCCCGTAGTGTGGAACGGTTAACCGTTCACTTTCTAGTTGGAGATCACCATATAAGAGGATATCCAAATCTAGTGTTCGTGGCCCCCAGCGCTCTTCTTTGCGCTCTCGACCAAACTCCAGCTCGATACGCTGAGTATGAGCAAGAAGATCTAACGGAAGCAGTGCGGTGTCAATGGCCGCAACGGCGTTCACGTAATCGGGTTGGTCGGTGGGGCCCATCGGCTTACTGCTGTATAGCGATGAGCAAATCACCCATTGGCTATCCGGTAGCTGCGCTAATGCTTCGATAGCATTTTGTGCTTTTTCTATCGGATTGCCAAGGTTACTGCCTATCGCAATGTAAGCACGGATCATGATTCTTGATTCGGCTTGCGACGGCGAGGTTTGGTTTTGCGACGACGACGAAGCTTTTTCGCTGAACTGGCTTTGTTCAACACTTGTACCATGTCGTTACGGCCATCACGGTCAGCTTTTTGGAAGTCATCCCACCATTGCGCGAGTTCTTTTAACTGACCGTCTTCCACTTCGCCACGCATTTCTAGGAAATCAAATGCAGCGCGGAATTTTTGTTGTTCCAAAAGTTTGTATGCACGTGTTCCAGAGCGACGGCTTAGGCGAAGTTGCAGTTGCCAGATGTCACGAATCATGGCGGTAAATCGACGAGGGATAGCAATGGTTTTTACTTGCTCATCCAGCATGTCGTTTGCCGCTACCATAAAGGCATCGTAATAACTTAAACCGCTTTCAAATGCGATTTCTTCCGCACGGGTTTCCAATGGGTACCAAAGCATCGCGGCAAACATAAAGGCCGGGTTGATGCGTTGCTCTGTGGCGACTCGTTCATCGGTCGAACGAAGTACAAGCTCAAGCATTTGTTCGCTCTTGCTGTTTCGATCTTCGGTGAAGTGTTCCGCTAAGATTGGGAACAGTGGCGTGAACAAATCGAAATCACGTAGCAGTTTGTAGGTTTGCAAACCATGACCAGATTGAAGTAGCTTCAGGCTTTCTTCAAACAAGCGCGCAGCGGGAATATCACGCAGCAAGTGGGCCAATGCTGGGATCGGCGCTGCCGTTGCATCATTCACCGTCATGTCGAGCTTGGCGGCAAAACGCACTGCCCGCAGCATTCGCACTGGATCTTCGCGGTAGCGTGTTTCAGGATCGCCAATCAGACGGATGACACGGTTGTTGAGGTCTTCAACACCACCCGCATAATCGCGTACTGAAAAATCGTCGATATTGTAATAAAGGGCATTCACCGTGAAATCGCGGCGCTCTGCATCTTCATCTATCGTGCCATAGACGTTATCACGCAATAGCATGCCATCATTGGATTGGCTGCTGGCGTTCTTTTCACTGGCTTCAGCACCGTGGTGTCCACGGAACGTTGCCACTTCAATAACATCTCGTCCGAATAAGATATGCGCCAGACGGAATCGACGGCCTACCAAACGACAGTTGCGGAAAAGCTTACGCACCTCATCTGGGGTCGCATTCGTGGCAATATCAAAGTCTTTGGGTTGCGTGTTTAGCATTAAATCACGCACGCCGCCGCCAACAAGGTACGCCTCAAACCCCGCCTTATTTAGGCGGTAGAGCACTTTCAGCGCATTTTCGCTGATATCTTTTCTTGATATACCGTGCTCTTGGCGAGGAATAACTTCTAGCTTCAGGTCTGTTATTTCACGCGTTTTATTATCGCGATTCAACACCTTACGGCAAAAGCTGGTAACTCGATTAAAGATAACTCACCTCGTATTTGACAGGTCGGGTCATAAAAACGACGGCATATGATATATCACGCCCTCGTACTTTAGAAAGCTGTAATCACTTCTGTGTCGGTTGGCAGCATATTCACATGCCAATTTTCTTTGCCCCAAAGTAGCAATTCTTCGACGCCCGCACCCTTTAATTCGTTGGGAATTGGGTGGCCTAAAAAGGCGAGTGCAGCTTCTAGTGCCGGACCCGGATTGGCATTGTCGATCGCTGGAGCGTAGTTTTGTTTAGAAAGCTTATTACCGTCAGCGTTGAGTGCAAGTGGCAAATGCAAATAACTGACAGTGGATGCGCCGAGTTTCTGATAAAGAGAAACTTGTCTGCCAGTCGGCTCAATCAGATCTGCACCTCTTACGACTTCTGTCACCCCTTGATAAATATCATCAAGCACAACGGCAAGGTTGTAAGCAAACAGGCCGTCGCGACGTTTGATAATGAAGTCTTCCGCGGCCATGGTGACATCGAGTGGAACAATACCATGCTTGATATCAACAAACTCATGAACGGGGTTATCAATGCAAACACGAACGGCGGATTGTTCACGTTCTAACTCGCGGTGACGACACGTGCCCGGATAAATGCCTCCTGCATCTTTGATTTGACGTCGTGTGCACTGGCAGAAGTAAGCATTGCCATTGTCTAACCACGTATCTATGTGTGCTTGATAGGCTTCATATCGTGTGTGTTGGTATAACACTTCGCCATCCCAATGCAGCCCGTAAGCGTCTAAGGTGCGTAGAATTGCGTCGGCGGAGCCTTTAACTTCTCTTGGCGGGTCAATGTCTTCAATGCGTACAAGCCAATGTCCTTGGTTGGCATGAGCTTGTAAGTAGCTGCCCAACGCAGCGACGAGAGAACCAAAGTGAAGCGGGCCTGATGGTGAGGGGGCAAAGCGCCCGACGTAATGCATGGTAAATTTGCCTGTGATGAAAAAGGAAAAAGGGAGCATCCGCTCCCTTTTTGCCATAAATCTCGATGAGACGGTAGGCTTAGCCTGCCATTTGCCTCTCTTTGATTTCTGCCAAGGTTTTGCAATCGATACACATATCTGCGGTTGGGCGAGCTTCAAGGCGACGAACGCCAATCTCTACACCACATGAATCGCAGAAGCCGAAATCGTCGTCTTCCAGACGTTGCAATGTTTTCGAAATCTTTTTGATCAGCTTACGCTCACGATCACGGTTGCGAAGTTCAAGGCTGAACTCTTCTTCTTGGGCAGCACGGTCGACAGGATCAGGGAAGTTAGCTGCTTCGTCTTGCATGTGATGCACAGTACGGTCAACTTCTTCTCTAAGCTGGTTACACCACGCTTGGAGGATTTTACGGAAATGATCAACTTGCTGATCATTCATGTATTCCTCGCCGGCCTTCTCTTGGTAAGGTTCTAACCCAGCCGTAGCCAGGATGCCCAGCGATTTTTTAACTTTGCTTTCTGGCATTAAGCGTTCTCCTAAATACACCCTGACCTGCTTGGTCAAAAGAGGGCGGTATCTATATCAGAAACCCTATTTAGAGGCAATCTTTGTTTTTGCCTCTTGTCACCCCAGTGTGAAGATGTCTACATTTTTTCTCAATACTGGGAGAACGGGACCCTATTTTTTATGCTCATCTGCGCGGATGAGAGCGAGGCTTGGTAACACAGAACTTCGACACCAAGCAGCTCGGCTTCTATAAGTAACTGATTATAGACTTCATCTATATGTTTTGCTGGGGAAACCTTCTCAATACCAGAATGAAGCACGGCAAAAAGGAGTACGGCTCGCTTGCCTTGTTGCGCCAAAGTGGCTAATTCCCTTAGGTGTTTCTGACCTCGCGTGGTGACCGTGTCAGGAAAGTACCCCTGACTTCCCTCCCCAAGTAGCGTCGCACTTTTTACCTCTATATAGCAGTCTTCTTTTGACGGGGATTGCAGCAAAATATCGATGCGGCTTTTTTCCTCGCCATAAGGGACTTCGGTACGAAGCGTCGGATAACCTTGAAGCTCCTCTATCACACCCGCTTCAATCGCCTCGACCACCAAGCGATTCGCTTGCGCAGTATTCACACAAATCATATGGCCTGAATGTGTTTCGGTCAGCTCCCAACTGTTGGGGTATTTCCGCTTTGCATTATCTGACGTGGAGTACCACACCGTATCGCCGGGGGTAGCGCAGCCAGTCATTGCACCTGTATTGGCGCAGTGGATAGTACGTTCGGTGCCATCCGGAAGTTGAATGTCTGCAAGAAAACGTTTGTAGCGACGAAGCAATGTTGCGGGCTGTAAAGCAGGGTTAAACTTCATGAGTGTCCTTGGCATGAGAATGAATAACGCAATGTGGCGTTATAATGTCCAACGAATCAGGCAATTAACAGTGTCTGTTTGCTATCCGCAATTTGGCGTGCATGTTCAGATGTCCGTAACATGCATCTTGGTGTTACTCGGGTATACTCTGCAGGTAATTCTGACATAAAGGCATTAAATTTGTCACAGCTCCCCATCGATAGCGTCCTTGATGACGTGATATCCGCTTTGCATTCCCATTCTCAGGTCATTCTTCAAGCGCCCCCAGGTGCGGGTAAGTCAACGCGTCTTCCATCTGTGTTGCTTGAGCGACAAGTCTTCGACGGGAAAATCATTTTGCTTGAGCCTCGTCGCTTGGCTGCACGTAATATTGCTCGTTTTCTTGCAGGGCAAAGGGGCGAGCGTGTTGGAGAAACGGTCGGCTTGCGTGTGCGCGGAGAAACGCAGGTGAGTGACAAAACGCGCATTGAGATTGTCACCGAAGGCGTGCTCACCAGAATGATTCAATCCGATCCTGAACTTGCAGGCGTGGATTTGGTGATCTTTGATGAATTTCACGAGCGTAGCTTGCACGCAGATCTTGCGTTGGCACTGTCACTTGACGTGCAAGCAGGCTTGCGGGATGACCTCACGGTGTTGGTGATGTCTGCCACGCTTGATAGTGATGCATTGACCGAACTGCTACCGGATGCCGTACTCGTGATATCAGATGGACGAAGCTTTCCTGTGGAAGCTCGCTATCAGCCAATTGCCAAACAATATGGCTATGAAAATGCGATAGCCAGCGCGGTGGCAAAATTGATGGAAAACGAAGAAGGTTCAGCATTAGTCTTTTTGCCGGGGGCGGGGGAGATTAATCGAACCGCGACAGCGTTAGCGGGCAAAGTGCCAAACGACGTGATGGTGTGTTCTTTGTTTGGCCAACTCTCAGCCAAAGAACAACAAGAGGCGATTGCTCCTGCGCCTATTGGAAAGCGCAAGGTGGTGCTTGCGACCAACATTGCTGAGACCAGTTTGACCATTGAAGGTATCCGTTTGGTGGTGGACTCAGGAATAGAGCGCGTTGCGAGATTTAACCGCAAGTCAGGTATTACCAAATTGGATACGGTACAAATCGCGCGATCTTCAGCCATTCAACGTATGGGGCGAGCAGGGCGATTGTCTGAAGGCATCTGTTTACGTTTATATAGCGAAGACACGTTCCAGCGAATGCGCGCAGTGCCGGATCCTGAAATCGTCACCAGTGATTTAATGCAACTTGTGCTTGAAGTGGTGCAATGGGGGTGTGGTGCAGAAGATTTGCAATGGCTTGACCTTCCACCAACGCAGCATTGGCAGCAAGCCGTTACGCTACTAGAACAATTAGGTGTGCTAGATACCAACGCGTCACTTACGGCGAAAGGCCAGCAGGTGGTCGCGATTGGTACAGATCCACGAATTGGCGCCATGCTTCATGCTGCGAAAGCGATGGGGGAACGTGCCCTGTCTACCGCGTGTTGGTTGGCAGCTTGGGCTGAAGAGCCACCTCGAAGCAGTCGAGAACCTGATTTACGTTTGCAGTTGACCATGCTTGCCAGTCAGAAAGGGCCGCATAGGCTTCGAGCAAATCAACTCGCACACCGTCTTGGCATCACGCTGAGAAGTGACATTGACTCGGATTTCTTAGCGGCATTGGCGGCATCGGCATGGCCTGATCGCGTGGCGAAATCTCGCAGCAATGATGGGCGCTTCTTACTGAGTAACGGTCACGGCGCGCAAATAGATGCCGATCATCCGTTGTCTGGTGAGGACGCTTTGATTGCGGTGGACTTAATGAGCATGTCGCAAGGTGACAGCCGGGTATTTACTGCTTGTCGTGCAGATATTACCGCTCTCCAAACCCTACTGCCTTCACTGTTTTCTGAACGAGAATGGGTAGACTGGGATGATAAGAAAGGGGCGTTGATTGCAGAAACACAACTGCGCTGCGGCGAGATAGTGTTATCGCGTAAGCCTATCACTCAGCGAAATGAAGAGATGATGACGCAAGCGTTGCTGCAAGCGATTAAGCGCAAAGGTGTTGCTTGTTTGGCGCTACCCAAAAAAGCCGAAAGCCTATTGATTCGCGCCCGTTGTGCTTTGGCGTGGCAATTGCCCATCAGTCTGCCTGCTCTTGATGATGACAGTCTGCTTGCCGCACTCGATGAATGGTTAGCGCCGTTTATGGTCGGGGTGAAATCGATGAAAGGTTTACAGAGTGTCGATACCTATAGTGCGCTAGAGGCTTGGTTTGGCTGGGCAACCACCAAAGAGTTGAATCGTTTGTTACCTGAAACCTATCAAGTGCCAACGGGGTCTCGTTACCCTATTCGATACCAAGCCGATCAAAAACCTGCGCTCGCAGTGCGTATGCAGGAAATGTATGGACAAGCGCATTCACCGACGATCGCGGACGGACAGGTTACCTTGGTGGTGGAATTGCTTAGCCCCGCTCAGCGACCTCTTCAGATCACGCAAGATCTGGCTGGCTTTTGGCAGGGGTCATACCGTGAAGTGCAAAAAGAAATGAAAGGCCGATACCCGAAGCATGTGTGGCCTGATGATCCAGCGAATCATCAGCCGACGACATTGACTAAACGACACTTTAAACCGGACGCGTAACCCACCATTCATGACTAAACCAACACCGAAGAAAACGGCAAGCCGCACACGTAAACCATCCACGTCGGCCGCTAAAAAGAAGAAAGCGCCACAGAAAAAAGGCTGGGGGAAAAAGCTACTATTGCTCGGCGTAAAACTTTCCCTTGTCGGCATTGCGGCGCTTGTGATTCTGGGGATTTATCTCGATGGGAAAATCCGCGATCGCTTTGATGGTCAGATATGGCAACTCCCCGCAGTCGTGTATGGACGTGTGTTGCATCTCGCGCCTGGTGACGCCGTGGACATCACCACGGTAAAGCGTGAACTCGACTTGTTGAACTACAACAAGGTGCGCTCACCAAAACGTGCTGGTGAGTATTCGGCCTCTAAAACTCGCATTGAGTTGATTCGTCGTCCGTTTGATTTCGAAGATGGCCCCGAAGGCGCGCAACATGTGATGCTGACGTTTGGTTCTGAGGGGGTTACTGCCATCAAGCAACTCGATAGTGGTAAGCAGCGAGGGTATTTACGCATTGAACCCAAATTGCTTGGCATGATGGAATCCAACACCGATGAGCAACGTATATTCTTGCCACGCGAACGTTATCCGGAGTTTCTGGTTGATGCGTTATTGACGACGGAAGATCGTGATTTCTACCATCATGATGGTGTCTCTCCGTTAGCGATTGTTCGCGCCATGGTTGTGAACATTAAAGCCGGTCGAACTGTTCAAGGGGGCTCAACCCTCACGCAGCAATTGGCGAAGAACCTATTTCTCACCCGTGACCGCACCTTGTGGCGCAAAGTGCAGGAAGCGTATATCGCGATTATTCTTGATTACCGCTATAGCAAAGACCGTATTCTCGAGGCTTACCTGAATGAAGTCTATTTAGGGCAAGCACGTGGACAGGCTGTGCATGGTTTTCCTTTGGGTGCGAGGCTCTATTTTGGTCGCCCCATTGAAGAGCTTCGCATTGATCAACTGGCGATGTTGGTGGGGATAGTCAAAGGTCCGTCTTATTATAACCCTTGGCGTTATCCTGAACGTGCGCAAACGCGTCGAGACCTCATTCTTCGTATGATGATGGAAAGCGGTGTTCTGACATCCAATCAGTATGCACAAGCGGCAGCGCGTCCATTGGATGTGCAAAAATCACCTAGCCTCAATAGCCGTCAACCCGCTTATTTTGAACAGCTAACGCGTGAGATTCGGGAGCGTGTTGGGAATCAATTCAACCCTGAAAGTGGTTTGCGCGTATTCAGTACCCTCGATCCGTTGTCTCAATCATTGATTGAAAAGACCGTCGTCAACAAAGTGAAAGCGCTGAAGAAAACTGCCGGAAATGAGTTAGAAGCCGCGGTGGTGATAGCTGACCGTAAGAGCGGAGAGATCCGCGCGATGGTGGGAGGAAGTCGTCCCGGTTATGCCGGATTTAACCGCGCCTTGAATGGCAGTCGGCAAATTGGCTCTCTGTCAAAACCTGCTGTCTATTTGGCGGCCTTGTTACAGCCGGAAAAATATAACCTTGCCACGCCACTTGATGACAAGCCCTTGGTACTGAAAGGGGATCAGGGCAGTGAGTGGAAACCAAGAAACTATGACAGGAAATTCAGAGGACAAGTGCCGTTGCTTAAAGCGCTTGCGCACTCTTATAACATTCCAACGGTGAATTTGGGCTTAGCGATCGGGCTCGATAATGTTATCTCGACGTTCGATGATTTGGGCGTCAATCCTGATCAGATCACTCGCGTCCCTTCGCTGCTGTTAGGTGCATTCACCTTAACGCCTATGGAGGTTACGCAAATGTTCCAAACGTTAGGCAGTGGCGGGCGTAAGGCTGAACTAACAGCGCTGCGTGCTGTGGTTACGCGCGAAGGGCAGGTGTTGTATCGCAATTGGCCTAAGGCAAGCCAAACGGTGCCGGAACAAGCCAGCTGGCTAACCATGTATGCCATGAAGCATGTCGTTAAAGAAGGAACCGCGCGTTATCTCAATCCGTCGTTTGCTTGGGCGTCGCTTGCAGGTAAAACGGGTACGACGGATAACAACAGAGACAGTTGGTATGTCGGCATTGATGGGCGCGAAGTCGTAACAGTATGGTTAGGGCGAGATGACAACAAGCCAACCAAGTTAACGGGTTCTTCAGGGGCACTTCGCGTTTATGCTGACTACATAAAAGAAAGACAACCGCAGAAGCTCATCCTTAACTGGCCTTCAGAGGTGACGAGTGTTCCATACCAGGTGAGAGAGGGACAATTTGTCACTGATTGCTTTAGCCAACAGAAACTTCCTATGTGGGATCCAAAAGGTCACTGGCGTGAGCGTTGTGATAAACCCGATCCTGTCGGTTGGCTTAATAGCTTGTTTGACTAATTTGTGAAGAGTGAAAGTGTGGGTTTGAAGGCTGAGGTTCAGTCAGCGTCGAACTCACACTGATTGTTTATTGTCGTTTTCCCAAACGCTAGATACGAAAAAGCCTCGTCCTTGGACGAGGCTCTCGTAAAGATGGTGCCGGCTACCGGAGTCGAACTGGTGACCTACTGATTACAAGTCAGTTGCTCTACCAACTGAGCTAAGCCGGCACACAAACTTTGGAAACGTTGCTTCTTGTTGAAGACCATTTCCTCGTTACCGCTAACAGCGCTAACAAAAATATGGTGCCTCGAGGCGGAATCGAACCACCGACACGGGGATTTTCAATCCCCTGCTCTACCGACTGAGCTATCGAGGCAACGAGCGCTATTAAATAGGAGAGGCGCGTTCTTGTCAAAATAAATTCGCATCAAAATAGTCTGACTGTTGCTTTTTTGCCTAATTCGGCGCTAATCCGACCACCGTGCTTTTTCTTTGAGCAGGCATCTTCACTTTAAATCCTCACAACACGGTTTCACGTCTTCATTTTCATGACGGAGACGAACATTCTCTTAGTTGTCATTGCGATAAGCCTACTTTTTGTACGTGATGTATCAAAAAAACCACACAAAATGTCTCAAATTAAATCTTAGTGACTAAAAAACTTTCATTTTTCGCATTATTGCTACACTTACAGAGACATAAATATTTCCGACATTAGTCATTAGGTACTAGAAGGAATTCTGCGATGGGATTCTCATTGGGAGAACAATTGGACATTACGCAGGTGATGGGGTTGAAAGATCGCTTGCAAGTCGAGTTAGAGCAGTCTGATAGCTTGCTAATTGATGGTAGCGAAGTATCACGCGTTGATGCGCCAGGGTTACAGCTTTTACTGACAGCCAAGTTTTTGTGCCAAAACCAATCCATTACATGGAAATGGGAAGGTGCATCCACTGAGTTAGTGGGGGCAGCTAAGACATTGGGGTTGGTTGAGTCGTTAGGCTTAGACAATTTTACTGAATAGTTTTCGGGTAGTTCAATCAGGGTGACAGTATGCGAAAGATATTAGCGGCAGATGATTCTGTTTCAATTCGTCAAATGGTAAGTCATACGCTCAAAGAAGCGGGTTATCAGGTAGAAACCGCAAACGATGGCGCTGAAGCACTTTCAAAAGCTAAATCGGGTCAATATGACGTCATTATCTCTGACGTGAATATGCCTAACATGGACGGACTTGAGTTTGTGCGTCAAGTTCGTGCCGTCCCACAATACAAATTCACGCCCATTTTGATGCTGACAACAGAAACGTCGGCAGAGAAAAAGAGCATGGGCAAATCTGCAGGAGCAACAGGCTGGATCGTTAAGCCTTTTAACCCAGATACTCTTCTTAAAACGTTGCAACGCGTTATCTAAGTTCAAGCGAGGAGACCACTATGGCTTTGGACATGGACCAACTGCGTCGGATTTTCTATGAGGAGTGTCGTGAGAACCTTGAAATCCTTGAGAGAGAATTGCTTTCACTCGATCCTGATGGTGATATCGATCTCGATATTATTAACACCATCTTTCGGGCTGCTCACTCTATTAAGGGGGGCGGCGCGACCTTCAACCTCAATGAGATAAGTCAGTTCACACATGTCATGGAGACATTGCTTGATGAAGCAAGGGAAGGTAAGCGTCGTTTAGATGCCAGTACTATCGACCTTTTGCTGAAAGGTGGCGATTGCATTAACAGCATGCTGGTTGCTTATGAAACAAATTCTGACTTTGATCACGTCCTAAGAGATGCATTGACGGATGAGCTGAACAAGTTGCTCCAAAACGGGCCGTCGGCCTCTGCTGAAAGTGAATCTGCCGCGCCAGAAAGTGAAGACTCGGTGGCGTCGCTGGATAGCGATGGTGACGGTGATTGGGTTGTACTGTTCAAGCCACATAAAGACATGTTTTTTACGGGCAATGATCCTGTCCGCATTCTTCGAGAGCTTTTTGATCTTGGGGCTCATTGTCAGGTTGAGTGTCTTTATGATGCGCTACCGACATTCAGTGAGCTGGAACCTGAGATGTGTTATCTCAATTGGCGAATCACTCTTGATGCGCACGTCGAAAAGGTTCTGATTGAAGAGATATTTGAATGGGTAGAAGAAGACTGTGATCTCGATGTATCACGGGCTGAAAAAGAAGGAGCCCAAAGTCAGGAAGTTGAAATTGCTGACGATACTCTTTCATCTACGAAAGCAACATCAACGGCGTCACAACCGGCAGCAGCTAACAAACCAGCAGCAAAGCAAGCTGCAACTAAAGCAGATGCGGTTTCTTCTATTCGAGTAGAGATAGACAAAGTCGACAACTTGATCAATCTAGTGGGTGAGTTAGTGATCACTCAATCCATGTTGACCGAACTCAGTCAAAACTTTTCTGAAAGTAAAATTGAGCGTCTTCAAGCTGGGCTTGACCAACTCTTGCAAAACACCAAAGAACTTCAAGAAAGCGTGCTGAATATTCGCATGCTACCAATCAGTTTTGCGTTCAATCGATTCCCTCGCCTGATACGAGATTTGTCTTCTCAGCTGGGTAAAAACGTCGAGCTGGTCATTGAGGGTGAACAAACCGAACTTGATAAAACTGTTTTGGAAAGAATCACCGACCCGCTCGTTCACTTAGTACGTAATGCTGTGGATCATGGCTTGGAACTGCCAGAAACACGCGTCGCAAATGGAAAAAGTGAAACAGGTAAAGTCTCACTGTATGCCTATCACCAAGGTGGTTCCATTGTCATTGAGGTGAAAGATGATGGTGCGGGGCTGAATAAAGAAAGAGTGTGGAAAAAAGCCATCGAAAAAGGCTTATTGCACCAAGATACCTCACTGGATGACCTGTCTAACCATCAGGTGTACAACCTAATCTTTGCTCCAGGATTTTCGACTGCAGAGATCGTGTCTGATGTTTCTGGCCGTGGTGTGGGCATGGATGTGGTGAAGCGCAATATAGAAGACTTGGGCGGCCATATTGAAGTGGATTCAGAGCCTAATGTAGGCAGCGTTTTTCGAATTAGCTTACCGCTTACTTTGGCGATTCTCGATGGGCAGCTGGTCAAGCTCGCTGACCAAGTGTTTGTGGTGCCACTGATTTCAATTATTGAATCCATTCAGATTGAATCTGAGCGTGTGAAAGTGGCGACAGGTGGTGTTGAACTTTATCGTCTTCGTGATGAAAACATTCCCATATTGCGGCTAAAAGAAGAGTTTGGTTTGGGTGAGTCTGGAACGCTGGATAAACAATTGCTTTGTTTGGTGGAGGCCAGTGGAAATCGTGTGGGCTTGCTTTTGGATGAAATGCTAGGCCAGCAGCAAGTGGTCATAAAAAGTCTCGAGTCCAATTATACCCGTGTCAATGGTGTGTCTGGCGCCACGATTCTAGGTGATGGTTCTGTGTCTCTCATATTGGATATACAGGGTTTGATGACGGGATTTTTAAGCCGAGTCGCTGATTCAAACAGCCATGTGGCGGCTTAGGAGAAGAGCATGACGAATCAAGCGCTAGCAGCCTCAAATGACGAACCCAATGAAGGTCAAGACCGCCTGCAAGGGTCGGACTTTCTAAGTTTCGATTTGGCTCATGAACTTTACGGCGTAGATATCCAAGCGGTGGAAGAGATCCGCGTTTGGGAGCCGCCAACAGTGATACCGCGTTCACCTGAGTTTGTTCTCGGTGTTATTAATCTGCGCGGCATGATCGTTCCTATCATGGATTTGAGGGTGCGGTTCAATATCGGCGTCGTTGAGTATCTACCAACAACCGTGGTGTTGATTTTAAAAGCAGGTGAATCCGCAGGAAGCCGAATGATGGGTGTCGTGGTTGATGCCGTTTCAGATGTGATTGATCTGGGTGATAAAAGTTTAATCCCACCAATCGGCGACTCGCAGGTCATGCCATTTGTCAGTGGATTGCTGAACGTGGATGCTCAGGTGATGAGCTTACTGGATGTAGATGCACTGCTCAGCATCGATGGACTGGTTCATTAAGGAGGCACTATGTCAGATGAGGTGATGGAATATCTGAGCTTTTTGATCGATGACGAAGAATATGGCCTGAATATCCTTGATGTGAAAGAGGTCCGTGGTTGGTCAGAAATAAGAAAATTGCCCAACAGTGAAAGTTATCTGTTGGGCGTGCTTGAACTTCGAGGGGAGTACATTCCCATTATCGATCTCAGGCAAAGGTTCAATATGTCACCGTCGATATTGAGTAAAACGACGGTGGTGGTGATTGTGAGAAATGAACAGGGACAATCACTGGGAATAATTGTCGATGCAGTCGCTGAGGTATATCAGTTATCGGCGAGTCAAATTAAAACAGCACCTAGTTTTGTGAAAATTGACGAACGATTCATCGAAGGGATCGCTTCAGTCAGTGGCAATCATGTGGTGTTAATACAATTAGAACGACTATTTGATTTCGACGTGTTGCATGAAGTAACGCAGCCAGATCTGGTTAGCGAGGATTAACAGTTATGTCTTGGTGGAAAAAAGAGAAGGTAACAGACACAGAAAGCACACAAGAAGATCTGGGCTTGAAGGCGCACATTGTCTCTGCGCTAGATACTGCTCAGACCGCATTGATGATGGTTGATAGAGACTTCAAGGTCTTTTATGTCAACAAGAAATCAGTGGAGTTGCTTAAAACGCACGAAGAATTGTTCCGCTCCAAGTGGCCCAGTTTCCGTGCGGAAAAGGATTGGATCGAAGGAACATGTATCGACTTGTTCCACAAAAATCCTGCTCACCAACGACAGATGTTGTCTAACCCAGCTAATTTGCCACACGAAACGGTTATTAAAGTGGGGGATGTTTCTCTACGTTTGGTCGTGGGAGCGGTGATTGATGCAAGTGGCGAGTATGTCGGTAATACATTGGAATGGGACGATGTCACCGAGAAACTGCAGGCGGATAATGAACGTGCTCGTCTTCGTGCCGCTATTGATCAGTCATTGACCGCCATGGTGCTGATTGACCGTGACTTAACCATCACTTATATCAATGAACAGACACTAAGACTGTTCCAGAAACATGAAGGCTCATTCAAGCAAATGTGGCCTGGGTTCACATCAAGCAGCGATTGGTTAATGGGTCGCTGTATTGATGAGTTCCACAAGAACCCCGCTCATCAACGTCAGTTGCTGAATAACCCTGCCAATCTTCCGTATAAAACCGACATTAGCGTCGCGGACCTCACCATTGAGCTCAACGTTGCGGCCATTGTGAATGACCAAGGTCAGTACATTGGCAATAGCTTAGAGTGGCGTGATGTTACCGAGTTGCGTAATCGTGAAATCGAAGTTGGACGTCTTGTGTCGGCGGTCGAGGGTATGACTACCAATATCATGATGGCCGATAAAGATGGCAATATTACCTATTACAATCCAGCACTTAAAAAATTGCTGGGTAAACGCGAAGACGATTTGCGCAAGCATTTCCCTGGTTTTCAAGCTGATAACCTGACAGGGAAAAATGTGGATATTTTCCACAAGAATCCAGCGCACCAGCGTTCGATTATCAGTAACCCTGATCGCCTGCCTTACACCGCAAATATCAAAGTGGGTGGGTTGGAATTTACGCTTACCTGCATTGCTATGTACGACTCTTCAGGAAACTTCATTGGCCCAGCCTTGCAGTGGGAAGACATTACTCAACAAATGGCAGGGCAGCGAGATGTTGAAGGCTTGATTCGAGATGCTTCAGAAGGGCGTTTAGGTTCGCGCATGGACACTAACAAATATAGCGGTTTCATGGCGAATCTTAGTGAAGGTATTAATGGCTTGCTAGACAGTATGGTCGAACCTTTAAACAACTGTCGTGATGTCATGAGCAAAGTGTCTGAGGGTGATCTTAAAGTCAACATGCCTGATAACTATAAAGGCGATTTTGCTGAGCTAAGCAATGCAGTGAATACCTCAATCACCAACTTGCGTGACATGGTTGAGAAGATCACTGCGTCATCAGCTCGAGTCGCGACAGCGTCCGGTGAAATTGCTGAAGGAAATAGCGACCTTAGCGAGCGCACGGAAGAGCAAGCTGCGAGCCTTGAAGAAACCGCAGCGAGCATGGAAGAGATGACCTCGACCGTGAAGCAAAATGCTGAAAGCGCAAATTCTGCCAATCGCCTGTCTCAAGACGCTAGCACCAAGGCACAGAAAGGCGGGGATGTGGTCAAACAAACCGTATCAGCCATGGGTGAAATCAACAAAGCGAGTAAGCGCATTTCAGACATCATTAGTGTGATCGATGAAATCGCGTTCCAAACTAACCTTCTCGCACTTAATGCTGCCGTTGAAGCTGCTCGTGCTGGTGAGCAAGGGCGTGGATTTGCCGTGGTTGCAGGGGAGGTGCGAAATCTCGCCCAGCGAAGCGCAGGAGCGGCGAAAGAAATCAAAGACCTTATTAAAGATAGTGTCGAGAAAGTGTCTGAAGGTTCACGCTTAGTTGATGAGTCTGGCGAGATGCTGAACGAAATCGTTGATGCTGTCGGAGAGGTGTCTACTTTGATTGGCAATATCAACTCGGCCAGTCAGGAGCAGGCAACAGGTATTGATGAAATATCGAAAGCCATCGTCAAAATGGATGAGATGACCCAGCAGAATGCAGCCTTAGTTGAAGAAGCCTCTGCGGCAAGTCAATCTCTTCGCGACGAAGGCAGCGAATTACTTAACTTGATTGGTTTCTTCCGAGTTGACGGTTCGCGTACAGGACTAAACAACCCGAACTCGGTGCCTGTGAAAAGCTTCCAGCAAACGCCGTCTTCACCGAGTCGGTCAACACCCTCTTCCGCCCCTGCAGTGAAAAAAGTGGCCAATGGATCGCCCATGTCCGCCACGGATTCTGACGATGATTGGGAGGAATTCTAACCGTGAGTGCAATTGAGGCGCTGGGTAAAATTGAAGAGCAACGTGAGTTTGAATTCACGGACAATGACTTCAAATATATTCAGGAGTTTATGCTCAGAGAAACGGGTATTTCTCTCTCTGAGCGTAAAACCTCAATGGTGTACGGACGGCTTGCAAGGCGATTGCGTCGTACCGGATTAGACAGCTTTCATGCCTATTTTGCTCTAGTGAATAGTGATTTAGATGAGAGAGTGGCTTTTGTTAATTCCTTAACGACAAACAAAACGCAGTTCTTCAGAGAAAAGCACCATTTTGACTTTATGACCAACACCATGGTTCCGGAATGGCAGAGACAAAAGCAAAAGCGGATTCGCATTTGGTCTGCGGGGTGCTCGACGGGCGAAGAGCCTTATACCATTGCATCGACGTTGGCAGCGAGCGGCTTACTGACCCCAAATCATGATTGCAAGATTTTGGCCACAGACTTAGACACCCAAGTGTTAGAAGTGGCCCAAAATGGGACCTATGGTATTGAAGCAAGCAAAGTTATTCCGTCAGCGATGCTACATCACGGATTCATTCGCGGTAAGGGGAAGAAGCAAGAACTACTGAAAGTGAAGCCTTCTGTGCGTAAGGCCATTACGTTTAAGCAGTTAAACCTAACTGCCGCGTGGCCTCATAAAGGCCCGTTGGACGCAATATTTTGTCGCAATGTAATGATTTACTTTGAGAAAGATATGCAGCAACAACTTATCTATCGTTTCTGGGAAAAGCTGGGCAGTGGCGGCATTTTGTTTATTGGTCACTCTGAAAGCATCGGACAAATGGGCAGTCGATTTGAGAACCTTGGTCAAACCATGTTTCGCAAACCGTAAAAGCGATCACTGCAACTTCGAAATAACAGCGAACAGAGCCTTGTATGCATAAAATTCTCGAGCTTACTGGCTGCCCCATTGGGGCAGGGGCAAGGCGTTTCTTCCACCCCGGTAAGCAAATGATGATGGTGAAAATTCAGCCGGGAGAGGTGTACGTCACCTCAGAACGCGAGCTGATAGCGACAGGTCTGGGTTCCTGTATTTCTGCTTGTGTATGGGATCCGTTTATAGAGTTAGGCGGCATGAACCATTTTATGTTGCCGTTTGGCGACTCAGACAACATAGAAGGGTGGGACCCAACACAGTGGCGTTCGAATGCGGCTCGTTATGGCAACTATGCCATGGAATTACTTATCAACACCATGATCCAGCAAGGCGCGGTAAAAAGCCGACTACGAGTGAAGTTGTTTGGTGGTGGCACTGTCATGGGGAAGCAAGCCAATATTGGTGAAAAGAACATTGCTTTCATTCGTAACTATGTTCAAAGCGAAGGTTTAAACATCGTGGGAGAAGATCTAGGCACTGAATTCCCACGCAAAGTCGTATTTGATCCCATGACAGGAAAAGCATGGGTCAAGAAGCTCAGAGGATACCGCGGTGAAGTTGAAGCGGAAGAAACTAATTATAAACGCCGTCTGGCAAATGAAGCGAAACGTGATGACGGCGATAGTGCGGAGCTATTCTAATGGGAAAACGGGTACATAGAGTACTGATTGTTGACGACTCTGCAGTTTTTAGAGCATTGCTCACTGATGTTATCAATTCAGATCCTCACCTCGAAGTCGTGGGATTAGCAGTCGACCCTTACGAAGCCAGAGAAAAAATTAAGAAACTCAAACCTGATGTCATCACGCTAGATATTGAGATGCCGAAAATGGATGGTGTTCAATTTCTTCGTAATCTGATGCGTCTCCATCCAATGCCAGTCGTCATGATATCAACGCTCACTCAACATGGTGCTGAGGCTACGTTGGCCGCGTTGGAGATTGGTGCTGTCGATTACTTCCCTAAGCCGACAGAAAATGTCGCCTCAGAATTGAGTAACTATCGCCAACTGGTGGTCGAGAAAGTAAAAATGGCGGCCAACGCAAACATAGCTGGCGCAGTGCATAACTTGGCGTCAGAAATCAGCGTATCTGGTCGCAACATGAGTTCGTCTTACGACATTATTGCTATTGGCGCTTCTACGGGGGGGACAGAAGCCATTCGTCACGTCCTTGAAGCTCTACCTGCAAAAATGCCACCTATTGTAATCACCCAACATATTAAAGCCGTGTTCAGTAAATCCTTTGCTGAGCGACTCAATCGAGCCTCCTCTTTACAAGTAGAGGAGTTGTCCACTGATATGGCTCCATTGGTGAGTGGTCGAGTCTATGTCGCGCCTGGTGATTTTCATTTGAAAGTTGTTAAACGCTCTGGTTGCTATTACAGCACACGCTGCGACAGCGACCCTGTTCAACGTCATAAGCCTTCTGTTGATGTGATGTTCTCATCCGTTGCTCAAGCCGCCGGTGGTCGTTCGCTGTCGGTACTTTTAACCGGAATGGGACGAGATGGCGCACAAGGAATGTTGGAAATGCGTCAAACCGGAGCTTTGACTGTTGCGCAAGATGAGAAAAGTTCAGTGGTTTGGGGTATGCCTCGCGCCGCCGTTGAAATTGAAGCCGCCCAACAGGTATTGCCTCTGGATAAAATTGCCACTTACTTAGTGGGTAAAGTTTATGGTTAATACAAAAATTAAAAACGTAGTTGCTCTCTTAGCCCTTACCGCAGGTGCGGTGCTCATTTATTTGCAGCAAACGCTTTCGAGCAGCGTAGCGGTGGCTATTGTCATACTCTGCGTGCTGTATTTGTGGCGATCTAAGCCTGAGGGAAGTCTTTCAAACGATAGGCATGAAACCCTTTTGGACGATGATGTGGTGTCAGTTGAGTCCACGGCGGTCTTGCAAAAAATCCACAACATTTTGAGCATTGAGCTGATCCCAATCAGAGAGCAGTTAGACCGACAACAGGAAGTGATAAACAACTCTGTTCACAACCTTAATTCCAGCTTCTTTGGTATGGAGCGGGCGGTGAGTGAGCAGGCCACATTGGCCAACCATATGGTGGGGGGCTTGCTAAATAACGAAGACAGTGAGTTTAACCTCTCTAAAGTGTTGCCGGAAACCGAGCAGGCAATCGACCAATATATTGACCTCTTGGTGAAAGTCTCAGAAAAAAGCATTACAGCGATTCACTGTATTCACGATATGTCGGAAAAACTAGGGGCTGTATTTAATTTGCTTGATCAGGTTCAAGCGATGTCGGATCAAACCAACCTCTTAGCCCTAAATGCGGCGATTGAAGCGGCGAGAGCCGGAGAATTAGGTCGAGGATTTGGGGTGGTTGCTTCAGAAGTTAGAGAGCTTGCTAACCGAGCATCCACCTTAAATAGCCAAATTCACAAAGACATCAATCTTGCCCAAGACACAGTGAAGCAAACTAACAGTATCGTTGGAGAAATTGCGACGTTAGATATGACCTCTTCCATTGAATCTAAAACCCGAATCGAGCAGTTGTTGAAAGGGGTTCAGGGGGTCAATCAGGAAGTCACACTAGAGATTGGTAAGGTGACAGAAAAAGGTGAAATGGTTCGTGGAGAGGTGGCCAAAAGTATTCAAGGGCTGCAATTCGCAGATATCGTGTCACAGCAAGGGCAACATGTACTCAATAACCTCCATATTTTGGAAGATCTCAATGCTCTGATCACTGAGAGCTTAACTGCGGATGAGGTTGATTGGGTCGCACTGCATGCTGCAGTGGATAAAATTGAAGAACTCGCAGGCTCTGCGGATAGAGCCCCAGCAAAACAAATGTCAGCTGATGAAGGCGACATTGAACTGTTTTAGGAGACGGTATGGCTATCAGTCGTGAAGAAAGAAATGACGGAAAATCTGTTGTTATCCATGTGAACGGACAGTTTGATTTTAGTGTGGTGCAGGAATTTCGCGATGCGTATAAGGACTGCCAAGGAAAAGACATTGAAGTCGATTTCCGCGGGACTGAATACATTGACAGTGCGGGTCTTGGGATGCTGTTAAATATGCAGACCTTCCTGAATAAAAAAGAAGGCGATATTCGATTGACGAACACCATGCCTCAAATTAAACGAGTGCTGGTTATTGCGCGCTTTGAGAAAAAATTCATCATTGAATAAATAGACGTATTCACGTTGATTGGAATCAATCAGGGAGGTCGCGATTGAAAGTCCTTATCGTTGAAGATGAAGTTTCATTGCAATGCTTCCTCGAACATGTGCTCAGAGATGAGTTCGATGAGCTATTGATTGCTGACAACGGTCAAATGGCGCTCGATATGTTGGAATCAATGGAAGAGTTGCCGAATATCGTGATCATGGATGTGTTGATGCCAGTTATGGATGGCTTTGAGGCGGCAAAGCAGATCCGACGACGATATAAAAATGCATACCTTCCAATCGTCTTTCTAACAGGCATAACGGATAACGACGCGTTTAATCGTTGCATGACGTTGGGGGATGATTTTTTAACAAAGCCGATAAGTCGAACCACGATTGTTGCGAAAGTACGTGCTCATTGTCGAAACGTGCGCTTGTACAACGAGGTTGCCGTACAGCGAGATGCACTTAAGCACTTTCAAGCTCATACCCTCTATGAGCACACTATGGCGGAAACCATATTTAGCAACTTAATGCAGGGCTGCTATCAAGATGCTGAGGGGGTGGAGTTCTATACCAGCTCCTACACTAATTTTAACGGTGATGTCGTACTCGTTACACCAAGGCCTCAAGGCGGCATCTATGCGTTACTTGCAGATGCCACCGGTCATGGCTTGCCTGCTGCTATTTCGTCCATTCCCGCTACAAAAGCCTTTTTTGCTATGACAAAGAATGGCTTTGCGTTGGGCGATATCGTGAAAGAAATGAACTCGACATTAAAGACGTTTCTGCCCCCAGGCATGCTAGTCGCCGCTAACTTACTTGAAGTTTCCGCCAATGGATTGGAGATAAAGTGGTGGGGGGGTGGGATGCCTGATGGCTATATTGTCGATCGTCAGGGCGAAATAAAACAACGCTTACCCTCCGCGCACATGGCGCTGGGTGCTATGGATTCTGAAGAGTTTGAAGCCAACCTTGTTGTGTTGAAATTGGAGGATGGCGATAAATTATTTTTCTTTACCGATGGTGTCATTGAAGCACGCAATGCGAAAGGGCAAGAATTGGGAGAAGAGGGCCTCGAGGCCTTGATATCCTCCCCACATGAAAGCGTCATTAAGGCAACACGAGAGCATATTACGCAATTTACCAGCGGTGGCGGGGTAGGTGACGACATGTCGATGTTGGAGTTGACTGCACCTATACAAAGCTGCGTCGAACAGCAACCTGGAGACATTGATTACTATGATCGCCGCTCTCCTGCCCAGCTTAATGTTTACTTTGGCGCATCCGAGTTACGCAAAGTGAACTTGGTTGGGGAAATCCGACGCATGCTGAAAGGCACGCTCGGAAGCAACATTGATGTGGACTTGATGTGTACCATTTTATCTGAATTGACGAATAACGCTCTCGAACACGGATTACTGAGGCTCGAGTCGAGTCTGAAATCTGATGATGATGGATTTTTGGATTATTACATGGAACGTCAATCTCGACTTGAATCGCTCGATCAGTTTGCTTACTTAGAAGCTGGCATCTCGTTTAATCCCGCTAAACGTGAGGTGAGTTTTTATATTACCCATAACGGGGAAGGTTTTTTAATCGAGGATACGGACAGTACGTTGGATGAGTTGCTGGCGACCAGCGGTCGAGGGATTGCTCTAGTCACCGAGCTTTGTGAGTTCTTTTGCTATGAAGACGAAGGCCGCACTGCGAGAGGCACATACAAATTATCTGCGGGAATGGAGAATAGCTTCTCGTGCTAGTGAAAATTTTTTGCGATCTTTGACTAGCAATAAGCCCAATCGAAAGGTTGGGCTTTTTTGATTGGGATGGCGGTGTCATTCGATCTTGCTCGAACGAACGCTGCTGCTCACCGAACAACAGACGAAAAAAAACCAGTCCGAAGACTAGGTTTCTTAAAGTGGCTCCCCTGCAAGACTTAACGGGGACGCCTAGTTGGGCCCGCCTAGGGTTGCGACAATCAGTGCGGAGCACTGAACAACAGACGAAAAAAAACCTAGTCCGAAGACTAGGTTTCTTAAAGTGGCTCCCCCTGCAAGACTTGAACTTGCGACATACGGATTAACAGTCCGCCGTTCTACCAACTGAACTAAGGGGGAATTGCTAGGAACCAATTTAGCCGAAGCTGAATCAATTACCATTCTTGCAATAATGGTGCCTCGAGGCGGAATCGAACCACCGACACGGGGATTTTCAATCCCCTGCTCTACCGACTGAGCTATCGAGGCTTTGATTAGAGAGTCATTAACTCAATATCAAAATAATGGTGCCGGCTACCGGAGTCGAACTGGTGACCTACTGATTACAAGTCAGTTGCTCTACCAACTGAGCTAAGCCGGCACACAAACCTTGGAAACGTTGCGTACTTAACACCATCTCACTAAATATGGTGCCTCGAGGCGGAATCGAACCACCGACACGGGGATTTTCAATCCCCTGCTCTACCGACTGAGCTATCGAGGCAACGGGGTGCATTAAACGGATTTTCAGGGTTTCCGTCAACACCTTTTTATAAAAAAAACGTCAAATAAGACTGTTTGATGTCTTTTTCGCCATTTTGAATTAAAAACGCACTGACTTTATGGTTTTCCCCTCGGTTTTATTGCATGGAACGAAATTCTTTTTGGAAGTTAGTGACCTTCTGAAGATAGCGCCGTGACTCTGAAGACGGGTGTTTATTGGTTAAAGCCCAGTAAACTTGATTGGGTTTTAAGCTATTTAAATCATTCATGGCACGTTTTCGGTCTGAACGATGAAATGTTTTAAGTACATTCCCAGCTCCGCCATTGTACGCAGAGATCATGCTGTAGTGTTTTGACAGCGGATCGCGGACATCTTTTAAGTATCGTGTTTTCAAAATATAGAAATATGCGGTGCCCGCATCAATATTTCGAGCTGGGTCGAATAAGTATTCAGGGCTCGGCTCACCAGAACGTTTTTTCACAAGCTTAAACACATCACGTCCCGCCGTTTTAGGAACGACTTGCATCAAGCCGTAGGCATTCGCCCAACTCACGGCATAAGGGTTGAAACTGCTTTCGGTTTTGATGATGGAATAAATCAACTCCTCCGAGATGCCATATTGACGTGAGGACTTACGAATCAAATCCGCATATTGATAACGTCTTTTGCTGGAGTGGTCAGATACCATAGGGATCTGCACGTAGAAGACTTTTTGAAAACGCAGTGATTTGGTTTTGATGTCAGTATTAATCAAATGCTCTGCATATCGGCTAGCCCGCCACTCCCATGCGATTTCTTTGCCGTCCTGATCAAGGATTTGTCCCTGCAAGAAGGGGCGTCCTTCTTGCGGAACGTCGGCAGCAGAGTACAAATCCACGGAAGCAGGGTCATTCGGTGTCAGCAAGGTGGTGATGATGGCTTGCTTGAGGTGCTGTTTGGGTTCAGTGGTCGCGACCGTTTCAATGGTCACAAGTCCATTCGCAAAATCAACGCGGGCGCGACTGAGGTAGTTATCTGTGTATTTTACATAGTCACTTTTGCCCGCTACGTAAACTTCGTTTTCTCCCCAGCGTACTTGAATATCACCGGTAAAGCCGCTGATCAGCGTGTCGAGTGCAGCAAGATCTTTTTCAAACTGACCTGGAAGTGGCGCAAGGTTTTTGGCAAATCGATTCGTGGTTTCATAATCAACAGAGTAAATGGCTTCCACCATTTCTCGGCTACAACCCGAGAGTGAAAAAACGATCAGTAGACAACTGAGTAGGCGAAGAGGTTTCATGGGTACCATACAGTGAAAAAGCATCCATGATCAGCGTAATCAGGATGCTTTAATTTACAAAGTGTTGATGTGAAATTGTGAGGTAAGAGTCTTACTCAGAAGGCGGGGTGTAGCCCTCGATCACAGTATCGTGACCTTCGAAGAGGTATTTCACCATTTCTTCTTCAAGCAATTTGCGGTGATCGGGTTCCATCATGTTGAGCTTCTTTTCATTGATCAGCATGGTTTGTTTGCTTTGCCATTGGGCCCACGCTTCTTTCGAAATGTTGTCAAAAATACGTTTGCCTAGGTCACCTGGGTACAATTGAAAATCTAACCCTTCCGCGTCTTTCTTTAAACGCTCACAAAAAACAGTACGGCTCATCATTAAGCTCCAAATATTATGATTTCTCGGCACTTGCCGAAGTCTGAAATTCTCGTGTTAGGCTTTCTAGTAACTTCTGCACTGGGGCAGCAAGCCCAACTTTTGCTGGTTGGGATAAGTTATACCAAAGGCCGCCTTGTCCTTCCATGATCCCGTTCTCCCCAATATTACTGGGCTTACTTTGCAATTTAACGCGAATAGGCACGATATCTAAGTGAAAATGGCTAAACGTGTGGCGAAATGCGGTAAGTTGCTCTGGCGTGTCAAATTCACCGCGTTGCAATTTACCGTCAATGAAGGTGTTTGCATCGCTTTCTTTTGTCTCAGGTAGGCACCATAAGCCTCCCCACAATCCTGCTGGTGGGCGTTGTTCTAGCCAAATCTGATCTTCATATTGAAACAACACAAAGCAGGTTTCTTTTTCTGGAATGGTCTTTTTGGGTTTCTTTCCCGGGAAGTCAGATTGGCGGCCTAAGGCATTGGCGTCACAGCTATAATTCACAGGGCAAATCTCGCACTTGGGTTTGCTGCGCGTACAGACCATGGCGCCCATGTCCATCATTGCTTGATTAAAGCGTTGCACGCCTTCCTCCGGAGTATGCTGCTCGGCGAGTGCCCAGAGTTGGTTCTCAACAGGCTTTTTCCCCGGCCAGCCTTCAACGGCGAAATGGCGTGATAATGTGCGCTTCACGTTACCGTCCAAGATCGGATGGTGCTGCCCGAGTGAAAGCGAAAGTACAGCGCCTGCTGTTGAGCGGCCAATACCGGGTAGGGCAAGGACATCTTCAATGTTGGTTGGGAATTCACCTTGGTAAGTATTGGCAATTTCCTGTGCCGCTTTATGGAGATTGCGGGCGCGGGCGTAGTAGCCAAGCCCTGTCCATAAGTGGAGTACCTCATCGAGTTCTGCGTTTGCCAGATCGACAACGGTTGGGAAGCGCGCCATGAAGCGCTCGAAATAAGGAATCACCGTCGCAACTTGGGTTTGCTGCAACATGATTTCGGACAGCCACACCTTATACGGTGTTTTTTCTTGCTGCCACGGTAAGGTTTTGCGGCCGTATTTGTCATACCAGGCCAATATTGCGTCGGAAAAGGACTGACTCACTTTGCTCGCTCTTTTGTTATCTTTATTGGGGGCGTTGCCCACGAGATTGCTCGTGCACTAGTCTATACCCAAATAACCTCAAGATGCAGGATTCAGAGCTTCTCATTTCAGCGCCGCGCCTGCCAGCCAACAAATTCTCGCTGAACAAGCACCTTGAGGTTGTTTGGGTATAACAAGTCTGTGCAGAAAAAGGCCGCAAACTTGTAGGCATCTCAGGTAAGATACGTGCCGCCCAATGATCAGGCTTGCACACTTGCTCGATCTTTGGATAATGCGCGATCCGCTTATCTTTTCTTCGTTACTGAGTTACAGGCATAGAGAATGACTGAAGTTACCAAAACCGAATTGACCGAAGACGGAAAAATTCTTCGCAGAATCAGAAGCTTTGTACGCCGCGAAGGTCGTTTGACCAAAGGCCAAGAGCAAGCAATGAATGATTGCTGGCCAACCATGGGTATTGATTTCGAAGAGAAACAACTAGATTGGGCTGAGGTTTTCGGCAACAACAATCCAGTAGTCCTCGAAATCGGTTTTGGTATGGGTGCCTCGCTGGTTGAAATGGCAAAGAATGCGCCAGAAAAAAACTTTGTGGGCATTGAAGTACACAGCCCAGGTGTGGGTGCATGCTTGATGGCTGCACGTGATGCTGGCGTCACTAACTTGCGCGTGATGTGTCACGATGCGGTAGAAGTGTTCGAGCACATGCTCCCTGTGGCAAGCCTAGAAACCGTCCAACTGTTCTTCCCTGACCCTTGGCATAAAGCGCGTCACCATAAACGCCGTATCGTTCAGTCTGAATTCGTTCAAATGCTGCGTGATAAGCTAAAAATTGGCGGTATTTTCCATATGGCGACTGACTGGGAAAACTATGCAGAGCATATGGTAGAAGTGATGGACGTGGCGCCAGGTTACAAAAACACGGCGACTGACGGTTCGTATATTCCTCGCCCAGATGATCGCCCTTTGACGAAATTCGAAGCGCGTGGTCACCGTTTAGGTCACGGTGTTTGGGACATGAAATACGCCCGCACAGAATAATAAAAAACTCATACCTTTATTCGCGTCGTGACACTGTAAAGTGTCCGTCGAAGAATGACTTGAAGCCAACCTCGCGTTGGCTTTTTTGACCACTGGAGATAGTGATGAAACCAAGCCCAGAGCTGTTGAGCGAGATCCTAGAAGAAGTTCGCCCATTAATTGGACAAGGTCGTGTTGCCAATTATATCCCTGCACTTGAGAGTGTCTCAGCGGATAAATTAGGCATTGCCGTTTGTTATAACGACGGCGAAATCATCACTGCGGGGGATGCGCAAGAAGCGTTCTCTATTCAATCTATCTCTAAGGTGTTAAGCCTCACGTTAGCGCTTCAAAACTATAGCCAAGAAGAGCTGTGGCAACGCGTGGGAAAAGAGCCGTCTGGTCAGGCGTTTAATTCGATGATCCAGTTAGAGATGGAGAAGGGAATTCCCCGTAACCCGTTTATCAATGCGGGCGCTTTGGTGGTGTGCGATATGCTCTATAGCCGTTTATCTGCGCCGCGTCAGCGTATGCTGGAGTTTGTTCGTCGTCTCTCTGGCAACCCTCATATTTGTTACGACAAGATCGTGGCGAACTCGGAAATGGATCACAGTGATCGCAACGCGTCGATAGCCTATTTGATGCGTGCATTTGGTAATTTCGATAACGATGTGATGCCAGTTCTGGCCAATTATTTTCATTACTGCGCACTTCGGATGAGCTGTGTCGATCTGGCAAAGACATTTAACTATCTGGCAAACAAAGGACTTCCTTTAGGCGCAGAAAAAACAATTGTCAGCCAGACTCAGAGTAAGCAGGTTAATGCGCTATTGGCGACCTGTGGTTTGTACGATGGTGCAGGCGAGTTTGCTTACCGAGTTGGTATGCCCGGGAAGTCGGGTGTCGGTGGTGGGATTGTGGCGATAGTACCGGGTGAAATGTCGATTGCGGTATGGTCACCTGAGCTTGATCCCTCTGGCAACTCGCTGGCAGGCACAGCAGCATTAGAAATGCTGTCTGAGCGCATCGGACGTTCAATTTTCTAACGCTTGAATGAGTGGCTGCTTTGTTACTCATTCATCCGGCGAGATGGAGAGCGGATATGGGTAGTCACAACCACACTTACGCAGCACGCGTTTTTTGTTTTATTTTGGCCACGTTGCCATTTTTTGCTTCAGCGGAAACCTGCCAACCAGAACTTCATGGCAACCTTGCTATCGATGCAGATAACGTCGTGTTTGAAAAAAATAACGACATGTTCCGCATTGATGCCACCGGTAACCTTTTCTACGATATTCATCGTATCTCATTGAGTGATGTCCAAAGAGCTTCTCTGACTGAGTACAACCAGATTATCCGTAACGATTTGCCGTTCATTGGGCGCACGTTGACGGAAGAGTTGCACACGTCTTGGCTAGCGTTGGATGGAGTGATCAGTGCTGAGTTAGGTGAAAAGAGCGTGTTGCGCGGGGAGATCGGAAAATTTCATCAGTATCTACAAGACCGCGTCAATACATCGCTGTATTCTCCTGAAAGTTTGCCGGTTCTCAACCACCAAGCATTGACGTTAGTCGTGCGCGAAGTGGAAGCCAGTATCCCACAGTTGATTGCGACTGTAGCCAGCCAAGGCTTGATGGACATTGCCTTGTTGAGCGAGGGAAAAAGCAACAAGATGCAGTTTATTTCTCAAAAAATGGCGACCTTACAAGATAAGCTCGCGGATGAAGTGAAGCTGCAACGCAATCGCACGTTAATCGCGCGGCAAGCAGTCTGTGACCGTTTTGAGCAATGGCAAATGCAAGAGGCGGAAATTGCCTCATTGATCCCTGCATTGTCTGACTGGAAAACGGTGACGATTCGCTAGTTTGACGTCTGCACTTCGGCGGAATTCACACATAAAGAAACGCGAAGGCATGTCCTTCGCGTTTTTTATGTGTTGCGATCGTGAATGCATCAAACGCGGTGGTTACACAGCGCGGTGATTACTGCCGGTAGCTGAACTCGTAATCAACGTTGTCCCACGCATCGTCTACGTGGCGTATGTATTGGCGTAGATTTTTTGCGTCGACATGGCGCTTTTTAGCGCGGTAGTAATAATCTGCTTCCACGTAGGTTTTATCCAGTAAGGCCTCACCCGGGCCGGACACGGTTTTTAGCGAGCTTTTGAACTCAAAATAGGGACTGCTAACAGCATGATCAGATTGATCGATATCCCATGATTCCGGCAGGCTGAGCGTGATTTTCTGATGAATAGCGCCTTCCGAGCCATATCTGAATGGGGTTTTTCGTCGAACAAGATCGGGCTTGATCAGGTAGTCATCAACAATGTCACCAGAGATCACGAAGGAATAGGTATCTTCGTATTTCGACCAGAGTTCATTGATGACGTAGGCTTCGTTGATGATCACTTCATTCGCATCGCGATCGTCTTTCACACTCAAAGGGCGAAGAAAGTCTAGTCCACCAAAGTCTCCGGCATAGTAATTGGCGTACTCTTCCCCCAGTTCTTTCAATGGCTTGGATTCGAGATAACGACGCCATTGCTCTGCTTCAAGGCCACGATAGGTCGTCGTTACCGTGAGGTAGCTCTGTTGATTGGCATGATTAACCACATAGCGCTGCTCAACATCCTGCGTCACGGGCACATTTGATGATGGCATGGCTTCAAGTTCTTGAGTCTGAGGGGCGAGCACTAATGCATAACCTAGATTGGCTTGTGCCAACGTATCAAGACGATTGCCTTGATGAGTACGTGTCGCATCAATCCAGAGCGGTTTGTCTTGGTGTTCTATCTGTACAATTACATGGTTAAAACTGTATGGCGCTGTAGGCTGTTGCGGTAATTGATCGCGCCAGAACGTATCGACTAATGCGGGATAGGCGGTCACACCTAATGCGCCAAGAACAGAGACCAGCAGCAGGGCTTTGTCTTTACAATCCCCATAGCCTTGGGACAGGATTTGTTGCGGTGGACGAGGCTTATGAGAGCCAATGCCATTCTCTATGCCCAAATAACGAATGTTGTTTTGCACGTAATGGATGGCGGCAACCATTTGTTGTTCGAGATCATCTGGGTAGGTTTGCACGATCTTTTGCGCCAGTGCTTGTACATCACTGTCGCTTGGTGATGCTTGATACAGCGGTAATGCCCAGTCCACCACATCTTTCCATGAGTTGTAGCTTGAGACATGCAAATAAGGGTAGGGGTTAAACCAAGGTGGTTGCTCTGACTCGTCAAAGTCATACAAGCTATTGTTTTCCTCGTAACTGTATTCGCGCATTTTACCGCGGGTGGTTTCTTTGAGCGTGCCTTTCCCTTTATTATTCAAATTGGTCACAGAAATGGGGCTCGATTCTGGCACCATAATTCTCGCAGTAACCAATGCTACGCTGGTTGCCCATCCTGTCTTGATGTACCACTCGCGATTACTTCCAAACACGGGGTTGAAACCTGTGATGGTATAGCTGTAATCGAGAATATCACCCACTTGCACATCACTAAGTACTAGGTGCAAGGTTTCATCACCGTTATAAAGTAAGGAATCTAAGTCAGTTTCGCGTTTGAACTGCGATATTTTGGCATGATTTTTATGATCAATAATCTGATCATTACGCACGATCTCTAAGCGATGAATCGCCACTCTCTGATAGCTGGGATCAAAGTCGATAGAGATTTGAGAGCCTGACTCAAGCCCTTCTATAGACACGATTTTGGTCGTGTAACGTTTGTATTCAACGGGTGTGTTCGGGACTAAGTTCAGTTGTCTATCGACCAATAAGAACTCTTGATCGTAATGATAACCGGATGGATCGGACGTTGGGAGTGTCACTATGGGAGTCACCCAATCAGGGAGAGGCGCAAACTGCTCATGTTGTGTTTGAGCAGTGTGCGGTGATCCGAAAGCGGTGTGTGGTAACCATAGAGCGATAGTAAGGGCAAACAGATACGTCTTCATCTACAGCGCTGTCCTTTGCTTTGCCTGACGGCGAATCAATCAGGGATCAGACAGCGACCGTGCTGCCTTCATTCGTTGATGAAGGCGGAAAGAAGATCGTTCAAGAACAGACGGCCTTTGGCGGTAACTTGCCAGTGGGTATCGGTTTCGCTTAGTAGCCCTTGGGCAATAGCGTTCGCAATCGGCTCGGCAATCACATCCAGCGTTAAGCCTGTTCGTGCAGAAAAATCTGCTTTCGGGCAAGCTTCCACTAAGCGGAATCTGTTCATGAAAAACTCAAACGGCATTTCATCTGCTTCCACTATATGCAATTCGCTGAGGTATTCTTTCTCAGGATCGAGATAACCGCGCGGGTGTTTCACTTTTACTGTGCGCCGTACGGTTCCCGATGGTGTTGTGATCTTGCCATGCGCCCCACAACCAATGCCCAAATAATCCCCAAAACGCCAGTAGTTCAGGTTGTGTTGGCATTGATAGCCGGGCTTGCTGTAACCGGACGTTTCGTACTGTACATAACCTGCGTCAGTCAGGAGTTGGTGGCCTTGCTCGAAAATATCCCAGAGATCGTCGTCATCAGGCAGCGTAGGCGGTTTTGAGTAATATTGCGTGTTGGGCTCAATAGTGAGTTGATACCACGAGAGGTGCGGTGGATTGAGCTCAATGGCTTGTTTGAGATCGCTCAACGCACTTTGTAAGGTTTGGTCGGGCAGACCGTGCATCAAATCAAGGTTAAAGCTGTTTAACCCCGCTTCATGTGCCAAGGTTGCCGCGCGCTTGGCTTCTCCTGAGCCATGAATTCGTCCCAGACGCTTGAGTTTTGCGTCGTCAAAGCTTTGCACACCAATAGAGATACGGTTCACACCCACACTGCGATAAGCGATGAATTTGTCAGCTTCCACTGTGCCGGGGTTCGCCTCCATAGTGATTTCAATGCCGTTTTTAAACGGAATTTGTGCATCAATGCCGACCAATAGGCGAGATATCTCTGCTGGCGACATTAGGCTTGGCGTACCGCCACCAATGAAGATGGAATGCAGGTGACGTCCGCTCACTCCCTCAAAACGGGCGAGATCTTGCTTCAAGTCATCCAGCAATGCCGAAATGTAATCTTGCTCTGGGATTTCCCCTTTCAGTGTGTGCGAATTGAAATCGCAATAGGGGCACTTTTGCACGCACCAAGGGATGTGAACATAAAGACTTAATGGGATTTGAGCTGCCATGATGATTATTTCTTCTCGTCACGCATGGCTGCAAACAGCTTCGTCAGTGCTTGGCCACGGTGTGATATTTGTTTTTTGATTACAGGTTCAAGGTTTGCCAAGGTGCAGCCATGTTCTTTGGTGTAGAAAACCGGATCGTAGCCAAAACCATGTGAGCCTGACGCTTCACGCGTGATTTCACCTTCAAACACGCCATGGCACACCAGTGGCGTCGGATCATTAGCGTGGCGCATGTAAACTAATACGCAATGAAAACGCGCACCGCGTTGGCCATCGGGCGCGTTAGCCATGCACTCCAGAAGTTTGTCGATATTGGCTTGGTCGCCTTTGCCTTCGCCTGCATAGCGCGCACTGTAAACGCCGGGTGCGCCGTTAAGGAAGTCGACTTCTAGGCCAGAATCATCAGCAATCGCAGGTAAGCCAGTTTCTTTGGCTGCGTGACGTGCTTTGATGATGGCATTTTCAATGAAGGTGGTTCCTGTTTCATTAGCGTCACTGATGCCGAACTCACTCTGTGCAAGCACATTGAAGCCGAAATCTTGCAGAAGGTCAGCCATTTCTTTGACCTTTCCTGCATTGCCTGTCGCGAGAACCACTTTGCTCATCATTGTACTCCTGAAGGTGTTGCCCGTGCTGATTCCTTTATAAGGGACACTGAAGCAAACGCAATTTGTCGTCTGGTCGCCACCCATAAAAATGGCGCTTCATGTGAGCGCCATCATACCTGAATGTGATGTGGTGTCATCTACCGCGCTATTCGCTATAGAACTGCTGTTGGAAGGAGAGTTTGCCGGAGCGATTGCCTTGCGCTTGAACCTCGATGTCGAAGATAAGCTTTTCTTCGTTAGCGAAGCGAAATTCTGCCAAATAGTAGATAGCTTTGCCTTCACGGACTTCGCGAAAAGTGAGGGGTTTGGTTGTGCCAAGTAGATTGCGTGCCTTACCTGTGATGTTCGCAGTGAGAGCCGGTTTGCCTGCTTGGTTTTTATCGAGGATGGCAATGTTGATCAGTGCATTGGCACTGCTGCGTTTTATGCCATAGCTCTTAGCAACGGCGGGCGGAATGAAGGTGGCATTGAGTGCTGAGTAGTGCACCTCTAACGAGCCAATATTTTTTAACTGTTCCGCGTGGGAGAGCGGCGACATCAGCATCAACACGGTGCTGATAAGGAATAAAATGCGCGACTTCATGACAGGTTCCTTGTCTGATGGAATAAACGCACCACGAGGTGTGCGTTCAATATTTACTTACTGGATAGCGTGGGGATCAGATCACTGATGGCATCAGGGTAGACGGCGGGGCTTTTTACCCTGACTTGCTTGTGCCTGCCTAGCTCGCCTTTTTCTATCGCGATAAGTCCTTTTGCGACTTTGAATTGTTTCGACAGGTACTTGGTGAGGTGGGCGTTGGCTTTACCATCAACAGGCGGGGCGGTAATGGCGAGTTTGATTTCCTCGCCATGTATGCCCATCCACTGGTCACGGCTTGCTTTAGGCTGGATATACAATCTAAGGATTAAATCCTCGTTATCCAGCCATGCAGTGCGTGGTGTGCTCATCAATTACAGTACGAACCACAAGTTTCCGAAGTAAGGGCTCAATAGGTCACCGATAAAGAAGTTCAAGAACTGCAAGACGATGAACAGGACAAGCACGCTTAAATCTAGGCCGCCCATTGATGGCAGAACACGACGGATTGGTGCGACCAAAGGCTCAGTCAACTGGACCATCACAAATTCAATTGGGCTACGACCTTGGCTTACCCAGCTCAAGATAGCACGCAGAATCAATACCCAGAATAACAAGCCACCTGCGGCTTTCACCATAGCAATTAGGCCGATCAGTAAGTAAGTTGCATCAAACGGCGGCATACCGCCAGAACCGACCATCTGCAGGACAAAGAACTTGGCAACACACAGTACATAAGCAAACAGAACCGTCGCTAAGTCAAAGGTACCTATTGAGGGTATAACGCGGCGCAGCGGCGCAACGACCGGTTGGGTCGCTTTAACGACAAACTGACTGAATGGGTTATAAAAATCTGCACGTGCCCACTGCAGCCAAACTCGAAGCAACACTACCATAATGTAAAGGTCGAACAGTGTTGAAACGAGGAAGTTCATTGAGTTCATAAATTAGCCCTAAAATAGCGATTCCATTTCTTCAGCGCGGCGCACAGCGGCCTGCATGGCTTCTGCTACCGTCTCTGACAGTTGGTTGTTATTAAATACGTTCAGTGCCTCAGCCGTTGTCCCGCCTTTGGAGGTCACTTGATCTCTTAAGGTTGCCAGTTCAATGTCTGGGTTGGCAACTACCATTTTAGCTGCGCCAAGTGCAGACTGCTGCACAAGAATACGTGCGGTGTTTTTATCAAAGCCTTGTCGCTCTGCTTCCGCTTGCATGGCCTCCATAAATCGGAAGAAGTAGGCTGGCGCACTGCCTGCAGCAGCAATAATACCATTGATACCTGATTCGTCGCTGACCCAACAAGTTTTACCGACGGCTTGCATTAAATCACCAGCAAACAGGCGATCGTCTTCTGATACTGATTCTGGAGCATAAAGCCCGCTCATACCCTCACCAACCAGTGAAGGTGTGTTAGGCATCACACGAACAAGGTTAAGTGGTGCGCCAGCCATGTCAGACAGGCGTGCAACGGAAATCCCTGCGGCGATTGAAATGGCGAGCTTTTTGCTCCAGTCAACGTCGCTCAGACTGGCGAGCAATTCTTCCATGCCTTGCGGTTTAACGCCTAAAACGACGACATCAGCTTGCTTGGCGCTTTCAATCGCATCTTCATTGGCATTGATGCCAAAGCTATCACGAAAGGCGGCGCTTTTTTCTGGGGTACGGTTAACTGCCGTGAGCAAAGACGCGGGGTATCCAGACTGAATGAGGCCAGCAATGATTGAGCGAGCCATGTTGCCTGCGCCAATAAAGGCAATGGTACGTTGTTCCATCAAATAAATTCCTCGTTGTCGGGTAAGCCATGAAAGGCTTTACCTGAAATGTATCGTCTCGGTTATTTCTCACCGCGTTGGCTGTAATCTCTTGCCCCAAACAGCGCAGTACCAATTCGAACCATGGTACTTTGTGACGCAATGGCGGCATCCATATCACCACTCATACCCATCGATAGCGTATCGAACTGAGAATAACTGGCTTTCATTTCTTCAAATAGGGCTGACAGTGGCGCAAACGCGGCTATTTGCGCGTCGTAACTGTCTTCTGGCTGGGGAATGCACATTAATCCCCTAAGCGTTAGATTCGGCATACATTCGATTTCTTCAGCCAATGCTCTAACGTCATCAAAACCAGTGCCAGATTTAGACGCTTCGCCGCTGGTATTGATTTGGATAAGCACTTGCAGCGGTAACATGTTACTTGGGCGCTGTTCGCTAAGTCTACGCGCCACTTTACTGCGATCAATCGAGTGCACCCAATCGAAGTGTTCAGCGATAGGGCGCGTTTTATTAGACTGGATTGGGCCGATAAAATGCCACTCCAGATCGGGCTGAAGAGGGCGGAAGTGATTAATCTTATCCACCCCTTCTTGCACATAGTTTTCGCCAAACTGACGATGGCCTGCTTCGATAGCTTCGGCGATCGCCTCGATAGGCTTGGTTTTACTTACCGCCAACAATTGCACGCCAGAGGCGTCTCTCCCGCATTTTTGTGCGGCATTGTCTATTTGGCTGGTGACCTGCTCTAGGTTTTGTCTGATACTACACATGGCTAATTCTGCGAGGAAACGTATTAATGGATATTACTGAATTATTGGACTTTAGTGTAAAGCATAATGCCTCAGATCTACATCTTTCTGCGGGTGTGCCGCCAATGGTCCGCGTTGATGGTGATGTCCGTAAGCTGAGCTTACCTGCACTTGAGCACAATGATGTGAATCGCCTTATCTTTGATGTGATGAATGACGCACAGCAGCGAGAGTTTGAACAAAACCTCGAAGTTGATTTCTCGTTTGAGCTTGCGTCAGTGGGCCGCTTTCGCGTGAATGCCTTCCATCAATCCCGTGGCTGTGCGGCAGTTTTTCGAAATATCCCTTCTAAAATCCCGACGTTAGACGCGATTAATGCGCCGTCAGTTTTCGAGCAATTTGTGAACTACCAAAAAGGCTTGGTGTTAGTGACGGGGCCAACAGGTTCAGGGAAGTCCACGACGCTAGCTGCAATGATAGACAAAATTAATCGTGAACAGCATCGACATGTGCTCACGATTGAAGATCCTATTGAGTTTGTTCATGAGCAAAAAAGCTCGTTGATCAACCAACGAGAGGTTCATCGCGATACACATTCATTTAAGAATGCACTTCGTTCCGCACTCCGTGAAGACCCTGATGTCATTTTGGTGGGTGAGCTGCGAGATCAAGAAACCATTAGCTTGGCGTTGACCGCGGCTGAAACAGGACATCTGGTGTTTGGCACGCTACACACCTCCAGTGCAGCGAAGACAGTAGACCGGATCATTGATGTGTTCCCAGGTGCAGACAAACCTATGGTGCGTTCGATGTTGTCAGAATCTTTAAGGGCGGTGGTATCACAGAAACTGTTGAAGCAGGTGACGGGCGGCCGTGTGGCAGCACATGAGGTGATGATCGCCACGCCTGCGATTCGCAACTTGATCCGTGAAGATAAAGTGGCACAGATGTATTCGATGATTCAAACAGGCTCGGGCATGGGCATGCAAACCATGGAGCAAGCACTGCGCAATCTAATGATGCAAGGCGTGATAGACAGTCAAGAAGCTAACAAGGCACTGGATAGTGCAGGGACAGGATTTTAAGGATGACAGCAAAAGCACCGCTCTTTGAATTGCTCGATGAAATGCTCACGCGACGTGCGTCGGATTGTTACATCACGGTTGGGGCATCTTGCATGCTTCGTGTTGATGGCAGTTTGAAGCCAGTGGGCGATAAATTGGATGAGGCTGGCGTTAATGGGCTGATTAAACAAGCCATGGACGCAGACACTTACCAGAAGTTCATCACAGAGCGGGAAGCCAATTTTGCGTTGGTGACAGAGACGGGCCGTTTTCGTGTCAGTGCTTTCTGGCAACGAGATTTACCGGGCATGGTCATGCGTCGTATCGAAACAAATATTCCTGATATCCACTCATTGGGTTTACCGGATGTTATTCAGGATTTGTCGATTGCCAAACGTGGTTTGGTGTTGATTGTTGGGGCAACGGGGTCGGGGAAATCGACGTCGATGGCAGCGATGGTGGGTTTTCGAAATACCCACCGCAGTGGGCACATTCTGACGGTTGAGGACCCTATTGAGTTTATTCACCCACACAATAAGTGCATTGTGACCCAACGTGAGATCGGTATTGATACCGAAAGCTATGACGTGGCGCTGAAAAACTCGCTGCGTCAGGCACCAGACATGATCATGATTGGTGAAATTCGTACCCGAGAAACCATGGAGTACGCGATGCAGTTTGCTGAAACAGGGCATCTGTGTATCGCAACCCTTCACGCTAACAACGCGAACCAAGCGCTAGAGCGTGTGTTGCATTTGGTGCCGAAAGAGCGCCGTGAGCAGTTCTTGTTTGATTTGTCGCTGAACCTTCGTGGTGTACTTGCCCAACAATTGGTGCCAGATATTAGTGGAGTCGGGCGTCATGGCGCTTATGAATTGCTGCTAAACACATCGCATGTATCGGATCTTATTCGTCGCGGAGAGTTGCATGAATTGAAGGCCAGCATTAGCCGAGGTGAAAACGCGGGTATGTGTACCTTCGACCAATCACTGTTTGCGCTGTATCAGGCCGGTAAGGTGTCTCAAGAAGAAGCGCTGCATCATGCTGATTCACGCAATGAATTGAAGCTGATGATGAAAATGGCAGAGCAATCTGACGGTTCTTTATCGCTGGCAGATGTCAGTATTGAAGGACGATAACGAAATAAAAAAAGCGCCATTGGCGCTTTTTTTAGCTGTATTGATGTTCAAACCAACTTTCGACAATGATGACGGCGGATTGGCAGTCAATATTGCCTTTTCCTAGTGCACGATAACCGCCTTGTTCAAACAGTGATGAACGCGCCTCTGTGGTGGTGAGTCGCTCATCGTGCAGTTCGACGTTAACACCAAATCGCCCTTTAAGACGATTCGCAAACTTACGCGCGCGCGGGGTGATGGTTTCCAGTTCGCCGCCTTGTAAGTCTAGGGGTAACCCAACCACCACCACGTCTGGTTTCCATTCTTTCAAAATGGCTTCGATAGCATCCCAGCTCGGGATACCGTCTTTGGCTTTGAGCGCTTTAAGCGGCGTTGCCGTACCTGTGATGGCTTGCCCGATGGCGGTGCCAATACTTTTTGTGCCGTAGTCAAAACCCAGCACGGTTTGGATGTTACTCATGGGATGTCTCTTATGCGTGTCCAATATCGGACGATAGATTGAGCGCACTGATGCCCAAATGCTTCAACGCGGTTTCCCAACGTTCATTGATTGGTGTATCAAAAATCACGGAAGGGTCGGCTTCAATGGTGAGCCAACTGTTTTCGGCCAATTCTTTTTCTAATTGACCCGCATCCCAGCCGGAATAACCGAGAGCAACAATGAACTGCTCTGGTTCGTCATTCGTGCCTAAGATGCTCAGAATATCTTTTGATGTCGTCACGGTCAGTGCGTCTGATAGCTGGATGCTGGATCCAAACGTCTGCCTGTTTTTGTGAAGCACAAAACCACGGTCTTCCGACACGGGGCCACCAAACAACACGGGTTGATCGAGGCTCAATGGTTGAGTGACATGATGATCACGAGCGACTTCGATTTGCTCCAGCATGTTTGCAACAGAAATATTAATAGGCTGGTTTATCACAAGCCCCATCGCGCCGTCTTCATTGTGCTCGCACATATAGATGACACTGTGCTTAAAACGGTCGTCTGCCATGCTAGGCATCGCGACAAGAAAATGGTTTTTAAAATTCATGATGCCCTTCCACTACTAAGTTGCGTTGGCGCAAAGGTGCTTGTTTCAAAAAAGGTGCTTGCTTCAAAAAAGCTGCTTGCTTCAAAAAAGCTGCTTGTTTTATAAGTGCGTAATGAACGGCAGGTGCTAACTTTGCAGAGTGCCTACGTTCAGTATGAGCGGTAAGCGAAAGAAAGTCAGCCTCGTGCAGAGGAAACTGCACAAGGCGGTGTACGGTTACTTTTGCAGACGCGCTTCAATCGCATCCATCAATTTACCACTGATGTTGATGTCGAAAGCGGCTTCAATTTCACGGATACAGGTTGGACTCGTGACATTAATTTCTGTCAGTTTGTCGCCTATGATATCCAGCCCTACGAAGATCAGGCCTTTCTCTTTCAGCGTTGGTGCAACCGCACGGGCGATGGCCCAGTCAGTATCACTCAATGGACGCGCTTCACCGCGACCACCAGCGGCAAGGTTACCGCGTGTTTCGCCTTTGGCTGGAATACGCGCCAAGCAGTATGGCATTGGCTCGCCATCGACCACCAAAATGCGTTTGTCGCCATTGCTGATGTCTGGAACGAACGTCTGCGCCATGCAGTAGTTAGTGCCAAGGCTGGTTAGGGTTTCGATGATCACTGACAGGTTAGGATCGCCCTTCTTCACCCGGAAGATGGATGAACCGCCCATGCCATCAAGTGGCTTCAAAATCACATCACCGTGTTTTTCATGGAACGCTTTAATTTGGTCATCACGACGTGTCACTAAGGTGATGGGCGTGTGCTCTGGGAACCAAGCGGTGAACAGTTTTTCGTTACAATCGCGCAGACTTTGCGGTTTGTTAACGATCAAACAGCCTTCCACTTCGGCGCGCTCCAGAATGTAGGTCGCGTAGATGTATTCTGTGTCGAACGGTGGATCTTTACGCATCAAAACGGCATCAAGATCGGCCAATGCGATCTCTTGTTCGCTTTTTACGTCAAACCACTTCTCAGGGTTTTGTTCTACGCTGATGATCTTAGTGCGAGCAAGGGCTTTGCCTTGCTCCAGCGACAAGTCATTCATCTGCATGTAGTGAATTTCCCAGCCACGCGCTTGTGCTTCTAGCATCATGGCAAAAGAAGAATCTTTCTTGATGTTGATGGACTCAATTGGGTCCATCACGATACCCAGTTTGATCATTCTGTCTTCCTTATCTGGCAAGTTCGTCGCCGTTATCCAAGGTGTGTTTAACCAAGGTCACCAAAGCGAACCTGCAATGCCGTAATTGCGGTTAATGCTGCGGTTTCCGTGCGCAGTACTCGCGGTCCCAAAAGTGTTTCTTCAAACCCGTGCTCGCGGGTCTTTTCAATTTCTTCAGCCGACAAACCGCCTTCAGGGCCAATCAATAAGCGCACGCGATTGACCGGCTGTGGCAGGGTATTGATGGAATATTTGGCGCGAGGGTGAAGGTTTAGCTTTAACCCATCAAACGCTTCCTGACTCCAGGCATCCAGCGCCATCACAGGGCGGATTTCTGGGACGATGTTTCGGCCAGATTGCTCGCAAGCAGCAATCGCAATCTTCTGCCATTGCTGTAATTTTTTGTCGAAGCGCTCGGCGTTGAGTTTGACACCACATCGTTCGGAAATCAGCGGTGTAATCACATTCACACCAAGCTCGACAGACTTTTGAATGGTGAACTCCATTTTGTCGCCGCGACTGATAACTTGACCAAGGTGCAGGTCTAATGGCGATTCAATGCTGCGCTCGACACGTTCAGTGATATCGACATTGACGTTCTTTTTCGATACGTCACAAATCACGGCCGGAAATTCAGCGCCACTGCCATCAAAGAGCAGGACGTCTTGTCCAACTTGCATACGCAATACACGGCCAACATGATTCGCCGCATCATCATCGAGTGCGACACGGCCGCTGTTAGGCAGCAATTCAGGATGGAAAATTCTTGGGATACGCATGGTGGTTTTGGTCTTGGAAATAATGAGCAGCAGTTTAGCATGCTACTGCTCATTGGCTGTAGTATTGGTGAGGTTTTGGTTTGTCTTTCCGTTCAGCTAGGTTGCCTTTATAGACCTGCTTTTTCGCATGCTGCTTTCACGAAAGGGTTGTGATTCCCTTGGTTGAGGGCAATACGACGGTCACGCTCACATTCCCAATCCGTCACAGGGTAGGTTTTATCCCATGCATTCATGAGCTTTTTCTGCGCTGACGCTAAACGAAAATCATACTGTTGATTCATGTACTGGTAGATACGTGCAATTGCGCCACGGCTTTGCGCGGGTGGATCGACTGCACGCTGTTTGAAATCGACCTTCATGTCGCATTGTCCGTAAAATGCGCCTTTGTCTCCGTTCCATTGTGAGAAACGATAGTTAGAGCGGTCGCCGTTCACTTCGCCAATAGCAGGGACCAGATTGTGCAGATCCGCTTCCATTAAACGGAAGGCCGGGTCGGTTCTGCCGCAATTCTTGCGTCCGCCGTCTTGCCAGCATTGGCGCTGGTGGCCGAACTGCCAAGCGGGAACGACATGTTCCCATTCAATGCGGCTAGCGCGTTTTAATTGCTTACGCACTTGGTAACCACATTCATCTAACTGCGGTACGCCCTTCTTCCCTTTCCACTCAATGTCACAGCCACAGTAAAAAGAGGTGGGGTAATCCTGATAGATTTTTTGCGCGATGCGTTTGGCTTTCGAAAAGGATTGTGGATGCTCAGGAGCAGACATCGCCAGTGGCGATATCAACAACGCAGAAAGCAGCAAGAGATACTTTTTCATCATGAAACAAAGTCTTTTTGGAATTAAGTACTTTGATTATTGCAGATGTATGCGAGTTAAATCTCACTAAAATAGTGTTAATTGAAAAACTTGTTAATTGAGAGAAATGGTCGTTAACGCATTCGCGTTAGGGTGTAGAAGGTTTCCACACCAGAGGCTGTTTACAGCGGCGGCACATGTACTGCACTTGCTGGCGTTGCACCTTGTTGTGGCGGCGCACAGACAAAGGGATGACGTCACACTGGCATTGATAAGGAAAGGTTTTGCCTTCCACGGATTTGATGTCAAAGCTGTGCGTGGTTTTAGGTTGAACATCAAATACCTGAGACATAACAGCCTGCCACTCTTTACCGTGCGGGCGAACACGTCCGAATCGTGCAAACACGATTAAATGGCTGACTTCATGGGGAACGACTTCGTTAATAAATGCTTCTGGGTTTTCTGCTAGTAATACGGGATTAAAGCGAAGTTGCCAGCGCTGAAGCAGCGCCATTCCTGCCGTTTTTCCCCGAATATCAAAACGAATAGCTGGCACCGAAAAATCTACATTGAGGATCTGATTCGCATGATAGATGCATTCGCTTACGCGTCGGGTAATACGGTAGTGGAGTTCGTTCATCGCTTTGGCAAAGTAAAATGGTGACAGCGGCTAGGGTAAAGATTGGCATGAAAAAAAGGAAGCCGAAGCTTCCCTTTTCTTAATCTGTGGCGCTGCGTGGTAGCGATTACTTGATGTTAGCGAAGTCGCGCAGTGCTGCCACTTTGTCGGTTTTTTCCCAAGGGAATTCTTCACGACCGAAGTGACCGTATGCTGCTGTCTTCTTGTAGATAGGTTGCAGCAGATCCAGCATTTCTTGTAGGCCGTATGGGCGAAGGTCAAAGTGCTGACGTACCGCTTCGATGATGATTTCTTCAGATACTTTCTGAGTACCAAAGGTTTCAACCATGATAGACGTCGGATCAGCAACACCAATTGCGTAAGACAATTGGATTTCACAGCGATCTGCTAGACCAGCAGCAACGATATTCTTTGCTACATAGCGTGCTGCGTATGCCGCTGAACGGTCAACTTTTGATGGATCTTTACCAGAGAACGCACCACCGCCGTGACGCGCTGCGCCGCCGTAGGTATCAACGATGATCTTACGACCCGTCAAACCACAGTCACCCATTGGGCCACCGATAACGAAACGACCCGTTGGATTGATGAAGAATTTGGTTTCTTTGTTCAGCCATTCTGAAGGCAGTACTGGCTTGATGATTTCTTCCATTACCGCTTCACGTAGGTGCTCAGTGGTCACTGAATCACAGTGTTGGGTAGAAAGAACAACCGCGTCGATACCAACAATTTTGCCTTGGTCGTATTGGAATGTAACTTGTGATTTCGCATCTGGGCGAAGGAAATCTAGCTTACCGCTCTTACGCACTTCTGCTTGTTTCTTAACAAGAAGGTGAGAGTAAGTAATCGGTGCTGGCATTAACACGTCAGTTTCGTTACATGCGTAACCGAACATGATGCCTTGGTCGCCTGCGCCCTGTTCTTTCGGGTCTGCGCGGTCAACACCTTGGTTGATGTCAGGCGATTGCTTACCAATGGTGTTCAATACGGCACAAGAATCAGCATCGAAGCCCATGTCTGAGTGAACATAGCCGATTTCACGAACGGTTTGACGCGTCAGTTCTTCGATATCAACCCAAGCAGAGGTAGTGATCTCACCACCCACCATGACCATGCCGGTTTTCACGTAAGTTTCACAAGCAACGCGGGCTTTAGGGTCCTGCTCCAAAATCGCATCAAGTACGGCATCTGAAATCTGGTCAGCAATTTTGTCTGGGTGACCTTCCGAAACCGATTCTGAAGTAAACAGGTGTTTGGCCATGTCGCGTTCCTTAAAATAAATATTTAACTGGATATAGGTTGATATACGTTTAAATGGTTAGATGTTTTACCATCTGGACGTCTATTCTACGCATGGGCGATAAGAAATCAACCATGCAATTTGTCTGTGTAAATAGAAAACGATTGCGTTCCGTGTCGCAAGATGTCGAATCTAAACGTTTCTTTCGCGTTCAAATCCTAAGAAAGCCGATATATCAGCCATGTAAATCGTTTGCAGACGAACGGCAGTCTTGCGACAATACGACCCCGCCAAGTTCTGCGATCAGGCCTCTCTCAATATTGAGTGTTGCACCTGTTTGCATATAAAACAAAACGTCTATTGATCTCAGGAGCAGACATGTCTTCCCGCAAGGTTTTAGCAAATGCGATTCGTGCACTAAGCATGGACGGTGTACAACAAGCCAACTCTGGTCACCCGGGCGCCCCTATGGGCATGGCTGATATCGCCGAAGTACTGTGGCGAGACCACATGAACCACAACCCGCAAAACCCTGAATGGGCTGACCGCGACCGTTTCATCTTGTCTAACGGCCACGGTTCAATGCTGATTTACTCTCTGCTTCACCTCACTGGTTACGATCTGTCGATTGATGATCTGAAAAACTTCCGCCAACTGCATTCAAAAACCCCAGGTCACCCTGAATACGGTTATGCACCAGGCATTGAAACCACCACTGGCCCGCTAGGCCAAGGCATTACCAACGCTGTTGGTATGGCAATGGCAGAGAAATCTCTGGCGGCGCAATTTAACCGTGAAGGCCACGACGTCGTTGACCACAACACTTTCGTGTTCTTGGGTGACGGTTGTCTAATGGAAGGTATTTCTCATGAAGCCTGTTCACTGGCGGGTACGCTAGGTTTAGGCAAGCTGGTTGCATTCTGGGATGACAACGGTATTTCTATCGATGGTCATGTTGAAGGCTGGTTCACTGACAATACACCTCAGCGTTTTGAAGCTTACGGCTGGCATGTTATTCCTGCTGTTGATGGTCACGATGCTGACGCAATTAATGCCGCTATTGAAGCGGCAAAAGCAGAAACAGGTCGTCCTACCCTGATTTGTACCAAAACCGTGATCGGTTTCGGTTCACCAAACAAAGCGGGCACCCACGATTGTCACGGCGCACCACTAGGCGCAGATGAAATCGCAGCGACCCGTCAACAACTCGGCTGGGAACACGGCCCGTTTGACATCCCTGCTGACGTTTATGGCGCATGGGATGCTAAAGAAGCGGGTGCGGCAAAAGAGGCGTCTTGGAATGAAAAGTTTGCTGCGTATGAAGCGGCTTATCCTGAACTGGCTGCTGAATTCAAGCGCCGCGTAAACGGTGACTTGCCAGCAGAATGGGAAGCAAAGGCAAACGCAATCATTGCTGATCTGCAAGCTAACCCTGCGAACATTGCATCACGTAAAGCATCTCAAAACGCGCTAGAAGCGTTTGGTGCGATGCTCCCTGAATTCATGGGCGGCTCTGCTGATCTTGCGCCTTCAAACCTGACCATGTGGTCGGGTTCGAAAGCCGTGACGGCTGACGACGCATCAGGCAACTACATCCACTACGGTGTGCGTGAGTTCGGTATGACGGCGATCATCAACGGTATCGCACTTCACGGCGGTTTCGTGCCTTACGGTGCAACATTCCTGATGTTCATGGAATACGCACGTAACGCAATGCGCATGGCTGCACTGATGAAAATTCAGAACATCCAAGTGTACACCCATGATTCTATTGGTTTGGGTGAAGATGGCCCAACACACCAACCGGTTGAGCAAATCGCATCTCTACGCCTAACGCCGAACATGAGCACATGGCGTCCGTGTGACCAAGTGGAATCTGCGGTTGCGTGGAAACTGGCTATTGAACGTAGAGATGGCCCAACATCACTGATTTTCTCGCGTCAAAACTTGGCACAGCAAGATCGTTCTGCTGAGCAAGTAGCTGACATCGCGAAGGGCGGCTACGTTCTGAAAGATTGTGCAGGCAAGCCAGATCTAATTTTGATCGCGACAGGTTCTGAAGTGGAACTGGCAGTTGAAGCTGCTGAACAATTAGCGGCTAACGGCACACAGGTTCGTGTTGTGTCTATGCCTGCCACTGACGTTTACGACCAACAAGATGCGGCGTACCGTGAATCTGTATTGCCTTCAGACGTGACTGCTCGTGTTGCAATTGAAGCGGGTATTGCTGACTTCTGGTACAAGTACGTTGGCTTCGACGGTCGTATCATCGGTATGCACACCTTTGGCGAATCTGCACCAGCGGGCGAGCTGTTCAAGATGTTCGGTTTCACCGTTGAAAATGTGGTTGAAACGGCGAAAGAACTTCTCGCGTAATAGCAAGACAGTGACAATGAGAACCGAGCCAGCTGGCTCGGTTTTTTTTTGCTTAAAAAAGATGGAGCACGCCTGCATTGTGTTTGGATTCTAGAGCAGGAACTATTTGGTATGACGAGGTAATGTCGATGAAAGCGCTTGCTTCTAACAGATATGATTCTACGGATGCGATTGTGATCCGTATCATGTAATATCTAGAACAATAAATTCGTGTTAGGACACAGGGTGCGATGCTTAAGGTAGCGATCAATGGATTTGGGCGTATCGGTCGCAATGTTTTGCGTGCCGTTTACGAAAGCGGAAAGAGCCAACACATTAAAGTGGTGGCGGTGAATGAACTTGCACAGCCCGATGCGATGGCTCATCTTCTGCAATATGACACCAGTCATGGGCGATTCCAGAAAAAAATCACCAATAATCAGGAACACCTCTACGTTCATCATGAAGACGGTGATTATGATTCCATTCGCCTTCTACACCTTGCTGACATCGAACTGCTTCCTTGGCGAGATCTAGATATTGATATCGTGCTCGATTGCACAGGCGTTTTCGGTAACCGTGAACATGGCCAAGCACATATTGATGCGGGCGCAAAGAAAGTGCTGTTTTCCCACCCTGGCAGCAACGATCTCGATAACACGATTATCTTTGGTGTAAATGAAGACACTTTAAGAACATCTGACCTCATCGTGTCGAACGGTTCATGTACCACTAACTGTATTGTTCCGGTAATAAAAGTACTGGATGAGAAGTTCGGTATTGAATCCGGCACGATCACAACAATCCACTCTTCCATGAACGATCAGCAGGTGATTGATGCATATCACCCAGATTTGCGACGCACACGTGCTGCCAGTCAGTCTATTATTCCTGTCGACACCAAATTACATTTAGGAATTGGAAGAATATTTCCGAAATTTTCTGACAAATTTGAAGCAATTTCAGTTAGAGTTCCTACCATAAATGTCACAGCGATGGATTTAAGCGTCACAGTTAACACAAAAGTGAAAGTTAATGACGTAAATCAATCACTCGAAGAGGCAGCTCGGTGTACATTGAGTGGCATCGTCGATTATACCGAGGCACCATTAGTCTCAATTGACTTTAACCATGACCCTCACAGTGCCATTGTCGATGGCTCGCAAACACGAGTGAGTAACCACAATTTGGTGAAAATGCTGGTGTGGTGCGATAACGAGTGGGGGTTTGCTAACCGGATGCTAGATACCGCGTTAGCCATGGACGCAGTTTCCAGTGGCTCGAAGGCTTGAGTCACGGCTTTTACTTCGTAAGAGCTAAAGCAAATTTATTAATTTTTGCAACTTTATAGAGAGGACGAAAATGTCTGTAATTAAAATGACCGATCTGGACTTGGCTGGCAAACGTGTATTTATCCGTGCCGATTTGAACGTACCAGTAAAAGACGGCAAAGTAACTTCTGACGCGCGTATCCTAGCGTCAATCCCAACCATCAAAACTTGCCTAGAAGCTGGCGCAAAAGTGATGGTAACTTCTCACCTTGGTCGTCCAACCGAAGGCGAGTACGCGGAAGAGTTCTCTCTACAACCAGTTGTTAACTACCTAAACGACGCGCTTGATTGCGACGTTAAACTAGCAAAAGACTACCTGAACGGCCTAGAGCTGAACGCGGGTGAGCTAGTGGTTCTAGAAAACGTTCGCTTTAACAAAGGCGAGAAAAAGAACGAAGACGAACTGTCTAAGCAATACGCTGCATTGTGTGACGTATTCGTGATGGATGCATTCGGTACTGCTCACCGCGCTCAAGCGTCTACTTACGGCGTAGGCGTATTCGCACCAATCGCATGTGCGGGTCCACTTCTAGCGGCTGAGCTTGAAGCTCTTGGCAAAGCAATGGACAACCCAGAGCGTCCATTGGTTGCTATCGTTGGTGGTTCTAAAGTTTCTACCAAGCTAACTGTTCTTGAGTCTCTATCTAAAATCGCTGACCAATTGGTTGTTGGCGGTGGTATCGCAAACACCTTCATCGCAGCTGAAGGCCACAACGTGGGCAAATCACTGTACGAAGCTGACCTAGTAGACACTGCTAAGAAGCTAATGAAAGAGTGTGCGATTCCAGTAGCAACTGACGTTGCATGTGCAAAAGCATTCGATGAAAACGCAGAAGCTGAAATCAAAAACGTTGCTGACGTTCAAGATGACGACATGATTTTCGACCTTGGTCCTCAATCAACTGCAGCACTTGCTGAAATCATCGGTGCAGCGAAAACTATCCTTTGGAATGGTCCAGTTGGCGTATTCGAATTCAAGAACTTTGAAGCCGGTACTGCAGGCATTTCTAAAGCAATCGCTGAGTCTGCAGGTTTCTCTGTAGCAGGTGGTGGCGACACACTAGCAGCTATCGACAAGTTCGGTATCAAAGCTGATGTTTCTTACATCTCTACTGGCGGTGGCGCTTTCCTTGAGTTCGTTGAAGGTAAAGTACTTCCAGCTGTTGAAATGCTAGAAGCACGCGCTAAAGCGTAATTGATGAAACGGAGGTTGATAGCCTCCGTTTTTTTATGTGTTTCTCACCCAAAATTGCGTGCGGAAATGCATACACCAAAGACAAAAATTAATGTGTTTGGTGAGACGTTTGGGTACAATGCGCAGCGCTGATCGCAAACGTTTGCCGATTTAGCTGAGTTGGTTGGGATATAGCCAGCTTGGTACTGATTCATTCAAAGACTACAGAGTAAATAGGACTATTGTCATGTCTAAGATTTTTGATTTTGTAAAACCTGGCGTTATCTCTGGTGACGACGTACAGAAAGTGTTTGAAATTGCTAAAGAGAACAAGTTCGCTCTTCCAGCGGTAAACGTAGTAAACACAGATTCAATCAACGGTGTTCTAGAAGCTGCTTCTAAAGTTAAAGCGCCAGTTGTTGTTCAGTTCTCTAACGGCGGTGCAGGCTTCTTTGCTGGTAAAGGCGTTAAGCTAGAAGGCCAAGGTGCACAAATCCTTGGTGCTGTTGCTGGTGCTAAATACGTTCACGCTGTAGCTGCTGCTTACGGTGTTCCAGTTATCCTGCACACTGACCACGCTGCGAAGAAACTTCTTCCTTGGATCGACGGCCTACTAGACGCTGGTGAAGCACACTTTGCTGAAACGGGTAAGCCTCTGTTCTCTTCTCACATGATCGACCTTTCTGAAGAGTCTCTAGAAGAAAACATCGAAATCTGTTCTGCATACCTAGCGCGCATGGAAAAGATGGGTATGACGCTAGAAATCGAACTAGGTTGTACTGGTGGTGAAGAAGACGGCGTAGACAACTCTCACATGGACGCGTCTGAGCTATACACTTCTCCAGAAGACGTTGCATACGCATACGAGAAACTGAGCGCAATCAGCCCACGTTTCACTATCGCAGCATCTTTCGGTAACGTACACGGTGTTTACCAAGCAGGTAACGTTGTACTGACTCCAACTATCCTACGTGACTCACAAGCGTACTGTGCAGAGAAATTCGGTATTGCATCTAACGCTCTGAACTTCGTATTCCACGGTGGTTCTGGTTCTTCTGAAGCAGAAATCCAAGAGTCTATCGGTTACGGTGTTATCAAAATGAACATCGATACTGATACTCAGTGGGCAACGTGGGACGGTATCCGCACTTACTCTGCTGATAACTTTGATTACCTACAAGGTCAAATCGGTAACCCAACTGGCGAAGCTGCGCCTAACAAGAAGTACTACGACCCACGCGTATGGCTACGTGCTGGTCAGGCTTCTATGGTTACTCGTCTTGAGAAAGCATTTGCTGACCTGAACGCAATTGACGTTCTGTAAGTTCGTTTTTTAAAAAAACGGATTACAAATCTCTCAAAACCCGCTAAATTTAGCGGGTTTTTTTGTGGCTGAAATTTAGTCATGTAACCAGGCCAATTCTGATTGTTGGAAACGACAGGAGGGGTTGGCTTGTGTGATCTTAAGATGAGAGAAAGAGATGACTGAGCAAAATGCGATTCAAGCTGTAGAAGAAACAGCAAATGAAGCAATGAGTTGGTTGGCGTCAAACCATGAACTGATGATTCAGTATGGCGTGAATATTATTACCGCAATCATGATTATGCTTGTGGGTAATTGGGTTGTTAAGAAAGTCGCTGGCTCTGTAGCCGTTGTTCTTAAAAAGCGTGAATTGGACCAAACGGTTGTCGATTTTATCGAAAACTTGGTTCGCTACGTGATGTTTACCATTGTACTGATTGCCGCTCTAGGCCGCGTTGGCGTTGAAACTGCGTCTATCGTTGCGGTTATCGGTGCGGCAGGTCTTGCTATTGGTTTAGCGCTACAAGGCTCGCTATCGAACTTTGCTGCAGGTGTATTGATTGTTACGTTCCGTCCGTTTAAATCTGGCGACCACGTCGAAGTGGGTGGTGTCTCGGGTTCGGTTGCGTCGATTCAAATCTTCTCAACCATCTTGACTACGCCAGACAACAAAATGGTTGTTGTACCGAATGGCACCGTGATTTCTAGCCCAATCACGAACTACTCACGCCATGAAACACGCCGCATTGATTTCGTTATCGGCGTGTCTTACAAGGCCGATCTTAAAAAGACCAAAGAAGTGCTAACGCGTGTTGTTAAAGCAGACCCGCGTGTTCTGCAAGATCCTGAGCCAACGATCGGTGTGCATGCATTGATGGACTCTTCCGTGAACTTTGTTGTTCGCCCTTGGGTAAACACTGCGGACTACTGGGCAACGTACTTCGATTTGATGCAAGCCATCAAAGAAGGTCTAGACGAAGCGGGTATTGAAATTCCATTCCCACAAATGGATGTGCATTACCACGCAGCGGCTGCTGAAGCGAAAGCAAAAGCCGACGCTGAAAAAAAGCCAGTTGCTGAAGCGGTTTAATCGCTTGGATTGTTGAATAAAGCCCTGCAAATATGCGGGGCTTTTTACTATCTATGGCATAGATGAGTCACAAAAAGATCAGCTCCATTGTTTTAAGTTTGAGACACTCTTCAATGCCGCTTAAACTGTAAACTCACTTCTGATTTTCACCTGTGAGACTTAATAAGGTGATTGGGGTGCGATTACTACCAGACGTATCTCAGGACTATTTACGTACATAAATCTATCAAGGACATTGCAAATGGAAGACGCAACGCAAGGCGCAGTGAGCTGGTTTACAGACAACCAAGATCTCCTGCTTCAATACGCAGTTAATATTATTTCTGCACTCGCTATCATCATCATCGGTAACTGGGTCGTTAAAAAAGTTGCTGGTGGTGTCGCAAAGGTAATGCGCAAAAAGGATCTCGACAATGCGGTTGTCGAATTTGTACATACTTTTGTGCGTTATTTATTGTTCGTGATTGTTCTTATTGCTGCACTCGGTAAGTTAGGTGTCCAAACGGCTTCTGTTGTTGCTGTTATTGGTGCCGCGGGCTTGGCTGTTGGCTTGGCGTTGCAAGGTTCACTGTCTAACTTTGCTGCAGGTGTATTGATCGTTGCGTTTCGTCCGTTCAAATCAGGCGACTATGTGGAAATCGGCGGTGTTGCGGGTTCAGTTGATTCAATTCAAATCTTCTCAACGGTATTGAAAACACCAGACAATAAAATGATTGTCGTGCCAAATGGTGGCGTTATCTCAAGCCCAATCACCAACTACTCTCGTCATGACACGCGTCGTATTGATTTTGAAATTGGCGTGTCGTACAGCGCAGATTTGAAAAAAACGAAAGAGGTATTGGCACGCGTATTGGCAGCAGAGCCTCGCTTGCTGGCTGAGCCAGAACCAACCATTGGTGTCGTGGCGCTTGCTGACTCTTCGGTTAATTTTGTGGTACGTCCTTGGGTTCGCACTGGCGACTATTGGGGTGTTTACTTTGATTTGCTGCAAGCCATCAAAGAAGGGTTGGATGAAGAGGGTATTGAGATTCCATTCCCACAAATGGATGTACACGTGCAAAAAACTAGCGACTAACCGCTGTTAGTTGAACAAAACGCCAATGGTTGAGAGGATCGCCATTGGCGTTTTTGTTTGTCGCAGGTTTAGTTTCTACTGCCTGCTGATACGTGAATGTCGAGGTAAGGATTGATCGAGTTAAAACAATTGCTTTTTGTAAGGTGATTTTACTTGCGATTAGGTGAAGGCTTTCCTAACTTGCGTATCTGACGCTATGTGCATTTTAAGTGACTGACGATTGGTCGCACAAAATTTCTAGAAGGAAGCTGATTTATGAGTGACATCCCATCTGAATTAAAATTTGCTGCTTCCCATGAGTGGGTAAGACCTGAAGGTGATGGCGTATATACCGTGGGTATATCTGATCATGCGCAGGCGATGTTAGGTGATATGGTCTTTGTTGACCTACCTGATGTGGGTGACACGGTTGATGCCGGAGACGATTGCGCCGTGGCTGAATCTGTTAAAGCAGCTTCAGACATATATTCTCCGCTGACCGGTGAAATTGTCGCTATCAATGAAGACCTGGACGGTTCACCAGAATACGTCAACACTGATGCTTATGGTGATGGCTGGTTGTTCCAAATTCGAATTAGTGATGCCACAGAGCTTGATGAGTTACTCGACGCTGCCGCATACCAAGAAACGTTGGAAGAAGAAGAGTAATTGGACATTCGGTACTGACCACATTGGTGGGTAGGACAAATGTTAGACATAAAAAAACACCGCGTAAGGCGCGGTGTTTTTGATCAAGCGAAGTGTTTGAAGCAATAATCCCGTTATCTCTTCACTCTTGCTGAGCAAGTAGCATGAGAATTTTAGGGCAGTATTAGTGCTGTTCTTTCAAGCGACGGATCTCGGCATTAATTTCTTTTACGGTACGATAATGCTCAAAGTCCGCATTTGATTGCGCCTGCACCATTCCCTGATGAAAGTCGAAATTTCCACGACCATCAATGTAAATGCGTCCGGTAAACAAACGGTAGACGTGTTTAGCAATGAGGGTGGGGACATATCGATTAAACATCCGCATTCGCAGTTCCTTTTCATTTTTATTGTTGTGCCTCTCGACACGGCTAGCCAACATCCTTTTTCCAGCGATAAACTCTGGAAATTTGGCGGACGGGATTATAACGACGCAAGCATGACCACAATGTGACAGCTAAGACACTTGGCTTAATAAAATGCGGTTCAATCTAATGAATCTGGGGTAGGTCACATTCTAGATAACTGGACATATCGCCCCATTATCTGGCACGTAAATTTTGTACTTGCTGGCGAACAGTTTGGTGAATGGTTTGTCGGATCCATTGGTTCTTGGCGCTGCTGGCGTGTTTCTTGTGCCAAATCTGACGGATGACAAAATTACTGACATTCACGGGTGTTGGGCTTATTGCCAGCGTGGTGTTGAACATGTCTAGTTTTGCCATCAGCTCTGCCACCGTACAAATCAGGTGGCGTCCTGATAGCAAATGGCGAACGGTCAGAAAACGTTGAGAACCCATCACCACCTGGCGGTCACAGCCCAACGCTTTAAGCGTGTCATCAACAGGACTACTGAGTTGCCCATCTACCGTGACGAGCGCATGGGGCGACGCAATGTAGTCTTGCAGCGTTAATGGCTGAGTAATACCGGTTGCTAGAGGATCATACAAGCAGACATGCTTTTCTGTGTAGAGGTCTTCCATTTCGAGCGCAGGCTCTTGGGGTTCAACGGCGCCTAGCACCACGTCGACGCTATCTGCTTTCAATGCCTCCCGATAGTTGACGCGATCAACAGGGCGACAACTCAACTGACAATAAGGGGCTTGTTGGCGGAACACATCAAACAGGGCAGGAGCGAAAACTAATTCAGCATAGTCAGTTAGACCAATTCTCACCGTTCCTAGGTAATTCTCTGGCTCGAAGGCTGCGGGAGAAAGTACTTCGTGAGTGATGGTCTCTAACAATTGGCTGATCACCGGATCGAGCTCAAGGGCTCGACTGGTGGGTCGCATTTCGTGCCCTTGACGATGAAACAAGGGGTCATCGAGCAAAGTACGAAGGCGAGACAGGTTATGGCTCATTGCAGATTGGCCAATGGATAACTTATTGGCTGCGCGAGTGACGCTGCGCGTCTCCATTAATGCGGAAAAAGCCACAAGCAGGTTTAAGTCAATCCCTCGCCAGTTCAATTGGACTACTCTGCGTTAGGTTGCGCATCGCGAGAAATATCTGCGATGACGGGTTGGCAAAGTGCAACGAGATCTTCATACGCAAGCTCGACCCCTGCTAAGGGTGTGCCGCTGCTGATATTAATGTGCTCGAAGTCACTTAGGGCTGGGTCGAAGACAATCGGCATAGCGCCTAATACGGCGATAGGCGTGATCATGCCTGGAGAGTAGCCAGTAATGCTCTGAACATGCGCGCTGTCGACACACGTCATACGACGGCAGCCCAGTAGCGCACGCACTTTCTTCGGGTCAACTGATGCAGTGCCTGGAAGGCAAGCCAGCGCATATTGACCTCCCATATCTTTAAGAAGCATCGATTTGACCAATTGCCTCGGGTCGACGCCGCGTTGTTCGGCGGCATCTAATATCGTTGTTGCCGCACGGTCATGCGGCAAAATACGGTGCGAGATGTTGCTATCGCGAAGCACCGCAATGATGGGGGTATTCAGATCAAGCATCATCTTCAACACTGTAAGGCAGGGCAACTTTCTGCCATAAAGCCTCTGTTTCAGGAAGACGGAACTGGCTGTCTTCGTCCAAGTTATTCGGTAACACAACCAAGGCGAGTGCTTGTCCGTCATCAAAACGATATCCCGATAGCACGGTGCCACCGGTACGCCAGTTCTGGCCAACACTGCGGTCGAACACATCACCCGCCTTGGGTGCTTGTTCCGCCTCGCCCTGTAGCAAGTACGATGCGCGTTTGTTGATGCCTCGATACTTGGCGCGAGCCACGGTTTCTTGGCCGGTATAGCAGCCTTTTTTGAAGCTAATACCGTCTAGGGCTTGAAGGTTAAGTGCTTGGGGAATGAATTCGTTGGTGGTGACGTCAGCAATAGAAGGTATCGCACTGCGAAGCTCGCAAAGGTCCCATAAGCTGCTGTCACTGAGTACGGCACGTTCACCCATTTCACTAATGATGCTATCAGCTTCTTCCGCATCCACGGCTAGCAACCAGCGGTTTGTTTCGATTCTCACGGCGGTGCCTGTTTGCGTTGGGCGCACATCCCCTTCGCCTAAAAAGCGCGATTGCATGGCGTTATCGGCTTTGTCACCTACAACACCCAGCAATACTTGTTCACTGAGCGAAAACGTCAGCTTTGAAAACACGGCGTACTTTTTTATTTCAGCCAGCTGCTTTTCTGCGATGGATGCAGGTTGGGTATAGGCAATGCCATCTCGATGATGGAAAAGACGCATGGCTGACCAAACTTTCCCTTTTGCGTCACAATGAGCAGCCAGTGTTGATTGCGTCTTGTCTAGTGACACCAAATCGCAGGTTAACTGGCCCTGTAAGTAACTGATGGTGTCGGCGCCTACTGCGGTGATAAGTGCAATATGGTCAAGCGCGATCACTGACAATGCTGGTAGCGCACTGTCTGAAGAAAGTGGAAGTTTGGAAAATGTGTGCGTTTGGTACCAAGTTGTCATGGTGTCTCTCGCTAATAGAACGGATTCGTTATGGTAATGCTGTCTGTCGTGAATGTCAGCATTATACCCAAACAAGCACTGTGAGGTTGTTTGGGTATAACCCTTTATGTATGGGTGAGTTATCTAGATCACAAGGTCAACACCCTTACATCAGCAGTAATAGCACCATAGACGGGGCACTGTTACTATCTGTGCAGATATATTTGGTGTTAAATGAGGTAATCATGCTGACCGCTGAAGATAAACCGCGGATCAAATGGGCGTGCCGTCGTGGCATGTTGGAGTTGGATGTGATCATTATGCCCTTCTTCGAAGAGTGCTTTGATGATCTGACCGAGCAAGAAAAATTAGATTTTGTCGCGCTTTTGGAATGTGATGACCCTGATCTGTTCTCTTGGTTAATGGGACACACTCGCAGTGAAGCACCGGCACTGTCAGCGATGACGGATAAAATCATTGCACATAACCGCAGCAAATTGCGTTAATTCTCGACTCCAGCGCTCTCACTGGTTGCGCTGGGGACTTGTTTGCCTCTATGTTATTCCTGCGGTCATGCTTTTTGTATCTACAGCCGTGCCGCTGGAGCTGAGTGCACTGCTTCTCTCGCTTCTTCTCTCAGAAACTCACCGACGCCTAGCCAGTTTTGCTGCATTCGAAGGTGACCTTCAGTTACATAGTAGCGGTCATTGTCTCTATCACGGTCAGTCCTATCACGTCGCTCGCATTGCCATACTGTCTCGTTATTTGATTGTGCTTGATCTACGGACTTCTGATCATCGGCTTCGTTTGCCAATAACCTGCGACGCGGTTCCTCACGATGTTTTTCGTCACATCAGTCGAGTCAGTGTTTCGCTTAAAAGCTGATCGATGTCTCATATTTTTACAGTTTAGCGTACATCATCCCTAAACCATTCATTAGTTCCGCCGATAAGGGTTTAAGTCGTTATTTGTCTTACCTGCTATCAATTACGGCACCCATGAATTTTAAGGGAAGGATGACATGAAAATCAGAACCAAGTTGTACGCATTGACTGCTTTTTCCGCGGTGTCTTTGGTCTTATTTGGCCTAGTCAGTTTCCAAGCGTCCGAAAGAATGGTCGATCTTAAAACCAAGCTAACACTGGTAGGGGACTTGGAAGTTGGTCTGCTCAACTTACGCCGTAATGAAAAAGATTTTCTTGCACGGCTAGATGACAAATATGTTGATACGTTTGAAGGAAACGTTTCTCAGTTTGAAGGGCTACTTTCTCAATTGGAGCAAGAGGCGAATGCGCTGGATTTGGCATTGCCACAAATTGGCGAAGTGAGAAATGCCATGACAAATTACCATAGTGGCTTTGTTAAATTGGCAAACGGTTATCGTGATTTGGGATTGAACCGCGAGTCTGGTACGTGGGGAGAGCTAACTGCGACGAACAGTGCGTTGCTTGAGCAACAGTCGGGTAACGCTGAAGTTGAGCATTTGATTACTCTGGTTCGATTATTGGTGGCAGATACTTCGACGACACGATTCGATGAGTTCTCAGCAAATTGGTCTGATATTTCCTCTCGTGTAAACTCCCCTCTATTGGATAAGCAAAAATCGCTAGTAGAACGTTACCTGCAATTAAAGCGCATTGTGGGGTTGGACCATAAATCTGGCTTGCTAGGAAATATTCGAGAGCACACGCACCAAGTTGAAGTTGATTTTGATGCCATGCGCGTCCAGTTGCAAGACGAGCTAAAGTCATCAACCGAAGCGCTGATCGTGATGACAGGGCTGGCCCTTGTCATTGTGTCTCTGCTACTGATTGCCATTAGCATTTGGCTCAATCGTGACATTCAGCGTCGATTGAAAACACTGACAAGCACCATGGAGCAAGTTGCTGTTGAACGTGACCTTACATTGCGTGCCCGAACAGAAGGTGACGATGAAATTGCGGTCGTCGCCACTGATTTCAACATGGTGCTCGAACATTGCCAGACGTTGATTGCGGGCGTGAAGATGTCTATCACGACCTTGAACGCCACGGCTTCAGATGTGCAAGAGCGCAGTAACCATGCAGAAGTGGCGCTTGATAAGCAGCACTCAGAAGCAGAAATGGCAGCCACCGCAGTTAACGAGATGGAAGCGACGATCCGTGAAATTGCATCTAACACGGAAGCTGCCGCCGCTAATGCTGACCAAAGCCTGTTGCGCGCGCAAAAAGGCCATCAAACGGTTCAAGCAACGCGCAGCGCGATTGTTACCTTGTCGGAAGGTTTAGGTGTAGCTAACAGTGACATACATAGCTTGGTGTCTCTGTCTCAGCAAATTGGTAGCGTGGTTGATGTCATCAAAGATATCTCTGAGCAAACCAATTTGTTGGCATTGAATGCCGCCATTGAAGCGGCGAGAGCGGGCGAACAAGGGCGTGGTTTTGCTGTGGTAGCCGACGAAGTCCGCACATTGGCAACACGCACACATAAGTCGACAGATGAAATCGCGACCATGATTGGGTCTTTGCAGCAGCAAACAAACCAAGTGGTTGAACGAATCACATCGTGTCAGCATGACAGTGAGCAATCTGTCTCGTATGTTGAAGAAGCGGCTGGAGAGCTGGATAACATCATTATCGATATGCAGCAGATCATGGACATGAGCACACAGATCGCTGCAGCGATAGAAGAGCAAAGCATGGTTGCCAAAGAGGTGAACTTGAACGTTCATTCGATTCAGGACATTACTTCAGCTAACACAGCATCAACCAGTGAGAATGCACGCGCAGCAGCTCGCGTATCAGAGCAAAGCAAGGAGCTAGAAACAGCCATTGCGGCGTTCCGTTCATAGTATCTTGCGTGAACAAATAGCAAATATGAAAAAGCCCTCATGAAGAGGGCTTTTTTACGACACGAATAACGTGTTCAACATGGAAAGTCGGGAACCAGAATGGTCGGGCCGCTATCTTCCTGTTTGTTGGGGTAATCGATAGTGTAATGTAGGCCGCGGCTTTCTTTTCTCGCCATCGCGCAGCGTACCATGAGCTCTGCAACTTGCAGCAAATTACGCAGTTCTAACAAGTTGTTAGATACACGGAAATTACTGTAGTACTCATTGGTTTCTTGCTTGAGTAATTCAATGCGTCGCAATGCGCGTTCAAGGCGCTTGGTTGAGCGAACGATGCCGACGTAATCCCACATAAAGAGGCGCAGTTCGTGCCAGTTATGCTGAATAACGACTTCTTCATCTGAACAGCACACTTGGCTGTCATCCCAATGTGGTAGCGGTGGGGGGATTTCTGCCGATGCGGCATTATCACCAATATGCATTGCTGCTGCCCATGCATACACGACACATTCGAGTAAGGAGTTGGACGCCATGCGATTCGCACCGTGCAAGCCGGTATAACTTACTTCTCCTATTGCATAGAGACCTTCAAGGTCAGTTTGACCATTTAGATCAACCATCACGCCACCGCAGGTATAGTGCGCGGCAGGTACAATAGGAATGGCATCTTTAGTTAAATCAAAACCATAGGTCAGCAGCTTTTCATAAATTGTCGGGAAGTGTTTCATCACAAATTCCGAGTCTTTATGGCTGATGTCGATATACATGCAATCTGCGCCAAGGCGCTTCATTTCGTAATCGATAGCACGAGCGACAACATCGCGTGGCGCTAGCTCGGCGCGTTCGTCAAAGTCGAGCATAAAGCGTGAACCGTCTGGTCTGCGCAAATAAGCCCCTTCGCCGCGAAGTGCTTCGGTGATCAGGAAGTTTCTGGCTTCTGGGTGGAATAAACAGGTCGGGTGAAACTGGTTAAATTCAAGATTGGCTACCCGACATCCTGCACGCCACGCCATCGCAATGCCATCACCGGAAGAAACATCAGGGTTGGACGTATATTGGTATACCTTGGACGCACCACCCGTGGCGAGCACGACAAATTTGGCTCGAACGGTTTCAACGGCTTCTCTGTCACGGTTCCAAATGTATGCCCCAAGCACACGATTTCCGCCTGAAATACCAATCTTTTTACGCGTGATGAGGTCAAGAGCATTGTGGCGCTCAAGCACTGAAATATTAGGATGAAGCATCACGTTTTCTTGCAGCGAGGTTTGCACCGCCATACCTGTTGCATCAGCCGCATGCAAAATGCGTCGGTGGCTGTGTCCACCTTCTCGAGTGAGGTGAAACTTAGGTTCATCACTATTGCTGTTTTCTTCGCGATCAAAAGGAACGCCGCCATCAATCAGCCATTGAACGCACTCTTTGGCATTCTCTGCAATAAAATGGACGATGCTTTCGTCACAAAGGCCATCGCCGGCAATCTGTGTATCTTCAACGTGGGATTCAACAGAATCGTTTTCGTCAAAAACGGCGGCAATACCACCTTGCGCGTAATAGGTTGCCCCTTCACTGCGAGGTCCTTTGCTCAGTACCATCACTTTTTGCGTGGGTGCCAAATGCAGTGCTAGTGATAAACCCGCTGCACCACTGCCAATAACCAGTACGTCACAGATATGTTCGGGGTGATTGCTCATTGATTATGTATTCCTTTCTCTCAAATGAAGCCGCTTAAATCCGCCTGCTTTCATTTGAAACAACGAGATATTCAGGTGGTTTAGTGAGTTTACACTAATCTTACAAGCCGTAGAATGCTTACTGAGTCGACGGTATGCTCTTGATGACCGTGATAAGCTAGTGCTCATTGATTACAGAGTAGTCGTGCAATCTGATAGACTTTGCGATCGGGATCGGATCACGAGATGAATCCCACTATTTTAGGGAACTTTATTTTACGGTGTTACTCATACACTTTGCTCACTCTTTACGACGTGTCATTTTTCCATGTAGTGACAGCAAAGTGACAACGAGCGAAAAGAAATACCAAATGCTGACGGTTTACTGATTTTATACAGTGACAATGTGTGCCGATAGTATGAGCACATCAATAAGCATATTGGTATCAATAATAAGGAGAAGGCGCTCGAATGAGCGAGCAGTTAACTGATCAAGCCCTAATAGAGCGAGTACAAAACGGCGATAAACAGGCATTTAATCTGTTGGTCATCAAATATCAGCATAAGGTAAGCAACCTGATTGCTCGCTATGTTAACAATAGCGGTGATGTCCCAGATGTCGCTCAAGAAGCCTTTATTAAAGCCTATCGTGCTTTGCCCGGCTTTCGAGGTGAAAGTGCCTTTTATACGTGGTTGTACCGCATCGCAGTGAATACCGCGAAAAATTATTTAGTGGCTCAGGGGCGACGCCCGCCATCCAGTGATATTGATGCTGAAGAAGCAGAAAATTATGAAAATGGTGGCGCATTGAAAGAAATTTCGAACCCTGAGAACCTTATGTTGTCTGAACAGTTGAAGCAGGTGGTATTTAGCACGATTGATGCCTTGCCTGACGATCTGAAAACGGCGATTACCCTGCGTGAAATCGACGGCTTGAGTTATGAAGAGATCGCAGAGGTAATGGACTGCCCGGTAGGAACGGTACGCTCGCGTATTTTCCGTGCCAGGGAAGCGGTAGACAAACGTGTTCGTCCACTCATGAACCAATAACAGTATTTCTGTTTAAAACGGTGAAATAAATGGCTGAAAAAGAAAACCTTTCCGCATTGTTTGATGGTAACGAGATAGATCAGGCGCTAATTGATGCGCTAGAAAATGATCCATCGTCGCAAGAAGCATGGAAGAGCTTTGCCGTTACTCGTGATGTAATGCGTGGAGATGCGCCTAAGAATCCAAGTTGGGATATTGCCGCCAGTGTCGCTGCAGCGTTGGACAACGAACCAACTTATGGTTTGCAAACGGCTGCGTCGCAACCTGATGTTGTGCCATTGCGTGAGTCTCAGCCTACGCCAAAAGTGGCGAGATCATCAATGCCTTCTTGGCTGCAACAGTTGACGCAAGTTGGTATGGCTGCCGCCGTATCCCTTGTTGTGATTGTGGGTGTTCAGCAGTACAACGGTGGTTTTGATGCCAACACGACGTTTGCGAGTAGTCAGCCACCCGTGTTGCAAACTATTCCGTTGAGTGGCTCTGCTGAGCCTGTTAGCTTGAGTAGAAACTCGGTGCAAGGTAACCCGTCTGAAGCATTGTTGATGGAGCAACGTCGTCGCGTGAATGCGATGTTCCAAGATTATGAGTTGCAGCTGCGGCTCAATGCTGATGAAATCGACCAAGGCGTTTTGCTATCACCTGACATGAGCAAATAAGATTGATTAAACCATTCCTTATCGGTGTGGTTGCACTGGTTAGCTTGGCCGCCAATGCCTCGACGGAACAGAACCCCGCCGAGGCATTGCTGCATCAGATGAGCCAAGCCACGGAGCAACAGAACTACGAAATATCCTACATTTTGGTGCGTAAAAATAGCATCGAACCTCTTCGTTTCCGTCACGCAGTCGTAGACGGGGAATCTTTTGGTCACATTGCTTATCTGGCGGGGCCGCCAAGAGAAGTGATTCGCCGTGGTAATGAAGTGAGTTACTTCGAACCAGGTACTGATCCTTTCACGATTGAAAGTAGTCAAATGATTGCGCCGCTTCCGGCCATTATGCAGACTGATATCGCGCACTTAGCCACCTTGTATGATTTCGTGCCACTAGGCCGAGCTAGAGAGGCAGGTGTGGCGAGCGATGTGGTGCGCGTCTCTCCTAAAGACGGTGAGCGTTATTCTTACGTATTGTGGATTGACCAAAACAGCAAGCTGTTAGTACGTGCTGATCTTTTGGATCGCGATGGCGACCCCATTGAGCAATATCGCGCCTTGTCCCTAGCGCTTTCTCCTCAAATCAGCGAAGCAATGGGGCAATTGGCGTTGTTGGAGTTGCCACCCGTCGTGCAAGTGCCTAGACAGACGAGCGCCCAACTAAAATGGCAGGTCACGGGTTTGCCAGAAGGTTTTACGCCGATTTATCAAAACCGCCATCGATTGCTTATTACTGAGCGTCCAGTGGAAAGCCAAATGTTCAGCGATGGATTGTTTAGCTTTTCTGTGTATCTCTCTGAAGCCGATAAGATGTCGGTGAGAGAGCAGTTAGTTCGTAAAGGCAGTCGCACGCTTCATAGCCGTGTTGTTGGTAATGCTGAAATCACCGTGGTGGGAGATATTCCTCCGGCAACGGCAAAGAAGGTCGCAGAGTCTGTGAAGCTATCGCCAGCCACTGAATCGCCGTCTTCGCCCGCTATTGAGACACCCACGCAATGATAAAAGCGCTGGCTGAAGTGACAGGCAATGGTGACGGCTATCTGATGGTGCGTTGCCAGCAAAAAACAAGTTGTGGTAGCTGTGCGTCGAAAAGTCATTGCGGTACGGGCATTGTCAGCAACGCTCTTCCGGGGAAGGTGCTCGATATTAGAGTGCCATCATCACAAGCAGTTGCTGTTGGCAGTGTGATTGAGATTGGCCTCGAAGAGCAAACCGTCCTCACATCGGCGCTGCTGGTTTATATTCTGCCGTTATTTTTTGCGATTGCAGGCGCACTGTCAGGCCAATTTTTGGCAACATTATTGTCATTGGGTGAAGGCATTGTCATTTTGTTGTCGCTGCTCGCAGGCGCATTAGGTGTGGCTGTAGCACGCCACTTTTCGCGGAAGCTTGAACAGGATACGCGTTCGACACCGACACTTGTACGTGTCCTTGGCAGTGCTATTCCAAGTGCGGCGGTGATAAATGCCGCAACAGAAGATAGCGAGTAGCCATTAATTTCGGTAGAATCCCGCCACTTGATCTATTGATCGTCCCATTTTCATTAACGAGTTAGTCACACCATCTATGAAGCACATTCGTAACTTTTCGATTATTGCCCACATTGACCACGGTAAGTCGACATTATCAGACCGTTTAATTCAGGTTTGTGGTGGTCTTACAGACCGTGAAATGGCTGCACAGGTTCTGGATTCTATGGATCTAGAGCGTGAACGCGGTATCACCATCAAAGCACAGAGTGTGACGCTGAATTACACAGCCAATGATGGGGAAACCTATCAGCTGAACTTCATCGACACCCCAGGACACGTTGACTTCTCTTACGAAGTATCGCGTTCTCTGGCGGCCTGTGAAGGTGCTTTGCTGGTGGTTGACGCGGGTCAGGGCGTAGAAGCCCAAACACTGGCGAACTGCTATACCGCTATCGAGATGGACCTAGAAGTGGTTCCAATCTTGAACAAAATCGATTTACCAGCAGCCGATCCTGATCGTGTGGCTGAAGAAATTGAAGACATCGTTGGTATCGATGCTACTGAAGCCGTTCGTTGTTCTGCGAAGACAGGCCTAGGCGTTGACTTGGTGCTTGAAGAAATCGTTAAGAGCATTCCTGCGCCAGAAGGTGATCCAGAAGGCCCGCTGCAAGCGCTGATTATTGACTCATGGTTCGATAACTACTTGGGCGTTGTTTCTTTGGTTCGCATTAAAAATGGCGAACTGAAGAAAGGCGAAAAGATCAAAGTGATGAGCACTGGCCAAGTTTGGGGTGTGGATCGCATCGGTATCTTCTCTCCAAAACAAACGGATACCCAAGGTCTTCGTACCGGTGAGGTTGGTTGGGTTGTTTGTGGCATTAAAGACATCCTAGGCGCGCCAGTTGGCGATACACTGACACTGGCCAAACATGGTGCAGAACAAGCGCTGCCAGGCTTCAAGAAAGTGAAGCCGCAGGTTTATGCGGGTCTATTCCCTGTATCGTCTGATGATTACGAGAACTTCCGTGACGCATTGGGCAAGTTGAGCCTTAACGATGCATCTCTGTTCTATGAACCAGAGAACTCAGCAGCACTTGGCTTTGGTTTCCGTTGTGGCTTCCTTGGTATGCTGCACATGGAAATCATCCAAGAGCGTCTAGAGCGCGAATACAATCTTGATTTGATCACCACGGCACCGACCGTAGTGTATGAAGTGAAGAAAACCAACGGTGACGTTATCTACGTTGATAGCCCGGCGAAGCTGCCTGCGACTAACGACGTGGAAATCATGGGTGAGCCAATTGCTCGCTGTCACATCTTGGTACCATCTGAATACCTGGGTAACGTAATTACCTTGTGTGTTGAGAAACGCGGTACACAGGTAGACATGGTTTATCACGGTAACCAAGTGGCGTTAACGTATGATATTCCAATGGCGGAAGTGGTACTCGACTTCTTTGACCGTTTGAAATCAACCTCACGTGGTTATGCGTCACTGGATTACAACTTCCAGTGTTACCAAGAGTCAAACATGGTGCGTGTCGATGTATTGCTTAACGGTGATAACGTGGATGCATTGGCGATCATTACTCACAAAGATCATGCACAGACTCGTGGCCGTGATTTGGTTGAGAAAATGAAGGAATTCATTCCTCGTCAACAGTTTGATATTGCGATTCAAGCGGCGATCGGTACGCACATCATTGCGCGTTCAACCGTGAAACAGCTACGTAAGAACGTAACCGCTAAGTGTTACGGTGGCGATATTAGCCGTAAGAAGAAACTACTGCAGAAACAAAAAGACGGTAAGAAGCGTATGAAGCAGATCGGTAACGTTGAGCTGCCTCAAGAAGCCTTCCTTGCAATTCTGCACGTAGGCAAAGATAAGTAATAAAAGGACTTAAGGGAACATAATGGCTAATACTTTCTCGCTGATTCTGGTGCTTGTCACCCTGTTTACTGGGATTATCTGGGCATTGGATAAATTCAGATGGGCACCTCTGCGTCAGCAAAAAGCGGCGGATACGCTTAATCTGGAAAGCAGCGAGATAAGTGCTGAACAAATCGCTAGCGTCGCCCCTCAGCCTAGCTGGGTGGAGACGGCAGCATCAGTGTTCCCTGTGATTGGCTTGGTATTGGTACTGCGCTCGTTTATTTACGAGCCGTTCCAAATTCCGTCAGGCTCAATGATGCCGACCTTATTGGTGGGCGACTTTATTCTGGTTGAGAAATACGCTTACGGTTTGAAAGATCCTGTTTTCCGTCATCAATTGGTGGAAACTGGCAAACCAGAGCGTGGTGATGTGGTGGTGTTCAAATACCCGCCACAGCCTAGCATCGACTTCATCAAGCGCGTGATCGGCTTACCAGGCGACACCATTCGCTATAGCGAAGAAAAGCGTCTGTGTGTTCAAAAGCAAGGTGAAGCAACGTGTGAGCTAGTGCCGGTTGATGATGTTCATAAAAGTGAATTCACACAGCGCGGAGTTGACCTAATTCAAGCACAAGAACAGCTAGGCCAAGAACCACACCAAATCCTAGTTAACCCTTACATGCCAAACCAAGAAGGTCAGTATTATCCGACCCCAGGCGAGGGTGAATGGGTTGTACCAGAAGGCCAATACTTTGTAATGGGTGATAACCGTGACAACAGTAAAGACAGCCGTTTCTGGGGTTTTGTGCCTGAAGCCAACCTTGTGGGCAAGGCCGTCGCTATCTGGACCAGTTTTGAATTTGACGAACAAGGCGATAGCTTCCTACCGTCTTGGGTACCTGTCGGCGTGCGCTTCGAGCGTATCGGCGGCATTGATTAACTTGGAAAGACATGACAACACCTACAAATAAACTACAACGTCGCATTGGTTATGAATTTAACGATGCGGCGTTTCTCAGTCTTGCCCTTACACACCGCAGCGCCAGTGGAAAACACAACGAGCGTTTGGAGTTTTTGGGTGATTCTATTTTGAGTTTCGTTGTTGCTGACGATCTCTACCATCGTTTCCCGAACGTTGATGAAGGCGACATGAGCCGCATGCGTGCAACTTTAGTTCGTGGTAACACGTTGGCCGAATTGGGCCGCGAGTTCGAACTAGGAGATGTCCTGCAGCTGGGCCCTGGTGAGTTGAAAAGTGGTGGTTTCCGCCGTGACTCAATTCTGGCTGATGCTGTAGAAGCGATCATTGGTGCTATCTATCTCGACAGCGATCTGGAAACGGTACGTGGAATAGTGCTGAGTTGGTACAAGCAGCGTCTGGACACCATTATGCCGGGCGTGAACCAAAAAGATCCTAAAACGCGTTTGCAGGAGTTCCTGCAAGGGCGTAGAAAGCCACTGCCAGCCTATAATGTAACAAAGGTGCACGGTGAAGCGCACAACCAACAGTTTACGGTTGAGTGTGAAGTAGCAGGTTTGGAACGACCTGTAGTTGGTAAAGGCAGTAGTCGTCGCAAGGCTGAGCAAGCGGCTGCAGAACTAGCATTAGAAAAGCTGGACTCATGACAGACACGCACGAAATTCACCACTGTGGCTTTATCGCTATTGTTGGTCGCCCTAACGTCGGTAAATCGACACTACTGAACCGCTTAGTGGGTCAGAAACTGTCGATTACTTCGCGTAAGCCACAAACCACACGCCACCGCATTATGGGTGTTGATACGCGTGATGGTTTCCAAGCGGTTTATGTCGATACTCCGGGGCTTCATATCGAAGAAAAACGCACCATTAACCGCTTGATGAACCGCGCCGCAGCGAGTTCATTAACGGATGTGGAATTGGTACTTTTCCTTGTTGACGGTACACACTGGACTGACGACGACGAAATGGTTCTCAATAAGCTTAAAAAGTCTGAGTTGCCTGTTGTTCTGCTGATCAACAAAGTCGACAACGTAAAAGAAAAAGCGGACTTGTTCCCACACCTTCAAGCGCTAAGCGAGAAGATGGACTTCGTTGATGTTGTGCCTGTTTCTGCGAAGAGCGGTAAAAACATTGATGTGGTTGAGAAATTGGTTCGCGCACATTTGCCTGAAGGCGAGTGGTACTTCCCTGAAGAGTACGTGACCGATCGCTCTCAGCGCTTTATGGCATCTGAAATTATCCGTGAAAAGCTAATGCGTTTTACGGGTGATGAGTTGCCATACTCCGTTACCGTAGAAATCGAGCGCTTTGACTACAACCCTGCGACAGATGGGTTTGAAATCAATGGCTTGATTCTCGTGGAGCGCAATAGCCAGAAGAGAATGGTGATTGGCAAGGCGGGCGACAAAATTAAAACCATCGGTCGTGAAGCACGACTGGATATGGAAGGTTTGTTCGAGCGCAAGGTCTACCTTGAGCTTTGGGTGAAAGTGAAATCGGGTTGGGCTGACGATGAACGCGCATTGCGCAGCCTTGGCTATATCGACGACCTTTAATCCACAATTAGGAATACCTTATGGAAGGCTTGCAGCGCTGCTTTGTTCTGCACTCACGCCCTTACAGTGAGACCAGCCTGATCCTCGATGTATTCAGCGAAAGCCACGGGCGCGTCAGCATTATGGCGAAAGGCGCTCGTGGCAAGCGCTCTCCCCTCAAAGGGGCTCTTCAGCCCTTTACTCCACTTTTGATGAAATGGTCTGGTCGCGGTGAAATGCGCACCCTTCGGCATGCTGAAGCGATTGGCCTCGCGATCCCGCTTTCTGGTAATGCACTGTTCTCAGGCTTCTATCTTAATGAGATATTGAGCCGTGTGGTTGAACAGGAAACGTCTTATCATCAGCTGTTCTTTGATTACGTGACGGCATTGACGGAATTGGCACAACACGCCAACCCTGAACCCGCTTTGCGTCGCTTTGAACTTGCCTTGCTCGACTCTCTTGGCTACGGTATCGACTTTCTCAATTGTGCGGGCAGCGGTGAACCTGTTGACGAGCGCATGACATATATATTTCGGGAACAACTTGGTTTTGTGGCTTCGCTGATGAAGAGCAACAACCTTGTGTTTACGGGCAGCGACTTGATGGCGCTATCTTCGAGACAATTTTCAACGGCAGACCAGCTAAAAGCGGCGAAGCGCTTTACACGGCTGGCACTCAAGCCGTATCTTGGCTCCAAGCCTCTAAAAAGCCGAGAGCTATTTTCGTTAAGAACAAGGAAATTAACGTAATGAATACCATTTATCTGGGCGTCAACATTGACCACGTCGCAACTGTTCGAAATGCACGTGGCACTAAATACCCTGATCCTGTTCATGCAGCTGAAATAGCAGAGCGTGCAGGTGCTGATGGTATCACTGTGCATTTACGTGAAGACCGCCGCCACATTAAAGATCGTGACGTCTACATTCTTAGAGACACGCTGCAAACGCGTATGAACCTAGAAATGGCCGTGACCGATGAAATGGTCGCCATCGCATTGGACGTAAAACCTGCTTACGTGTGCTTGGTACCAGAGAAGCGTGAGGAGCTAACCACTGAAGGTGGCTTGGACGTGGTTGGTCAGCTAGAGAAAGTTAAAGCTGCCACGCAGACGTTAACGGAAGCGGGCATCAAAGTGTCACTGTTTATCGATGCTGACCGTGCGCAGATTGATGCTGCGAAAGCGTGTGGTGCGCCGTTTATTGAACTTCACACCGGCAGTTATGCGGATGCAGAATCTGAAGAAGAGATGCAAGCTGAACTGAAGAAAATCGCTGCGGGTGCGAGCTATGCAGCAGACCAAGGTATCAAGGTGAATGCAGGCCATGGTCTGACCTATCACAACGTGACACCGATAGCCAAGATCCCAGAGATCTACGAGCTGAATATCGGTCATGCCATTATTGGTCGTGCAGTCTTTGATGGTCTACCAAAAGCGGTCGCAGACATGAAAGCTATCATGCAGGACGCACGTCGCTAATGTCAGTTGTTGGTCTAGGGACAGACATTGTTGAGATTGATCGACTTGATAAAATCATCGAGCGAAGCGGGGACGCGTTTGCTAAACGCGTACTCACTGACAGCGAAATGGTTAAGTACAACACCACCAAATTTCCTGCTCGTTATTTGGCAAAGCGTTTTGCTGTTAAAGAAGCTGCGGCAAAAGCACTGGGCACAGGAATAGCGTGTGGCGTGACGCTGCATGATTTCGAAGTCAGCAATGATGACTTGGGTAAGCCTATCGTAGCGTTTACTGGTGTTGCTAAACAGTTAGCGGATGAGCGCCAAGTGACAAATATCCTGCTTACCATTGCAGACGAAAAGCGTTATGCCGTTGCAACGGTATTACTGGAGCGATAGCGGTTTGTGTTGAGCGAAAAGTACTGAATGAAATAACGCCCGTGATACTGAAAAATATCCCGGGCGTTTTTTTATGCTTATTAGCTGGAGTTATGCAGGGATGTGGCGCTTAAAGATAATCGAGGTATTGATACCACCAAACGCGAAGTTGTTACTCATAATGTAGCTGCAATCAATGTGACGGCCTTCACCGCGAATGTAATCTAAATCGCCACAGGCAGGATCAATATTCTCGAGATTCAATGTTGGGCTGAACCACCCCTCATTCATCATTTCTACACTCAACCAAGCTTCGATTGCACCGCAGGCACCGAGTGTATGACCAAAATAACTCTTTAGAGAACTCATCGGTATACGTGACCCAAACACATTTGCAGTGGCTTGGCTTTCCGCAATATCACCTTTTTCGGTCGCCGTCCCATGTGCTGAGATATAATCAATTTTCGTCGCAGGTAAATGGGCATTTTCGAGCGCCATTTCCATGCAAATCTGCATAGTTTCACGACTAGGCTGGGTAACGTGTGCGGCATCGCAGTTGCTTGCAAACCCGACGATTTCAGCGAAAATATTCGCGCCACGCTGAACAGCGTGCTCATACTCTTCTAAAACCAAGGTGCCAGCACCTTCGCCTATCACCAAACCGTCTCGATCAACGTCGTAAGGTCGGGGGGTTGTTTCTGGCGCATCATTTTTAAGGCTGGTGGCGAACAAGGTGTCAAACACTGCGGATTCTGTTGGGCACAATTCTTCTGCTCCACCAGCGACCATGACGGTTTGATAACCGTGTTTGATAGCTTCGTAAGCGTACCCAATAGCTTGGCTACCGGATGTACAAGCACTACTGGTTGGGATCACTCGGCCTTTTAAGCCAAAAAAGAGCCCAACATTGACCGCGGCAGTATGCGGCATCATTTGAACATAGGTCGTCGCTGTGATGGCTTTAGTGGTTTTTTCATTCAGCATGACACCAAATGCACCAATGGCGGGGGTACTGCCTGTCGATGAACCATACGCAATACCTGTTTGCCCATTAGTGAGTACCTCATGACCAATCAGCCCGCTTTGATTCAGGGCATTTTCAGTCGCCACCGTAGACAATTGAGACACGCGCCCCATACCACGCACTTTTTTACGAGGGTAATGTGCGGGCAGTGAAAAACCGGGCACTGGCGCGGCCAGTTTGGTGTTAAGCCCGTTGTACTGCTCATAGTCAGGCATATAACGCACAGCATTTTTCATTTCGCGCAGCTTAAGCTGCACATCTTGCCATTCGTTGCCAAACGCAGTAACACCAGACATACCAGTGATAACAACTCTGCGATTCATATCAGTCCTCCATTGACTGAGATTACCTGACGTGTGACATATGCAGCTGAATCAGACATAAGATAACTGACTAATCCAGCAACTTCTTCAGGCTTGCCCATGCGGCGCATCGGGACCTGTGGCAGTGCATGCTCTTTGACGTGATCGTCTACCATTCCCGTATCTATCAGGCCTGGTGCGACACAGTTTACGGTGATCTTTCGTTTTGCCAACTCTAGCGCAAGCGCTTTGGATGCTCCAATAATGCCTGCTTTGGCAGCGCTATAATTGGTTTGTCCGCGATTCCCTATGATGCCAGAAACCGACGCCATGGTGACAATGCGGCCACCGCGACGACATTGGATCATTGGCATGACACAAGGGTGCAGTACGTTGTAAAAACTGTCTAAATTTGTGTGTACGACGCCGTCCCATTCGTCGTCTGTCATTGCTGGGAAGGCCGTGTCTGCGGTGATACCCGCATTATTTACTACACCGTAGTAACCACCATGGGCTTCGATGTCGGCTTCAAGCATGGTTCTGCATTGCTCTCGATTGGCAATATCAAAGGTGATCAGTCGCCCTTGTCCACCTGCTGCTTCAACTTCAGCAAGTGTGGATTGTGCACCAGTCAGATCGCGGCCGTAATGGATCACTACGTTAAAACCGTCTTTCGCCAGTTGGAGGGCGATCGCTCGTCCTATTCCTTTGCTGGCACCGGTAACGAGTACATCTCGATTCATTTTGGGGTCCTGTTTATCATTTCTTGAAGCTTTTCTTCTGATGGTACATAGGCATTCAGTTGTGCGCTGGCAATGTCTTGACCTTGATGTTCAATACGGCAGCTAAATACGGCCATGCCATTGCTTTCCATCATGTGTGTGGCATGAATGTCGAGTACGGTTCCTGCGCGAAACTCTGCGAGTTCGCTTTGGTATCTGCGGCTACCGAGTAAAAAACCAATCGGGGGCTGTTTATCGTCTTTCCATGCCTGATACCCCGACCATACAGCAACCGTTTGTGCCATGAATTCAATGCCAACCCAGCCCGGAATAGCTTGAGCATCTTTATCGAAAAAGAGGTTGTCAGCGTGGGCAGTGACGCGACAATGCACATGCGTTTCGCCGACATCGATCAATGCGTCAATCAGGATCATGGGCGCTTGATGAGGCAAAAGCTGATTGAGTGAAGGATGATTGTTCATAGCTTTCCAAAAATCAGGCAAACGTTATTGCCACCAAAGGCAAACGAGTTGCTCAAAATCACTTTACGTTCAAGGTGTTCACCATGATTCGCGATGCGAATGGGCGCAATAGATGGATCGCGTTCATGCGTTTGAGCCGGAACCGGTAGAGAAAGATTGTGGTTTAGGATGTGCCAACAAATCACCGCTTCAATAGCACTGGCCGCACCTAAAGTGTGTCCTGTTAGTGGCTTGGTGGAGCTGACGGGGATTTGGTCACCCAAAACACGGAGTATCGCTTTGGACTCCATGGCGTCGTTTAGTCGCGTTGAGGTACCATGCGCGTTGACATAGCCAATATCATTGGCTGATAACCCTGCATCTTTTAGCGCTTTTCGCATGGCTTCTTCTGCGCCTTTGCCTTCCGGTTCTGGCGCGGAGATATGGTGTGCGTCTGAGCTATCACCCGCGCCTAACAATGCGATGGCAGAGCCGTTGTCGGGAGGTGTTAAAGATAAGAGCATAAACGCTGCAGCTTCGCCGATATTAATGCCATCTCGCTCTGCACCAAAAGGTTGGCAAAGTGACGATGAAACGGAATCTAAACTGTGAAATCCATTCGGAGTCAGGGCACAAAGGCTATCTGTCCCGCCAACAATGACGGCGTCAGCCAATCCGGCTTTGAGTAAGCGCTTTGCGGTAATAAACACCCGGCCACTGGATGAACACGCAGTGGAAACCACATAATGTAGCCCCGTTAAACCAAACGTGTCATTGATATAATCAGAGAGGTTGCAAAGCTCTTGTTGATAATAGTGAAACCCCTCTGGGAGTGCGCCATTGTCATCAAGGTGCTTAAGTGCCAACTCCCCATCAGAGATCCCTGAGGTGCTCGAACCTACCACCACGGCGATGCGATCAGCACCAAATGTTACTTTTGCCTGTTCAATCTTATCCCGCATTTGTAACAGCGCTGATGCGGCAAGTTGGTTATTGCGAGTGTTGTGATGGGGGTTGTGCGGGTTAATAGCAGGTAGCGCATCTGTGGCTCTACCAACCGTCACAGTGGAGCCATCATTGAGAAGAAATGCATCACCCGTCATGCCTCGACTTTCGCCTGTTGTAAGGCTGTCATGAATGTCAGTCTCGGTCAGCCCGAGTGCTGAATGTGAGCCACAAGCGTGGATGTAAACGGGGGTTGTCGTGTGTGTTGATACCATCATCGCTAAGAGTTTCAGTCCGTTTTACTTTAAGGTGTTAATGGTGATGTGATAGTCCTGACGTAATTGCTCAAAGCGAATAGTGTCCGGTATTTTCCCTGCGAGCAGGGGTTCATCATACTTTATTTCAGCGATTGTTTCGCCATTGGCATTGAACAAGACACGATTATCATCTCGCTCAATGAGTTGCCATCCAATTGGCGAAAGGTGCGGTATCCATGACTCTATGGGCCACAGCGTTAACATGATATTGAGCAGTACTTGTCGACCATCCGGCAATACGGCATTCAATCCTGCCAAGGTGTCTTCTTCAATCTCATTTTCTGAATAGGACAGCGTGAGAATGCGTGTCCCCCAGCTTGAAAACCCAACCAACACCACGCTATTTTCAGAAATTTGTAATTGAACCGGTAGCGTGTGCGTTTCCCCATTCCAATTTGCGGTGATGAGTTGGCTGACACTGGTTGTTGCACCAAAGCTGGCGGGTGATGGCAGTGTTACTGTGGTATTCGGCGCAATGTTGACCTGATTTCCTCTGGGGACGGAGGTACAGCCTGTAAAGCCAAATAGCATGATAATCCCAACGAGGATGTGGATTTTTTTCATAATCAACGTCTCTTGATAGCTAGCGGAGACAAAAGCCAAGCAATGGAAATACCGACTAAAACCGTAATGCCAAAACTATGAATGGCTTCAGTTTTACTCAAGGAGAGCAAACCGAATGACAATATGGTGGTGATGGCTGCTAACGAATTGGCGAGCAATGCTCGCTGACTGTCTTTCTGTTCAGCAAAGAACAATGCATAGTCGATGCCGATGCCCAGTACCAGAAACAGACCAAGAAGGTTGAACAAATTCATGGGGACTGAGCTAAAAGCCCCTGCCGCCAAACCAACACCTGCAGCAAGCACGGGAGGCAAAACGACAAGGCATGCTTGGCGTAGATCAAATCGCCACGCTAACACCAATAATATCGCCATGACCGACAGGCTCATTAATACACTGATACGCGTGCGGTACTCACCAAAAAGTGCCGACACTTCTTGCGCTTTATTGAGCAAGGTAATGGATGGTGTCGCTGAAACTAAGGACTGAACCTGTTGGGTATCGGTGACTTCTTGCAGCAATACGATGGCAGCAAATTGTCCATCAATGTCGCCTAGCCAAAGTGGAGACATGGCTTTACCCGCTGCGGAAGCCAAGAATGGTTCAGGTAATAGTGCTGTGAAATCATCGGGTGCGGTAGGTTTATTCGGTAAGCCTAGCGTTGTTGCAAGGGATTGTGAGTGTGAAGCATAAAGCGCTTGTACTATGTCGAAGTCGGCTTTTTGCACCGATGCGGGCGGTACGATATCAGCAAGATTTCGGAAATTGGAAATTGCCCCTTCCTCTTTCAGCTTTTCTAACGAAGGGCTTAGAGTGTAGAGCTGCTCTAGAACATCTTGTTCGCTGCTGCCTCTCACTAACAGCATAGGTTGGCTGTTGCTCAGTCCTGTGATGGACTGGATACGTTGCTCTTGCATTTTCAGTGCTTGGGGGGGCGATTGTAATTGCTGGATGTTGTCGTTGTAGTCAGCAAAATGAAGCCCTAGGGCGCTAATTCCGATGGCAAGGAAAGGTAATCCCCATCGTACTGTCGATTGCCTCCAAAGTGTCAGGTAGTGATGCGATAGCTGCGAAAGAGGCAGCGCAATATCTCGTGATGGCGAGGCGGCAAGTACCGGGAACCAGCACATCACTGAGAGGAATGCACCGATCAAACCACACGCTGAAAATAAAGCTAATTGTTGTAAGCCCGGGAAAGGGGCAACCAGCATGCTGAGGTAAGCGATGAGCGTTGAAATCAGCCCGAAAGTAATGGGGACACGCACGGATAACCATCCTTTTCGCGGATGCCATTTTTGCCCTGCAGCCAGACGTTCTGTCAGAAAATGGAACGCATAATCGATGGAGACACCGATAAGGCTAGCCCCCATGACAAGGCTAAAGAGATGGATTTGCCCAAATACCATTAAGCTAACGGCAAACGCGGTAGCCAAGCCTGCTCCGACGGATAAAAGTGTTAACCCTAGTGGCAAAACGCTTCGGTATACCGCCAGTACCAAGAGAATAACGCCGACGAGTGATCCTAATCCGATGGTGCTAATTTCCGATCGCGCACTTTCTGTACCAAATGCCGCATAGAAAATCACACCAGTATGAAGAATGTCGGCATTGAATTGTTGTGCGACGTCGTTTTCAGCAGCGATGAGTGATGGCAATAATTGTTGATTGGCGATGCTGTATGACGAGCCGCGAAGCGTGGCGCGAAGCAGCACATAATGTTTGTTTTCATGAGACGTGGTGAGGTAGCCGTCGAGCATCTTAAAACGGCTATTTTGGGCATTAAGAGATTGAACGTACTCGCGAAACAATAAAAAAGGATCGCTTGCCAGTTCCGATCCTGTCACCCCAGAAAACGGGTTATACACCGTTTGGATGACCTGCTTAACCTGTTGCTGGGGTGAGGCGGCTAAACGTGTTCTTTGTGCGGGAGTTAAAAGCTGCGCTTTATAGGGAGCGAATGAGCGAATCCAGGCCATTTGGTCTTCAGTGGAAATCTTTCCATCAACGTGTTGAAAAAGTGGCAAGGTGGAAAGTGTCGAGGCCAGTGAATCAGCAGCTTCAATAGCGCCTTGTTCCGTCTCGTGACCGACTAAAATAACAACCTGATCTTCCATTTGCTCAGCGACGTGCTGAAATGCTTTTTGAGCTATCGGATCTTGCTGATCTTTGGGCAGGAGATTGAGGATGTTGGTGTCTAACATCGGGGTATTTGAAGGGTGCTGCCATAGGGCTGTTCCCATCAAAATAGTCAAACTCATTAGCCAAATAATGGCTCTAGTGGCTAAAGGCAAGACGTTCCTCGTCGCTTAATACTGTCGGCATATGCTGAATATCAGAAAAGGTGAGTGTGGTTTTATCGCCGCGCAGCTCATGCAATGACAAGGTTTCAATGTTATCTCCGCCAGATAACACAATATTTTTGAACACTTGAGTCAAAGGGGCGGCGTTCGGAATCAATGTCAGTTGCCATTGGTTTTTATCACCAGTTAGCGAGAGGTTGAATTGTTCTTTTAGTACGTGAGTGTCGGCATGGAACAGAGAGAGGAACATTTCACTAAAATAAAATGCCATTGGATTTTCGTTGGCGTGTACGACCGTTTCCGGTTGCCCTGGAATACGCTGACGAAGGGTCTCGCCAGCCAAGGTCAACGACACAGGAAAGGGTGTTTGTTGCTCCCACAATAAACCATGCTTCTCACTCAGTAGGAATTGCCCCTGTGATTGAAGAGGCATGTCCAGCAAGGCGATTTCGCGTACCTGAATAAAATCGCCTCGCACAACGGGAGATAAAGAAAGCTGTTGCTGGAGCTCAGGTAAATCAAATGCTTTTGCTGGCAGAGAGAGCATCACCGCAATAAGCAGTATGACGTTAATGATTAGGCGATGCAGCATGGCAATATGCCTCCAATCTGTCGGTTAATGCTCGTGGCGAAACAAAGCACATTTCCTCGCTTTCAATACTCACGGCTACCTGAGTGGTATGCCCTTTGGTGAGGCGAGCACCGGATTGGGCATCATAAATGACATAATCAGTACGGAGTCTATTTTCGTACTCAGAGAGTTTGGCGGTCACTCTAATGGTGTGATTAAAGCGTATCGGCTTTACATATCGGACGGCAGTGTCGATGATTGGCCACATATAGCCGGAATCCATCATTGCAACGTACCCATAATCAATCTTTTCCATCATGACCCGACGCGCTTCTTCGAAAAAACGAAAGTAATTGCCGTGGTAAATCACGCCCATGGGGTCGGCATCTTGAAATGCCGTGATCAGAGTGACTTCTGCCTCAAGGACTACCTTTGTCATTTGTACAGGTTCCATTCCTGTTGCTGAATGTGTGTGATGAAGCGACGAAGATCGCATTCCAATGGTCGATCTTCAACCACAAAATCAAAGTCACTCAGCACGTTTTGTGTCATTTCGCGTAGTGCGGGGCTGAAATGGTTCATATCCAGTTCGCCGTGTCGACGTCGTATTTCCAATGCTTGTGTAGACGCCAATAAGCTGGCTGCAGTCACTTGTTCGGTTAACTCCAGTACGCGTAAACAATCTCGCGCTGCAATTGTCCCCATGCTGACTTTGTCTTGGTTGTGACATTCTGTAGAGCGTGAGAACACACTGGCGGGAATGGTGTTTTTCAATGCTTCAGCAGTCCATGCTGAAATGCCAATTTGTACCGCTTTGAATCCGTGGTTGATGGGCTTTCTCTCACCCTCAGCACCGGTTAGGTTAAACGGCAGACCATTGTTAAATTTGTAATCCATCAATTGCGCCATTTGGCGATCAAGCAGATCGGCAATGTTCGCAACCGCGGTTTTTAGGGTGTCCATGGCCATGGCGATATGACCACCATAAAAATGACCGCCATGCAGCACTCGCTCATTATCGCCATCAATGATTGGGTTGTCGTTGGCACTGTTAAGCTCGTTTTCGATCATCTGTCTGAGCCAAGGCAGAGTGTCTTGCAGAACGCCAATGACATGAGGAGCACAGCGCAAAGAGTAACGATCTTGAAGGCGGTCGCTGTTGCGTGGCGGGCGATCTGCTTGTAAGTCTTCACGTAACCAGCGAGCAATTTGCTGTTGACCTGGGTGAGGTTTTACGGCGAAAAGGGCTTCATCAAAATGGAAGTCATTGCCGTGCATCGCCAGAGACACCATTGCCGTAATACGAGTAGATAGTTGCACGAGGTACTCGGCGCGCTTGAAGGCTAAACACGCCAGCGCCGTCATTACAGAGGTGCCGTTCATCAACGCTAAGCCTTCTTTGGGCTTTAGTGTGATAGGTTTTATGCCAAGTTCCGCGAATACGTCAGCCGTAGGACGCAGTTCCCCCTTGTAAGAGACTTCGCGTTCACCAATCAAGGTGGCTGCGACATAGGATAGCGGCGTTAAATCACCACTCGCTCCTACAGAGCCTTCTTGCGGAATCCGTGGCGCAATGTCTTTGTTTATCAGGGTAACTAGCTGATTGAGCAGCTCCATGCTAACGCCAGATACGCCTTGAGTCAGAGAATTGAGTCTCGTGGCGAGTACCGCACGGCTTTGCATGTGATCAAGGTTTTGTCCCAGCCCACAGCCATGGAAGCGTGTTAAGTGAAGGGGAAGTTCGTTAACCAGCGCAGGAGGAATCGCGACAGTGCAGGAGTCCCCATAGCCTGTTGTGACGCCATAGATCACGCCTTCCTCTTTGAGTAGACGTTCTAAAAATTGCGTTCCACGATCAATGCGTGCTGAGAACTCAGGAGCTTGGTTTAGTGTGGCATGGTGTCCATTTGCAATGGCGACCACTGATTCGATGGTGAGTAGGCCATCACCGAATACGATTGTGTTATCAGCGTTGAATGTCATTGTCGTTGCTCGTTAACTGCCAGAAATTGAAAAAGTTATACCATTGAAGTGGCGCTTTTAGTGTGTGGTGTTCAAGTCGGCTTGCATAGTGTGCGACGACTTTTTGTAGAGCGTCCTCTCGCTTCCCGCGTGGAAGGAGAATGGGATCGTAGAATGGTTCGAAATACACGTTGAAATGTGGATCGTTGCTGTTTTCGTCTCGAATGCCGAAAAGAAGAAAAACCGGTGCTTTTAACACGGCGGCCAAAATGAATGGGCCTTGGGGAAAGGGCGCAGGCTCACCTAAGAAATCAGCCATGACGACTCTACCTTCTCGCGTTACCGATGTGCGATCTCCAACGATCACTACCCATTCGCCGTCATCTATTTTTTGTTGCAGCATGATCGCGGTGTCTGGCCCTAAGTGGGATACCGTGATGAGGTTCACCGAGGAATTCGCGTTGACTTCATCCATCACGCTGTTGAATTGTTCAGCGTGTTCAGTAAACACCAGTGCATTAATTTTTATGTGGGTATGGCGCCGACTGAGCGCTCGACAAAGTTCGATATTCCCAAGGTGTGAGCCAATTAATATGGCTCCACGTTTTTCTGCCGCTAAGTGTTGAAAATGCTCTGCGCCGGAAATAGTTAAATGGCTTTCGTTAAAATCACCCTGCCATGCTGCTAGCTTGTCCAGCATGGTTTCGCCAAAAGAAACCAAGTGTCGGTAAGTCGATAGGTTAGGGGGTATGGGGTGACCATATTGGGTGGAAAAGGCTTCTAGTTTGGACAAATAGTCTTTTGATGCTTCTCGAGCCGCTTTACCCGTTAACCAGTAATAGGCCATGACTGGACGTAACAATAAGCTAAAAGCTTTGCGCCCAAGCAAGCGGTAGATACCCAACAGAATCTTTATACCTAAAATGGTGCCGCGTTCTTTACGTGCCGACCAGTGCTGCTTATTTTGGCGTTTCATCGCGAGGAGATGAGGGATTTTCGGCAGCATAGAAAAGAACAGTAAAGTGTGCATTTTACTGATCCGCATGTTGTCTCTAAGCGCATCAAAATGAGAGATGCCGCCTTCTGGATAAATGACGCGAATATCAATAAACCGAATGTCTATCGCTTCCCAGTACATGCGCACCATGATTTCAATGTCGAAATCCATGCGCTTACCGGGTGATGATTGGTCAATCACGGCAAGGGTTTGTACCAATGGATAAGCACGAAAACCGCACATCGAATCTTTGATTGTTGTGGAAAGAGTTTCCAGCATGACCCAAAAATGGGTGATATAACGTCCATATAGCCGTGATTTGGGCACTGATTCATCGTAGATTGGACGACCCGAGATTAACGAAGCTGGGTTCGCAGTTGAGGCTGCAATCAACGAAGGGACGGCTGTCAAATCATGTTGTCCGTCAGCATCAATTTGTAATGCATGTGAAAAGCCCAACTCGGTGGCTTTTCTGAACCCCGCCATGACGGCGCCGCCTTTGCCTTGATTTTCGGTTAGCGTATGAAGGTAGACGTGAGGCGATTGAGCAACCACAGACAATTGTTGCTTGGTTTGCTCGTCACTCCCATCATCAACAATTAACACGGGGAGTGAAAAGTCACGCAGTGCCTCAACCACAGCACCAATCGTTGCGCCGTGGTTATAACAAGGGATTAAAAAACAAGGAGAGTATGCGCTCATGCATGCTCACTCAACATCATCCGTCCTGACGAGTGAGTAGACTTGTCGGAGTCATAGCGGAAGTACAGTTTTTGCTTCTCAGCGTGCCACGTCAATGAGAGGGTGACGACCATGTCGGGCAATATTGGTTCTTGAAATTTGATCACTTCCATTCCACCAAACGAGCCAGAAAGACCAAAATACTCACGAGCATACTGAACGGCTAGAGCGATTTGTGTGACGCCAGGGAGGATTGGGTATTGCGGGAAATGCCCTTTAAAATCCTCGAGCGTATGGTCCATTTTGAGTTTTAATGAGGCCGAATCTTCATTGAGTTCGACACTGACCAGTGTGGGTTTTCGTTGCATATTGTTCCTGTATGCCGTGATGCTATTCGTCGGTAAATAGAGCTTCAATGAGCGAATGCTGTCTTTTCCCCTGACTATTTTGCGGGATATTTTGCACGAACTTTAATCGCCGTGGAATCGCAATAGGTTCAAGCCACTCTCTCATAGCGTGACGGAGCGAAAGCTTGAATTTCCCTTGGCTAGTCTCTTGGATAATATCCAAACCTTGTGCAGATAATACCACGACTGCGGCAATGACCTGCCTACCACCTTGTGATAGCACAACTGACGCCGCGTCCGTCACCCACGGGCTTTGGCAAAGGCGTTGCTCGATTTCCGTCAGAGATACGCGTTTTTCTTCAACTTTAACCACTCGATCGGCTCTGCCTTTCAGAAGAAAGTGGCGATCATCGAACAGTTCGCAGATATCCGCGGTGTGATACCACTGCTGAGGGTCAATATAAGGGGAGCGTAAGGATAAGCAGCCGCTTTCATTGAGTGATGCCGTGATCCCATCAAACAAACGCCAAGGTGAGGACTCACTGGTTTGCTGACGAAAGCCAATGCCGCCTGTTTCCGTACTGCCATAGACTTCGATCGGAAGATACCCAAGACTGGCGATACTAAGTTGTGCGGCGTCATACGGAAGGGGGCCTCCAGATGAAAAGATGGAGCAATAACCGTCAGAGTTGGTTTGTTCTGATAACCGTTTTAACAACGCGGGGCTACTGACGAGCACATGGTGCCCCTTTGCTTGAGCAATAACTTGTTCTGGGTAAACCAAGTCGCGGCACATAAATGGGCGACCTGCGCTTAATGGCCAGAGAATACGAAACAGAAAACCGTAGATATGCTGGTGAGAAACAGTGCTAAAAAACGTCGCTTGTTGAACCTGCTTTCCCCACTGTTGTTCAAGCTGGTTCAATTCTTCTTGTAGTTGATGTAGTGACTTTTCGATAGCTTTAGGTACGCCACTTGAGCCTGAGGTGAACAAGGTTAACTTAAGATCAGTAAACGGTTGTAGCGCGGGTAGCGCGTCATTGGTTGGGATGAGCGCGTCCGGCAACGTTAGTGTTAAGAGGCCTTTTGGCGCTATCACACGTGTATCGTGAAGAATGCCATCGCAGCAGCTTGTGAGCTCAGTGAGTGCACCCGGCTGAAGGTTTCCCGGTAAAATGACCGACTTGTTGGCATGACACAATGCAAAAAACGCGACGGAAAAGAGGTAACTGTCTTCAAAGGCTAGAGCCCATTCTTTTTCAGGTCGCGCAGCAAGCTGGTGGCTAAGCGTCATGACATGGCGAGTGAAGTCACGCCAGCTTCGTTCGTTACCATTGTCGTCAATGGCGACGGGATGAGTGTGGGGTCTATCCGTCGAGCTAATCAGCGCTGAAAGTGGAGTGAAAGAAATCACGAAGCTTGAACCTTTTTTCTTACTAAATACTCCACGGCAAACAGTGTTCCTGCAGCTAAGTAGCTGAGTAAGCCGTTATACAAAGTCCAGTTACTCAGAGGCATGAAACAGGTGAGCCATGCAATGCTACCGTTTAGGAGAAAAAACAGGCACCAGACCTTGGTGACTTTTCGCGTGTAACTGACTCCCGAGGGGGGAAGGTCTGGGTCTTGCAATCGCGCTAACTTTTCAACAATGCTCTGAGGTTGGCTCAGACTATGCGCAAATATCGCCAGCATGACAGCGTTGACCACCACGGGATAGTAGAGAAACCAGTCATGCTGTTTGAAAAGGTAGCCCAGAGATGCCAGTGCTATTCCTATTGTGCCAGTGAGTATGGCTAAATGTTTGAGTGGCCCACTCTTTGAACGTCTGCTTGATACGATACGACAAGCAAAAAGGACAATGAGAACCAGTGCCAAAGGTGCTGCACCCCAATAGGACAATCCTGCATAGACCGCCAGTGGGTAAGCAAGAAGCAGCATTCCGGCTACCGCACTGAGGGATCTCATTACTGTGCTGCTAGCAAATCAGCAACAGCATCGACAACATCTTGCACTGTACGCACCGACTTAAACTCATCGGGTTTGATTTTTTTGCCTGTGGTGTTTTGTAAATGTACCACGAGATCAACGGCGTCAATGCTATCAAGATCCAGCTCATCATAGAGGCGGGCTTCAGGGGTGATGTCGTCAGGTGCTAATTCAAAGAGTTCGACTAGCGCATCGCGAACTTGTTCGAATATTTGTGCTTTGTTTACGTCTGTCATGTTTACTCCGCTTTGTTAGCAGAGATGAACGAAGCCAAATTAGCGACAGAGGCGAAATGCTCACGTGTGTTGCTATCGTCAGCATCAATGACCACGTTGTACGCTTTCTTAATGGCTAGGCCAAGCTCAAGTGCATCAATAGAATCTAGTCCTAGACCTTCTCCAAACAGAGGGGCGTCGGTGTCGATGTCTTCAATGGAGAGATCTTCTAGATTCAATGCATCGATGATCAGTTTTTTAATGTCGTTATGTAGTGTGCTCACAGTGGCCCTCTTTCGTTGAATATCGATGTTTGGAATTAATTGGGGTGGGGAATAGTTCGGTTGCCAGTCTCCGATTTAGACGACGAGCTTCTGTTGGTTCCGCTGCATCACTGCCACTAAATTCACTGGCGCTTATCTTACCCTTCACCTCCACATGAAAAAAGGGGCGAATGTCAGGAACCTGATACCATTTTCTCTCTTTGGTAAGAAAGCTGGGGGTGACTGTAATGTGGATGATTCGGATGTCGGTTTGGGTGCGAACTGCAATTTGTGATGCCCCTCTTTGCAGCTTTTGCTTTTCGCCGGGTGTGGTTCGAGTACCTTCAGGAAACACCAACAACACATTGCCTTGGTCTAAGCGATCACTACAGCGTGCCAGTAGGTCGTCTGGATCATTGTTGGGGATGTAACCAGCCGCTTTCACAATGCCTTTCATAAAGGGGTTACGCCAAATAGCGGCTTTAACGAGGCAGTCGCATTGGGGTAATTGAGATGCAATTAATACGTAATCAATCAAGCTAGGGTGATTGGCTAAAATAAGACAGCGTCTGTCTTTCTTCAGAATATCTGCACCTGAAATTCGAAAGTTGATAGCGCCTGTATATTTCATCGTCAGACAAAATGCGATAAAAGTGCGCTGAATGATTCGCTGCACGCGATGCTCCCGTTCTCGCGCGTCGCGTGCTGAAAACGTCATTATTGGGCATATAATAAATGTTAGGCATAAAGCCCCAATCCCAAAGAGACTAAAGCAAAAACCTGTGGCGAGAATTCGCCAGCCCTTACTGATTGCTATCAACATTCCATGTCCCCTTTGTGCACCACTCCCAATGTTGCCGTGAGCTTTGAATGACGAAGGTGGGTGCTGCATTCATGACATTGGCATAAAACGCGAGTGCTTGCGGTAATAAGAGCGTTGCGTCATGGCGGCTAGAGCTAGAGCTAGAGCTAGAGCTAGAGCTAGAGCTAGAGCGAGAAACAGTGAACTGCTCACCGTGTTCGATAATTACGCCAAAAGCATATGGGGGAACGTGATATTGGTTAAATGGCGTATATGGTTCAGGTAAGGGAGCATCGAAATCAACAACCAATACTTTGTGTTTGGGGTTCTCTGTTAAATAAATAGCAGCTTCAGTGAGGGCGTAATGAAAAGAATCCTCACCACCAGAGAGGGATGTCGCAGGTATGGCTTGTTTTGTTGCGATGGTAAATAAGCCTGCAGCTGTATTGTGGACCGATTGAGAGAATGCCGTGGGTGACGCATCTTGACCAGCCTGTATTTCGTTAAGCAGGGTGATAGTACGTTGAAGTTCACCATGCCGACTTGAGAAAACCACAAAGTCGACACTTTCATGCTCAATGAGCTCTGTTGCTATTTGCACCGCTAATTTGCTAATCGCACTCATGCGGCGGCGCATCATTGCTGGTATGGCACTGGCCGGTGGGGTGTTTCCCCCTTCTGGCCATTGATAATCGAGATGAGACCAGTTTGTCCAGTCTTCTTGATTTACTAGACCAGGCGACAGTGCATTAAGTTTTCGTAGGTTAAATTGAATACTACTCATTGGCGGGCTATAACATCAGTGCATATGTGATTGATCAAGGTATTGTTAGCATGAACAATGTGTAATGTTGATGATATCGTAATCACTGTAACACGCAACAAGGTGTTTGAATCAATAATAAGGAGTCAGTCGTGAATCTAAAGAAATGTCTAGTTTTGTTGGCAGTTGTCGTGGGGCTGGTTGGTTGTGGTCGTGTTCAACCTATCAAAAATGTTGAGAGCGTTCCCGTTGCTTTTAATGTGCCAGTGCTATCGGTAAAGCAGGCCATTATGGAATCTGGCGCTGATCGTGGTTGGATCATGACAGAAACGGCACCAGGTGTGATTCGGGGTGAACTTTTTGTCCGTTCTCATCGTGCTGTGATTGATGTGACGTATAGCGATAAGAGCTATTCGATTGATTACGTTGATTCTGAAAATCTTAAATACAGTGATGGTAAAATTCATCGTAACTACAATCGCTGGATCAACAATCTGGATGTTGATATCCGTAAGCACTTAGCGGTGCTGAGTGCCTCTAAGTCATAAGTACACTGTTTAGGTAGTAGGTTTTTAGCGTGAAGTCTTATGAAGTTGATCCGTATAACGGATTGAGCGCAAAAACAGAGGCGCAAAAGCTCGCTTTTGCGCCAATTGTTTTTCATACCGCTCGCACATTGCGAGATCTCAATATTTTGTCTGCCCTTGATGAGGCGGGAAGTGATGGCCTTGATGCCACAGAGATCGCAACTACAACGGGAGTATCAGAGTACGGTGTTAAAGTGCTACTCGATATGGCAGTGTCTGCCCATATCGTTACGTGGAAGTCACCGCGCTATTGTATTGCCAACCTGGGATATTTCCTGCTGCATGATGGCATGACACGTGCAAATATGGATTTCACTGCTGACGTTTGTTACGCCGCGATGAGCCATCTCACCGAGTCTATAGAAACTGGTACGCCTGCAGGCCTAAAAGAGTTAGGAGACTGGAGTACGATTTACGAAGGCTTATCGCAGCTACCAGAAAAGGCCAAGAAAAGCTGGTTCCAGTTCGATCACTTTTACTCTGATCGCTCTTTTCCCTTGTTGCTCGAAAAAGTGTTCGCGGATACGCCTAAAAACGTGTTTGATATTGGTGGAAATACAGGGCAATGGGCGAGGCAATGTTGTCAATACTGCTCTGATGTGACAGTCACTATTATTGACCTTCCTCCGCAGATTGAAATGGCATTAGAGCAGGCAAAAGAGACTGGCTATGAAGGTCGAATCAAAGGTCATGCTTTTGATGCACTTGATGCTTCTCAGTCCCTGCCTCAAGGTGCGGATGTATGGTGGATGAGTCAATTTTTAGATTGCTTTTCGCCAATGGAGATTTTGAGCATTTTGCGCCGCGTTCGCCAAGCGATGAAGCCGGATGCAACGGTTTATATCTTGGACCTATTTTGGGATGCTCAGAAATATGAAGCGGCGGCGTATAGTCTGAATGCGACTTCGTTGTATTTTACTTGCCTTGCCAATGGGAACAGTCGCTTCTATCGCTGCGAAGAGTTTGTTCAAATTGTTGAAGAGGCAGGGTTTGACGTGGTGGAAAAAACGGATGACATCGGTCTCGGACACACTTTGTTGAAACTTAACGCTCGTCAGGATTAGCAAGGCATTATCGCTCTGCGTACATTGTAAGGAGACATTGTTTGAATTTGGAAACCACACAGGTGGCTATTATTGGCGCTGGGCCATCTGGCGCGATTGCAGCAGCATTGTTAAACCAAAAGGGAATTGACGTTATTGTGATTGAGAAAGCGACATTCCCTCGCTTTTCTATCGGTGAGAGTTTGTTGCCAGCGTGTATGGAATCCATTCGGGCTGCAGGCATGCTGGATGCGGTTAATCATGCAGGTTTTCAATTCAAAAATGGCGCGGCGTTTAACCGTCGAGGACGCTATGTCAGTTTCGACTTCACGGACAAGTTTTCACAGGGTATCGGCACCACCTTTCAAGTTCAGCGTGGTGCGTTTGATAAAGTGCTGGCTGATGATGCAGAGCGACAAGGTGTAACGATTCGCTACCAACATGAGATTGAGTCGGTAGAACTTAACGGCGAATCTCCGCGCCTGACGGTCAAGGATGCGAACGGTGAAAAATATACGCTTGAAGCGGATTTTATCCTTGATGCGAGTGGTTTTGGACGAGTGTTGCCGCGTTTATTGAACCTTGAAACACCATCATGCCTTCCACCTCGAAAAGCGATATTCACGCACATTACAGATCGTATTGATGACGAGCAATATGACCGCGATAAGATTTTAATTTCTGTTCATCCTAACAACCAAGATGTTTGGTATTGGCTGATCCCATTTAGCAATGGAACATGTTCTTTTGGTATTGTGGGCGAGCCGACTTTCTTCGAACGCTACCCCGAAGATCACATTGATGCAATTCGCCAACTGGCATCGGAAGAGCCGCGTTTAGCTATATTGCTCGCTCAGGCAGAGTACCCTAACCCTGCTGGAGAAATTGGCGGATACTCTGCAAATGTATCAACACTGGCTACCGATAAATTTGCCTTGCTGGGTAATGCTGGAGAGTTTCTTGACCCGGTATTTTCATCCGGTGTGACCATTGCAATGAAGTCTGCTGAGTACGCAACTGACGCGTTATTGCGTCAATTGAGTGGTGAGAAAGTCGATTGGACCGCTGATTATGAAAAGCCTCTTCTAAAAGGGATTGATACGTTTCGATGTTATGTCGAGGGGTGGTACAAAGGCACATTGCAGGATGTGATTTTTTATCCAAACCCTGATGCGAAAATCAAACAGATGATTTGTTCTATACTCGCGGGTTATGCATGGGACGAGGGCAATCCCTATGTGAAAGAACCCGTGAGACGTCTGGACATATTGGCTTCTATCTGCGCGGAGTAAACCCTCCAATAGCTAACGATGAAACGGCAGGAAAGTCAGACTTTTCTGCCGTTTTTCGATCAGCTTTCCTCACTCAAATAATGCGGGGATTGCTCGCGGATATTATTCATCTCATCGAGTAATTCACAGAGCTCAGGTTCAAGGTCTTCGTTGTTGGCTCCCTGCTTATACTGTGTTTCCAGTTCATAACAGAGCCCTTTGAGCTTGGGTACACCGCTATAGGCGCAACTGCCATGTAGCTTGTGGATCACAGGCCAGAGTTCAATCGTATCGCCCTCTAATGCAAGGTTCACTTTGTCTTCTACTTCATCGAATGAGCGCACCAGCATTTGCAGCATCTCTTTCGCCAGAGCTTCTTTGCCTGACGCTTGCTTCATGGCTTGTGACCAATCGACACTGAGCGATGTACTGACCGTGTTTGAGTGGGTCAGTGGGCTATAGGAAGGTACGTCTCCAGATTGCGGGTGAGTCCAATGGTGCAGGACTTGTTCGAGAATATGCTCTTCAATCGGTTTGGTGAGGTAATCGTCCATGCCTTCGCCAAGCAAACGCTCTCGCTCACCCGCCATGGCATGAGCGGTGACGGCGATAACTGGGGTTTGATGGTTCAGTGGTGAACGACGAATTTCCTGACAAGCTGTCACCCCATCCATTTCTGGCATTTGAATGTCCATCAAGATCAGGTCAAAACGTTGAGCGTGCGCACGCTCTACCGCGTGCTTACCATCATGCGCCGTCACCACATTGGTCACGCGTTCTTTTAATAGTGCCGCGATGAGCTTGAGGTTCGCTGGGTTATCATCCACCGCCATGACGGTCATTGGCAGTTTGTTTACGTGCGCTTCAACCACGGCAGGAAGTGCCTTAGGTTGTTGTGGTTCACCCTGAAGTAGCTCTACTAACTTACGTACAGACAGCGGTTTCGGTAAGCATGCATCGACACCCGCATTTAAGAGGTGCTCTGACAGTGCGAGTTCCGTTGTCGGAAGGCAAAATACGATTTTATCACTGAAGACTTTAGCGCGAGATGCTTGGTTTATTAACGCATCGGGTTCTGGAACGGCGTCGGCATCGATACAAATCATCACACAAGAGACGCGTTCCGAATGCTCGGGTAGCTGATCAACACTTCGGATGCTGAGACCAAATTGAGAGAGTTTCTCACTGGTGATCTGGCGACTTTCTAGGTCGTTCTCTACTAAAATTAGCGAACTTCCGGCAAGCGCCTGATCATCGACAGGTTGTACCAAAGGCAAGTCGGTCTTCATCAGCGATAAGGTAAACCAGAAGGTAGACCCTTGGTGCAATCGGCTACTGAATCCAATGTCTCCGCCCATTTGCTGCACGAGGTTTTGGGTGATCACGAGGCCTAGCCCGGTTCCGCCATAGCGACGGCTGATACTCGCATCCGCTTGTCGGAATGCTTGGAATAACTGAGCCTGTTGGCGTTCGGAAATACCGATACCAGAATCTCGTATCACGAACTGTAATTCCAGTTGCTCATCACGTTGCTGTTTGAGTTCAACACTAATACGAATATGGCCACGCTCGGTAAATTTAGTGGCGTTACCAATCAAGTTAGTGAGCACTTGCTGGATGCGAAGCGGGTCACCAATCACCCCAGAAGGAATGCGAGGGTCAATGCGTAAATTCAGCTCTAGTCCTTTTTCGTGCGCCATGGGGGCAAGCAAACGCATGACTTCTTCTAAAGAGTCTTCGAAATCAAACGGGATGTTTTCAAGCAGCAACTTGCCAGCTTCGAGTTTCGAGAAGTCGAGAATGTCGTTAATGATCGTGAGTAGATTGTTGGCTGATTTTTCGATGGTCTGCAGATAATCTTGTTGGCTGCTACTTAATTGGGTTTTGAGCATTTGGCGGGTGAACCCAATCACACCATTGAGTGGTGTACGCAGTTCATGAGACATGTTGGCAAGAAACTCGGATTTCACCCGTGCCGCTTCTTGCGCGTTTTTCTTGGCGATGTCTAATTCAACATTTTGAATTTCAAGCTGTTCGAGCGTTTCACGTAAGTCTGACGTTGCCTGATCAATGCTCTGTTGCATCTCCAAATGATATTCAGACAATGAAATCGCCATGGCGTTGATACCGTTCTTCAAGGTATCAAGCTCACCCAATAATTTGCCTTCAATCCGAACATCGAGATGCCCTCGGCGGATTCTGTCGATCATATTGATCATTTGCTTTATTGGCGTTTCAACATCAAGCAACAAGCGATAGGCAAAGAATCCCGATAGAATAACGCCAAGAATAAGCACCACGCTGGCGGAAATGATTTCTTGGTATTGCTTAAGCTTCACCGTGGACAAGTCCATTTCCATCGTGATGTAGCCGATGGGCATTTCAGGTGCTAGCGCGTTATTGAAATTGCCGATAGCGCGAATAGGTGCACGAAGCAGCAAGGTGTCTTGCAGTCGGCTTATCTCCAAGCGATCGGGTATCGGTTGTCCGTCAGGGACGGCCATCAAATCGAGATTGCGGTGGTAGTTTGAGGTTACGAAGAGATCATTCTTGCCCGAAAATACCGCAATACTTCGAATGTATTGACTGTGTTGTCGGTGAGTGTGACCGATAAGGCGACGCACGTTTTCGCGACTTTCGTTAGAAAGACCGATTTCACTAGCGATTGCCAGCGGCTCAATGATTGCCTGACCCGCTACGCTCAATTGCTGCTCCAGCTCTTGATAGCGGTTTTTGATAAAATAGGCACTCAGTAAAATGCCGATGATCAATGTCGGTGCAATGGTAAGGGTAATTACTCTGGCGCGAAGTCCGTATTTGGTCATGCTGTTTGTTCTGTGGGAGAATTGCCATCATTTTCATGACGTACCTGTTCATGACATAAAATCATGACGTGCCTAAGGCTACATTCTAATCCTAGGTGCGGCTGTACACCAAAGCTGTCGGCGAGAATTCAGCAGGTTATCACAACCCGCTGTTCGCCAATATACGATTCACTGCTGTCATCACCAGAGGAAAAGGTGGCGATGGCCGACATTGGAAAATCAACATGGCGCGTTTTTTTCAGCCCCAGAAGAAGAAAAGTATCGACACCAAACACAAGGCATTCACCGTTGAGCGTCTTGACCATCAAGGCGATGGTGTGGCCTTTGACGGTAAAAAGCCGGTGTTTATTGCGGGTGCATTAGCGGGTGAAGACGTTGTAGCTCAATTGACGGAAGACAAACGTCAGTTTGCTCGAGCCAAATTGATCAAAGTGACCACTGCCAGTGCAGAGCGTGTTGAACCATTTTGTGCCCATTATGGGGTGTGCGGTGGATGTAACTTGCAGCACCTTGGACATGATGAGCAGATCAAAGCCAAGCAAACCTCACTTTCACAGCTGATGAGAAAGTTTGCAGATGCTGAACTCACCCAAGATGCACCAGTGTGCTCTGTTGGTGAAGGATATCGCCGACGTGCGCGATTGAGCGTGAAAATCGCTAAAACGGGTGAATTGGAAATGGGCTTTCGTCAGCGAAGCTCGAAAGACATTGTGACAGTGACGCATTGCCCAGTGTTAGCCAAAGCACTTGATGCACTGCTTCCAGAGGTTTACTCACTGCTGGATGCATTGCGCGGTCGCCGTATTATTGGTCATATTGAGCTGGTGGAATCTGATGCAGGGCGCGTGCTGTTAGTGCGTGCGATTAAGCCATTGCATGATGACGACATTGTGACTCTCAAACAGTTTGCTGATGACAAGGCGCTGATTTTGTATCTTCAGCAAGGAGATGCGGAGGCGCAGCGTCTTTGTGGTAGTGCGCCGTATTATTCGCTAGATACGTTTTCTCTTGAGTTTGAACCGCAGGATTTCATTCAGGTTAATGCCGACATCAACCTGAAAATGATTGCCCAGGCTCTTGATTGGCTTGCACTTGATAGTAATGACAAAGTGCTCGACTTATTCTGTGGACTTGGCAACTTCAGTTTGCCAATGGCTAGCAAGGCGGCATCTGTGGTGGGCGTTGAAGGTGTTGAGGACATGGTTCAACGTGCGACCGACAACGCGGTACGCAATAAGCTGGACAATGTGGCCTTCTATCATGCAAACCTTGAACTCGATGCGGGCAAGACTGAGTGGGGCAAGCAGCGTTATAGCAAAATTTTGCTCGACCCAGCACGTGCTGGCGCTTTAGGGGTTATGCCTTATGTGGCACAATCACGTGCTGAGCGTATTGTGTATGTGTCTTGTAACCCTGCAACACTCGCAAGAGACAGCCAAATACTGCTCGATAAAGGATACAAATTGGCTAAGTTGGGCATGTTGGACATGTTCCCGCACACAGGGCACTTAGAGTCGATGGCGCTGTTCATCAAAAAGGCATAAGTGACACACCGGCAACCATGAGGGTTGCTGGTTTATACACAAGCTACTTCCTTGTGCGTTGAACAGGCAAGTTGAGGTGGTTTGTGTATATGGATTAGAACAAACAGGATAGTGAAATGGTCGCAATTCGTGGCGCGCACCTAAATGACAACACAGAATTTTTGCTTGAACGCTGGGTCGATGGTCTAGCGCAAGATGCGGATGTCTCGCAGGCGCTGATAAACGCCTATTATGATTGCCAAACACTGGGTGACGAGCAGACCCTCGCTCAATCATTGTGGTTTGGTCGAGAAATGATTGAAATCCTTGTCACTCTTAGCATGGACAAGGAAACCTTGATTGCCGCGTTGCTCTTCCCTGTGGTGGAAGATGGCCTACTCACGCCAGAGGCCTTGAAAGAACGCTACGGCAGCAACATCACCAAATTGGTTGATGGGGTGCAAGAGATGGCGTCTATTCGTCATTTGAACTCCAACAATGAAGAAGCCACCGCAGCGCAGGTGGATAACGTGCGCCGTATGTTGCTCTCGATGGTTGATGACTTTCGTTGTGTCGTGATCAAACTGGCGGAGCGCATTAGTTATCTGCGTGAAGTGAAAAACGAACCAGACGATGTTCGTCAAGCTGTTGCCAAAGAGTGTGCGAATATCTACGCACCGTTGGCCAACCGCTTGGGTATAGGCCAACTGAAATGGGAAATTGAAGACTACACTTTCCGCTATCAGCATTCGGGCACCTACAAGCAAATTGCTAAGCAACTGGCGGAACGCCGTATTGATCGCGAAGACTACATTGATACCTTCGTGACAGACTTGCAGCAGGCCATGGGTGCGTCCAACATCAATGCTCAGGTGTACGGTCGTCCAAAGCACATCTACAGCATCTGGCGGAAAATGCAGAAGAAGAGCCTCGACTTCGATGAGCTTTTCGATGTGCGTGCTGTCCGAATCATTGCTGACCAATTGCAAGACTGCTACGCCGCATTAGGTGTGGTGCACACCAAATATCGCCACCTCCCTAAAGAATTTGACGACTACGTCGCCAACCCGAAACCTAACGGCTATCAGTCTATTCACACCGTAGTGCTAGGTCCTGAAGGGAAAACCGTTGAAATCCAAATCCGCACCAAGCAAATGCATGATGATGCCGAACTCGGCGTAGCGGCGCACTGGAAATACAAAGAAGGTGCATCAGCGGGCGGTCGCAGTGGCTACGATGAGAAAATCACCTGGCTGCGCAAACTGTTGGCATGGCAAGAAGAGATGTCTGATTCGGGTGAAATGCTCGATGAACTTCGTAGCCAAGTCTTTGATGATCGTGTTTATGCCTTTACACCAAAAGGTGATGTGGTCGATTTGCCTATCGGTGCTACGCCGCTAGATTTTGCTTACCACATCCACTCTGAAGTGGGTCACCGTTGTATTGGTACCAAAGTGGAAGGGCGCATTGTGCCGTTCACGTACCACCTGCAAATGGGCGATCAAGTTGAAATCATCACTCAGAAAGAGCCGAACCCTTCGCGTGACTGGCTAAATCCAAGTTTGGGCTTCGTCAATTCTGGCCGTGCTCGCGCTAAAATCAATGCATGGTTCCGCAAGCAATCACGTGAAAAGAACATGATTGCGGGCAAAGAGATCCTCGATACCGAACTGGCGAAAATTGGTGCGGTTAGCAAAGATGCCTCGCTGGCCATGAAACGCTTCAACATGAACAGCTTGGAAGAAGTGTATGCCGGTGTTGGCAGTGGCGACTTGCGCATCAACCAAGTGGTGAATTATATCAACTCCTTGGTGAATAAACCCACCAAGGCACAAGAAGACCAACAGCTTCGCGAAAAGCTCGAACAAGCCGAAACCTCGTCAGCGCCGAAAAAACCGCGCAGAGATGCCGTGGTGGTTGAAGGGGTTGATAACCTGATGACCCACCTTGCACGTTGCTGTCAGCCGATCCCAGGGGATGCCATCGAAGGTTATGTGACGCAAGGGCGTGGTATATCGGTTCACCGTTCAGACTGTGATCAATTATCAGAGCTTCGCCATCATGCGCCTGAGCGTATTATCGATACGGTGTGGGGCGGGGGTTTTGTAGGTAACTACCAGATCACGGTTCGCGTGTTGGCGTCAGAGCGCAATGGGTTGATCAAAGACCTGACCAACGTACTGACTAATGACAAAGTGAAAGTAGCAGGCATGCAAAGCCGAGTCGACTATAAGCAAAACATGTCGATCATGGACTTTGATCTGGAACTGAGTGATTTAGAAGTGCTGAGTCGAGTGATCTCTCGCCTTGAGCAGGTGCGAGATGTTCACGAAGCAAAACGACTTCACTGAGTGAGAAATCGCGCATCTTCAGGTTGATTTGGGTAAAAAATATTCGGTATAAAAAAGGGAGAGCTTAGGCTTTCCCTTTTTATTATTGAACACGTTTTAACACACTGACAGTGGGTAAATAGACATGAAAAAAATGTCGCGAATGCAAGAATTACTCGAAATTATGGCGACCCTACGAGACCCGAATAATGGCTGTCCGTGGGATAAAAAGCAGACGTTTGATTCCATAATTCCTTACACCATCGAAGAAACTTTCGAAACCGTGGATGCGATTGAGCGCCAAGATTGGGCGGATGTACGCGATGAACTGGGCGATCTCCTGTTTCAGATCGTGTTCTATAGTCAACTCGGTAAAGAGCAGGGCGACTTTGATTTCGACGATGTGGTCGGGGCTATCTGTGACAAATTGGTTCGTCGTCATCCTCATGTGTTTGGTGAGAAAGATGCGGACGGCAACCCACTTCAAGAAGCTGATTGGGAAGGCATTAAGGCACAAGAACGTGCCAAAAAAGCAGCGCCAGATGTGGCGGTGAGTTTATTGGATGACGTACCTAGCGCATTACCTGCATTAGGCCGAGCGACAAAAATTCAGAAACGTTGCGCTAGCGTCGGGTTTGATTGGGATGCGATCGGTCCGGTGGCTGAAAAAGTCCAAGAAGAGCTTGAAGAAGTGATGGAAGAAGCCTTGATGGTGGACGTCAATCAAGCACGTATTGATGAAGAAGTAGGCGACTTGTTGTTTGCCGTAGTGAATTTAGCCCGCCATGTTGGGACAAATCCCGAAAGTGCATTAAGAAAAGCTAATTTAAAATTCGAAAAACGTTTTCGTCAAATTGAAATGAAATTACGCGAAAATGGTAAAAACTTGCAGGAAAGTCAGACAGATGAGCTCGAAAATCTCTGGCAGCAAGTGAAACGTGACGAAGGCAACAAAGCAATGTAAATCACTCCATTGATTTACGACAAAAAAAAACGTTTGGTCGTGTGATAGTTTTCACGTTGTGGGAAGTTTCGGGCTCTGGTAACATGTCGTCCCGTCCAGATTTCCAATATTTCCCCTAAATCCAACTCTCAGGTTTAGCATGACAACGAATTACATTTTTGTAACTGGCGGGGTGGTTTCCTCCCTCGGTAAGGGTATTGCTGCAGCGTCATTAGCAGCGATTTTAGAAGCACGTGGTCTTAATGTGACCATGATGAAGCTCGACCCTTACATCAACTTGGATCCGGGCACGATGAGCCCAACCCAGCACGGTGAAGTATTCGTTACGGAAGACGGTGCAGAAACCGACCTAGACTTGGGTCACTACGAGCGTTTCATCCGTACCAAGATGACTAAGCGCAACAACTTTACGTCTGGCCGTGTATACGCCGATGTACTGCGCAAAGAACGCCGCGGCGACTACTTGGGTGCAACCATTCAGGTTATCCCACATATCACTAACTCGATTAAAGAGCGTGTGCTTGCTGGTGGCGAAGGTCACGATGTGGCTATCGTTGAAATCGGCGGTACTGTTGGTGATATCGAGTCATTGCCATTCCTAGAAGCTATCCGTCAGTTGGCGGTTGAACTTGGTCGCGAGCGCACCATGTTCATGCACCTGACTTTGGTTCCTTACCTTGCAGCTGCAGGTGAAGTGAAAACCAAACCTACTCAACACTCAGTGAAAGAACTGCTGTCTATCGGTATTCAGCCAGACATTCTGGTTTGCCGTAGCGACCGTGTTATTCCTGCAAACGAGCGTTCTAAAATTGCCTTGTTCTGTAACGTGCAAGAAAAAGCCGTTATCTCAATGAAGGATGTGGATTCTATCTACAAAATCCCTTCACTGATCCGTTCACAAGGCTTGGATGACTTGGTTTGTCAGCGTTTTGGTATCACGGCGCCACAAGCAGACTTGTCTGAGTGGGAACAAGTTATTTTTGAAGAAGCGAACCCGACCGGTGAAGTGACTATCGGTATGGTTGGTAAGTACATCGAACTGCCAGACGCCTATAAGTCTGTCAACGAAGCACTGAAGCACGCTGGCCTTAAGAATCGCCTGACCGTGAACATCAAGTATGTTGACTCTCAAGACGTAGAAACCAAAGGTGAAGAAGCACTGCATGGCCTAGACGCAATTCTAGTTCCAGGTGGCTTCGGTGATCGCGGCGTAGAAGGCAAAATTCTGGCAGCGAAGTTTGCGCGTGAAAACAAAATTCCTTACTTGGGTATCTGCCTAGGCATGCAAGTTGCGTTGATTGAATACGCACGTAACGTTGTGGGCATGGAAGGCGCGAACTCTACGGAGTTCAATAAAGAAAGCAAATTCCCAGTTGTTGGCCTGATCACTGAGTGGGTCGACGGCGAAGGTAAGGTTGAAGCGCGTACTGAGAAATCCGACTTGGGCGGCACCATGCGCCTTGGCGCACAGCTGTGTCACCTAAAAGACGGCACCAAAGCGCGTGAGCTATACGGTAATGCGTCTATTCACGAGCGTCACCGTCACCGCTATGAAGTCAACAATGTGCTTCGTCCGCAAATTGAAGAAGCCGGCCTTGTGGTATCGGGCTTGTCAGCGGACAAGAAGCTGGTTGAAATTATTGAAAACCCTGAGCACCCATGGTTTGTGGCGTGCCAGTTCCACCCTGAATTTACCTCTACACCGCGCGACGGCCATCCTTTGTTTGAAGGCTTTGTGGCAGCGGCAGGTAAAAATCAGCGTGGTGAGCTGTAACTGAGAACAAAGGGCGGTTGCGAAGGTAGTGCAGCCGCTTTTCGCATTTTTAAGCTATATGACATACGAGAGGAAACACAATGTCTAAGATCGTTAAAGTTCTAGGTCGTGAAATTATCGATTCACGCGGTAACCCAACTGTAGAAGCAGAAGTTCACCTAGAAGGTGGTTTCGTAGGTATGGCAGCTGCACCATCTGGCGCATCTACCGGTTCTCGCGAAGCTCTTGAATTGCGTGACGGCGACAAAGCTCGTTTCCTAGGTAAAGGCGTACTTAAAGCAATCGGCGCAGTAAACGGCGAAATCGCTAACGCTCTAGAAGGTAAAGACGCGACAAACCAAGCAGAAATCGACCAAATCATGATCGACTTGGACGGTACTGAGAACAAATCTAAGTTCGGTGCTAACGCAATCCTAGCGGTATCTCTAGCGAACGCAAAAGCAGCAGCTGCTGCTAAAGGCATGCCACTGTACGAGCACATTGCTGAACTAAACGGCACTGCTGGTCAGTTCTCTATGCCTCTACCAATGATGAACATCATCAACGGTGGCGAGCACGCTGACAACAACGTTGATATCCAAGAGTTCATGATTCAGCCAGTTGGCGCTGCAACTTTGAAAGAAGCTGTTCGCATGGGTGCTGAAGTATTCCACAACCTAGCGAAAGTATTGAAGTCTAAAGGCTACAACACTGCAGTTGGTGACGAAGGCGGTTTCGCTCCTAACCTTAAGTCTAACGCTGAAGCGCTAGAAGTTATCGCAGAAGCTGTTGCAGCTGCTGGCTACGAGCTAGGCAAAGACATCACTCTTGCTATGGACTGTGCAGCATCTGAGTTCTTCGACAAAGAAGCTGGCATCTACAACATGAAAGGCGAAGGCAAAACCTTCACCGCTGAAGAGTTCAACCACTACCTTGCTGGTCTAGTTGAGCAATTCCCAATCGTTTCTATCGAAGACGGTCTGGACGAGTCTGATTGGACTGGTTTCAAACACCAAACTGAGCTTCTAGGCGACAAAATTCAGCTAGTGGGTGACGATCTATTCGTTACTAACACTAAGATCCTTGCTCGTGGTATCGAAGAAGGCATCACTAACTCTATCCTGATCAAGTTCAACCAAATCGGTTCACTAACCGAAACTTTGGCTGCGATCAAGATGGCTAAAGATGCTGGTTTCACTGCAGTTATCTCTCACCGTTCAGGTGAAACTGAAGATGCAACTATCGCTGACCTAGCTGTTGGTACTGCTGCAGGCCAAATCAAGACTGGTTCTATGAGCCGTTCTGACCGTGTTGCTAAGTACAACCAACTTATCCGTATCGAAGAAGCTCTGGGCGAACGCGCACCTTTCAACGGTCTGAAAGAAGTTAAAGGCCAAGCGTAATCGCTTAGCTCTTCATTCAGTCGGCGATACGCTGATTTAGATATGAAAACGGCTCCCTCGGGAGCCGTTTTTTTGTTTGTAAGATAGGGAATAGAAAGATCTAGGAAGAGCGAAAGCGAAAAGCTTGACCGCATCTCAGGCCGTCAAAAACATTTTGCAGTACCCAGTACCCAGTACCCAGTACCCAGTACCCAGTACCCAGTACCCAGTACCCTATTTCTTTGCCAACTCGGGCAAATCCCCATTTAACCCCAAAGCTCGCTTAATAAACTGCGTTTTAATCCCTGGCAGGGTCGCTGCGGCCATCAAGCCAATGCCACGGAACAGTTTCTTAGCGGGGTTTTCACCTGAGAAAATATCGCGAAACCCCTGCATGGCGGCAATCATGTGAGCCGCTTCAGCTTTGCGCCAGCGCTCAAAACTGCGAAGGTTGGCTTTCTCGCCAATGTCTTTGCCTTCTTCATGCAAACGCACTAACTCTTGCGCCAAGCTGGTGGCATCTAACAACCCGAGATTGACACCTTGACCTGCCAACGGGTGAATGGTGTGAGCGGCATCCCCGATCAGTGCGACGCGCTCGACCACGAAGTCGCGGGCATAACGCATCTTCAGCGGAAACGCAGCCCGCTCGCTTGTTACAGAGCAAAGCCCCAGTCGTGTATCAAATGCGGCAGTCAGTGCTTTGTTAAAGTCTTCATCAGACAAAGCACATCGTTGGTCTGCAAGCTCAGGGGATTGTGACCACACAATAGAGCAAAGGTACGGGTCTGACAGCGGCAAGAATGCCAATGGGCCATCAGGGGTGAAGATTTGGCGTGCAACGCCGCCATGAGGCTCTGCAGTGCGAATATTGGCAACGAGCGCGCTGTGCCCATAGTCCCAATGAGTCAGCGGGATGGACAGTTGATTTCTAACCCATGAATTTGCACCATCAGCACCAACCACCAGTTTCGCAGTAATGGCATTGCCAGAATCGAGTGTTAGCCAAGCTTCGGTTTCGCCGAACATCATGCTCGCGCATTTGTCTGGGCAAAATAGGGTGACATTGTGTTGCTGCTTGATACGTTCAAACAATGACAGTTGGATAACGCGGTTTTCGACGATATAGCCTAGGTTCGGCTGACCCATGTCCATGGCATCAAAATCAATCGCGCCAAAGCTGTCTTGTTCCCACACCGACATTTTCTGATATGGGCTGCTGCGTCGAGACGTAATTCCGTCCCATGCACTTACATTTTTTAAGATGTTTTCGCTGGCGCGGCTGAGCGCAGAAACACGCAAATCGGGAAGGGGAGGCAGATCGATGTCTGGCATTTTTCCTTCGATGACGGCGATGCGAAGGTCGCTGTCAGCGAGTGCAGCTGCCAATGTTAATCCCACCATACCGCCACCAATAATGGCGATGTCTACATTTGTCATTTTCATTATCGTTCTACCAGCCCCATTGCACGTTTTAGCAATGGCGCTTTTAATCCGCTAAAGACGGACATTGCCGCCAGTCCTAAATTGCGCCCAAGACTGAGTGGCGCAGACGTATTGGAAAAACCATGAACAAGGCCCGATGTCATGGCGACAGTGGCATCTCTGTCTGGTTCGCGACGATGAAGGTAACGCTGAAGCATTATCATGTTGCCACAGTCTTGTTGTTCTTTGTGTGCCTTGGCAATTTCTTCTGCCAAGGTGACTACATCTCGAAGCCCAAGGTTAAAGCCTTGGCCTGCAATTGGGTGTAGCGTTTGGGCTGCATTTCCCACAACAGCAAAGCGATGGCTGATCAGCTGAGTTGCTTGGCGCAAGATCAGTGGATAGCTGTTTCGCTGCCCAACATGTAACAACTGGCCAAGGCGCCAGCCGAACGTTTGTTGGAGTTTCTCTGCAAATTCACGATCAGACAGCGCGAGAAAATCGGGCGCTTCGTGTGGTTTGACACACCAAACTAATGAGCTGCGACCTTCAGACATTGGCAACAACGCGACTGGACCGGTTTCGGTAAAGCGTTCAAACGCCTTGCCTTGATGAGGCAACGATGTAGTGACATTGGCGATCAGCGCGACTTGTTCAAAATCATGTTCATGGCGGGCGATACCGACCATGTCACAGCATGAGGAAAGGGCGCCGTCGGCAGCAACCATCAGTTTGGTGGTAAGCACTTGTCCATCATTGAGCGTTATCGTGACCTTGTCCGTTTCTCGGGTCAGTTCGGTGACGAAAGAGGGGCAGTACAAAGTGATGTTTTTAGCTTGGCTCAGGGCTTGATGAAATTCACGCCCTGCATCAGCCAGTTCAATCACATTGCCCAAGTAGGGTAAGCCTTCCGTGCTAGCATTCATCTCGGTGAGTCCGAAATGACCACGATCTGAAACATGGATGGTGTTAATGGCGGTGGCGAATGGTGCAACGTGATGCCAAATACCTAACTGCTCAAGCAATTGGCAACTTCCGTAGGACAGCGCGATGCTTCTCGCGTCATACCCAGGATGGGCATGGTCAGGGATAGCGGCTTCCACAACGGCGACGGACAGTTGAGCCTGCGTCAGTTGCTCAATGGCGAGTGCGAGTGTTGCACCAGCCATTGCGCCTCCTGCGATAATTACATCATATGTGTGTGTTGACGGCGCTGTTGCGTCCATTCCTTGCCTTTCTCCAGCGAGTGCTTCTGATAACAATCGCGTGTTGTTAATTGGTGATACGCTGATCTTAACCTTGGCTTATTGCGGTGCTGGCTTAGTGAAGTGTTGGCTTCGCATCTTCATCGTTTTGCGCTTTGGCGCCAAGCTCAATATGCAGAGTCATGGCGCATACACGTACATGCTCAATCACTTGCTCAAGCAGCAGGGCTTGTTCTTCTAAGTCTTCGTCTTCATCAATGCCAAGTTGTGCAATTTCAGCCAAATCGGCAAGCACTTCTTTTGCATCGTCAGAGAGCTTCCCAGCAGTCACACCAGCAAGACCGATACCTGCGATAAAGGCATTCACCCACTCTGATAGGCCATCAGCACGGTCAACAAGTTCAACGTTTTCGTCTGGCAGCAGAGGGTCGAAATCCATTTGGCCTGATGTCAGTTGATTATTAGCAATACCCAGCGAGGTGGCTGCTAGCGTTTTTGATTCATGTGGCCAGCCAGCACCATCGTTGGTGTAGTCATAAAGCATTGGCATCCAATTGCCGAGTTCTGGGTCTAGTCCACCGCAAAGCATGCCGCAAAGCAATCCTTGCATTTCAGCGGGGGTCACCGCCAAGCTGTCGGACTTTAGAGTGGTAGCAATGATGCTGTATTCAGGTAAAGTTACTTGTGTCACGAGGGCCACCTTGGATACCGTTAGTTTCTTGCCGTATGCTACCACTTAGCGCAATGTCACTGAACATCTCAACCTAAAAAGTCCATGCATGCCCACGGAAACGTCTTTCAGAATTTCAAAATAGCTCTGATTTTCATCACATTGACGACTTTTCGTCTAATCAGTGCGTCGAGAGACACAAGACATTAGGATAAACTTGCAGTTTAATCTGCCATTTTCTATAGTTTGTGCCCGTTACGTCAGGGTGCGACATCGCACTTTGAAGGGAGCTCAAAAAGATAATGACTACGCAGGCTGTTGAAATTCAAATCCTAGGTAAGACGATGCGCGTTAACTGTCCAGCAGGGCAGGAAGAGGCATTGGTTGAAGCAGCGAACGACTTTGATCAACGGTTGCATGAATTGTCTGGGCGCACTAAAGTAACGAATACAGAGCAGTTGCTCACGATTGCGGCACTTAATGTCTGCTACGAATTGTTGGCAGAAAAGCAAAAAAGTGTCGATGAAAAGAATGATATGGAGCAGCGTATTACGCTGTTGCAGCAAACGATTGAAGAGGCGTTGTTGAAGCACAGCGCGTCGAAAGCCTAAGGGCTTTACCTGTTTGACCCTGGAGTGTGCGTCAGTGGATCTGAGTCCCTGAGCCGATAAGCACATCTAAGGGTGAGTTGTTACAGGCTTTTGTGCAAGCTCGGCTCGTACCGAGAAGCCTACGGTCTGTTCTGCCCATCCGCCTTGAACCGCAGGGTTCAAGGGCGTAAGATCCCCAACGGCACTCCGGGGCCATCCCTTCTTAGATAGACCATTCAGCAAACGGCAAGGACCGCCGATGCAAGCAACAACGTCCGATCAGCGCCAAGCGCTACGCAAACAAATCCGCCTTCAGAGGCGCGCCTTATCAGACTCATCCCAGCAAGACGCTGCAGCGCAATTGCTCTCGCGTTTTCAGCAGGCTGAGGTTGTCAGCAGTGCCAAGCATATTGCTCTTTATTTGTCGGTGGACGGCGAAATTGATACGACACCACTGATAGAGCATTGCTGGGCGGAAAGTAAGTCTGTGTATTTGCCAGTGATTCACCCTTTTAGTAAAGGGCATTTACTCTTTCTTCATTACCATCGTCAATCCGTCCTCATTCCTAATCGTTATCACATCCTAGAGCCCAAATTGGATGTGAGAGATGTGTTACCAGTGAGCAAACTCGATCTGATTTGCACCCCGTTGGTGGCGTTTGATCAAACAGGTCAACGATTGGGCATGGGAGGAGGCTATTATGATCGCACGCTTGCACCTTGGTATGAGACGCAGCAAGGTGCTAAGCCTTTGGGGCTTGCACATGACGGTCAGCAAGTGAACGCTCTCCCCGTCGAAGCGTGGGATGTTCCATTGCCTGAAATCTTGACGCCTTCAAAACACTGGCAGTGGACGATATGAACGAATCTGATTGGATCAGTCGGAACGGGATCTGTGTATGTAAAAATCCCCAACTTACCGATTGAGATCTGTATAATCGGCCTCGCGTTTTTCCCCCTAAATTAGCAGGAGATCCTCATGACTCAGGATGAAATGAAGAAAGCGGCTGGCTGGGCTGCGTTGGAATATGTTACCAAAGGCAGCATTGTCGGCGTAGGTACAGGCTCAACCGTTAATCACTTCATTGATGCCCTTGAAACCATGAAAGAGCAAATCAAAGGTGCGGTGTCGAGCTCAGTAGCATCGACTGAGCGTCTTGAGAAAATTGGTATTCCCGTATTTGATGCCAATGAAGTGGCAAGCTTGGATATCTATGTCGACGGCGCTGATGAAATCAACCCAACCAACGATATGATCAAAGGCGGCGGTGCTGCACTGACGCGTGAGAAAATCGTCGCAGCGATTGCAGAGAAATTTATCTGCATTATTGATGACACCAAGAAAGTGGATGTTCTGGGTCAATTCCCATTGCCCGTTGAAGTGATCCCAATGGCGCGCTCTTATGTTGCTCGCGAACTGGTGAAACTGGGCGGTGATCCTTGCTACCGTGAAGGTTGTGTGACTGACAACGGCAATATGATTCTTGATGTGCATAACCTTCAAATCACCGATGCAAAGCAACTTGAAGATACCATCAATGGTATTGCGGGTGTGGTGACAGTGGGTCTGTTTGCGAATCGCGGTGCTGATGTTGTGCTTGAAGGCACACCAAACGGTGTTGTGAAAAGCTAAATTCTCTTTGACGAGCAAACCCTTAGCTTTCCGCATTTTTTTGACACGAAAGCCAAACGTTTGCGTTCAAGGAACTCAATAAGTTAGCGGTGCTCTTTGGGCACCGTTTTTTTTCGCTTTTATAACGTAATATTCTTACCCTTTCGAACAACTTTTTGTTACCTTAGTCACTAATTGTGAGGCGTTCATGACCACTTTGGTTGGAAAGTGTTCAATTTTCCCTTGGTTAGATCGAGGCCCTCAGCCACTCGGATGGCAAAACCAATTTTTGTAATTCTGGTTTGTTTTTAAGGATGATAACCACATGGCTAAAGTGTCGCTTGATAAAGACAAAATAAAAATCCTTCTTCTTGAAGGCGTCCACCCTACAGCATTAGAAGTGCTGCAAAGCTCAGGCTATACCAACATTGAGTATCACAAAGGGTCATTGGCTGGCGAAGAGCTAGAAGCAGCGATCGCTGATGCTCACATTGTTGGTATCCGCTCTCGTACTCAATTGACCGAAAAGATCTTTGAAAAAGCGAAGAAATTGATTGCTGTTGGCTGTTTCTGCATTGGTACTAACCAAGTAAACCTGTCTGCCGCTGCAAAGCGTGGTATCCCTGTTTTCAACGCACCTTTCTCAAATACTCGTAGCGTTGCTGAATTGGTTCTTGGTGAAATTCTTCTCCTTCTTCGTGGTATTCCTGCAAAGAATGCCTTGGCGCACCGTGGCGAGTGGATGAAATCTGCGGATCGTTCTTTTGAAGCGCGCGGAAAAAACCTTGGCATTATCGGTTACGGTCACATTGGTACGCAGCTCGGTATTCTTGCGGAAAACCTGGGTATGCGTGTTTTCTTCTATGATATTGAAAACAAACTATCTCTTGGTAATGCGCAGCAAGTAGCCTCGATGTCAGAGCTGCTAAACAAGAGTGACGTGATTACCTTGCATGTACCAGAAACAGCATCAACCCAAGATATGATGGGCAGCGAAGAGTTTGCTCGTATGAAGCCAGGCGCGGTATTTATTAACGCTGCTCGTGGCACTGTGGTTGATATCGACGCGCTGTGTGGCGCTTTGGAAAGCGGTCACATTGGTGGCGCTGCGATTGACGTATTCCCAACTGAACCAAAAACGAACAGCGACCCATTCACGTCGCCGTTGCAAGCATTCGATAACGTGATTCTGACGCCGCATATTGGTGGCTCTACGCAAGAAGCACAAGAAAACATTGGTATCGAAGTCGCGGGCAAAATGGTGAAATACTCTGACAATGGTTCGACATTGTCATGTGTGAACTTCCCAGAAGTGTCTCTGCCGGAGCATAGCGAAACATCACGTTTGCTGCACATTCACCAGAACAAGCCGGGCATCCTGACCAAGATCAACACCATCTTCGCTGAAGAAGGCATTAACATTGCTGCTCAGTACCTGCAAACCAATGCCGAGTTTGGTTATGTGGTGATTGATGTTGAAACCGAGCATTCAGAAAAAGCCCTTGAGAAGCTAAAAGCGATCGATGGCACTTTGCGTGCGCGTATTCTTCACTAATTTGGGTTGACGTGTTTGCTCCCCCTCAAACCGTCTTCCGCCCATTAATAAGGCCGCATTAGCGGCCTTATTTTTTGTCTGCCGTTTGGCGATGCAGCGGTTATTCCCCTAGTGCATAGACAACGTCGACACGATCTCGAATGGTGATTTCAGCGTCTTTGTAAGTCGCGTTTACGTCAGCTGTCGCCTCAGCCATACGCATCATAACGGGGCGAATAGGAGATTGGTCAACATAGCGGATCTCCCAAACACCCGCCAATGTTTCACCAAAGCCTTTGGCTAATGATTTTGCTTTCGCTTGGGCGTCGGCAATCGCGGCCATGCGAGCTTTTTCTTTTAGTTCCGCTTCTTTGCTGGAAGAAAATGCAATGCCATTTACGCGGTTAATTCCGTCTGCTAATGCACCGTCTAATACACGGTTCAGGTTATCGAGGTCTTTCACAGTGACTGTGACTGAGCGAGTTGCGCGATAGCCTGTTAGCTTCGGCTCACTGTTCTTGGGATAGCTGTATTGTGGTTGTAGCGACAAGTTTGCGCTGTCGATATCTTTATCTTCAACCCCCATCTTCTGTAGGCGCTCCACGAGAGCGGCGATAGCATTGTCTGAGGCTTTTTTAGCGGCTTGTGCTGATGTGCGGTTGATAGACACGGCAACGTCAATGCTTGCCATATCTGGAGTGGCAACCACTTCACCCACGCCCACGGTTTGTAAATGTGGAAAATCAGGTGACGCGATGGCGGAGAAAGGCGACAGCGTTACTGCCGCACCGAGCAAAGTCGCAATGAGGTGCTTTTTCATAGGAGAGTTTCCATTATTGTCAGTTTCAACACGGTTTGACCGCAAGTCTTTCTCGATTATCCCTGACGTTGAGAAAATACGAAATACCCAAACCTTCTCTGGCTGTGTGGATAGTTATTGAGGTAATACACGTCGAGCATAACTTAAGCATGCATTCGTCATTTGTGCCAGTACACCGCTCTCGGTAGCAAAGTGGTGCCAGTAAAGGTGACGGGAAACACCATCATCAGGACAAAGGTCAATCAACTCCCCACTTGCAAGCTCTCGCTCAATTTGCAGTTTGGGTATAAGGCAATAGGCGACCCCGAGCTTCGCCATGTTCACAAAGGCTTCAGACGAACGAACCATGTGACTGCGCCACCCGACCGTGGGCAAATTGAAGCGCTCAGACACGAATAACGTGTGCATGTCATCAAGACGGTCGAATACAACGGCGGGGGCTTTGCTGACAGCTTCGGCATTCATGCCATTTGGGAAAAATCGATCTTTGAAATCTGGCGTGGATACGCACAAGTATTTCATTTCACCGAGATATTGGGCAACGCAGCCATGTAATGGATGAGCTTCTGTGCTGATGGCAACCACTGCCTCACCCGATCGAATTCGATTAAGGCTACGAACTTCATCGTCTACGATCAGGCTCAGCTCAAGGGCTTGTGCTTGCATGAGCGGCGTCAGGGCAGGGAGTAGCCAGGTTGCGAGGCTGTCAGCATTGGTAGCAATAGGCACGGTCACAGCGCTAGATTGCCCATCAGGCATCAGCTCGGGAATTAATTCTTGCTCTAAGAGTTGAACACGCTGATGAAGCCCTAGTAATTTTCTTCCAATCGCGGTTGGTTGTGGCGGATTTTCTCGTATCAAAACTGGTTGAGCCACCAGTTTTTCGAGTTGCTTGATGCGCTGGGATACCGCTGACTGGGTGATGAAAAGCGTATCCGCAGCCTTTTCAAAACTGCCATTGGCGATCACAGCATCGAGGGCTGCAACCCAACGATAATCAAGTCCTTTCATTCATCTATCCTTTATTAAACACGGCATTAGCCTCTCTAATGTAGCATCAATTTTATTAGTTTTACTTACATCTATGCCGCCCTTATCGTGTGGCTTCCATCAACGCCGAAGTCAGAGGATGTCGAGCCATGAGCAGTGCAATTATTTTCCAAGGGTTTGGCCTCGGGCTGAGTATGATCATTCCGATTGGTGCACAAAACGCGTATGTGCTCAATCAGGGAATACGTCGTCACCACCATGTAGCGACAGCGACAATTTGTTTTCTCTGTGATGCCATATTGATCGCAATGGGGATCTTTGGTGGCGGCGCCATGCTGGCAAGCAACGAGATATTGCTCAATGTGGTGACAATAGGAGGCGTCGCCTTCTTGGTGACTTATGCGGTGCAATCTTTGTATCGTGCTTGGCAAGGTGAAAAAGACGACTTACCCGAGGGAGACAAGGTAAGCCGGAAAGGCGTGTTTGCTGTTGTGCTTGGCGCTCTGGCAGTCACGGTATTAAACCCGCATGTGTACCTAGATACTGTCGTGGTATTGGGATCGATTGGTGGTCAATTTGAACCCTCCCAACGTGTTGCATTTGCCATTGGTACTGTCCTCGCGTCTTTTGTTTGGTTTTATGGTATCTCTTTAGGGGCGGCGAAAATGTCGCCTGTATTGTCTCGTCCTCGAGTGCGTCAGGCGATTGATGTTTTAGTGGCACTGATGATGCTCTATGTGGCGTTTTTACTGATGCAAAAATGGTTAGCGGGGTTGTAAGGGATGAACCAAGAAACGCTTAATGACATTCTTCAGCGAAATATCTCTTTGTTTGAGGGCTGTGGTGTCGCTTATCAGCAGTGGCAACATGAACCGATATTGGATTTTACGACAGACGAGGAGGTTGGAAAGCGCCTTGGTTGGACAGCAACACCCACCAAGAGTTTGTTTCTTAAGTTTAAATCCGGTGAACACGCTCTATTGTTAACGCATAAAGAAGCGCGGCTCGACAGCAAGAAAATTAAAGCAGCCGTCGGGAAGCGGTCCTCTATTGCGTCAGATGACGAAATGATCCGCGAGCTCGGCTGTGTGCCTGGAGCGGTTTGCCCTTTTGGGATACCCACGTCTATCCCTTTGTTGATTGATGAAGCACTGTTTGGGTTTGAATCTTTGATGTATACCCCAGGTCCTCCCAATTATACCTTCGCATTTTCTGCGAAAGATTTACCTGTTTTACTTTCTGCTTTAGCCAACCCTATCTATATACTCAGAGAGACTATCGCTCAGTGATCTCAATTCTCTTTCGCGAAGCGGCAAGGGTTTGTCTGATATAATCACACGTTTGTCGTTGCCATGTCTGGTGTGGCAATGACGAATGTGGGAATATTACTATTCTTTATTATGTTCTTGAGATTACTCGGTTACCGTGCGAAATGGTGTGGTTAAGCCATGTCGAATAAGCTCGTGTAGGGGCGGAGGAAACGCGATGCGAATGCTGACAGTGATGCTGATCGTTTTGTTCGGCTGGCTCCAATATCACCTTTGGTGGGGCAAAAACGGGATTGACGATTACCTTAGCGTCAGTGCTGTCGCAGAATCGACCGCGCAAGCCAATGACAAACTGCATCAGCGTAATCAGCAAATGTTCGCAGAGATTGCGGATCTCAAGCGTGGACAAGAAGCCATAGAAGAACGTGCACGCAATGAACTGGGAATGATCAAGCCGGGAGAAACCTTCTTCCGCATCGTTAACGATTAGCCCTCTCCCCATTATAGAACGAAGAGAATCATGACTACCCCGGCAAGTAATGAACACCAATGCTCGCCTCGCTCCGTCGTTTCCGACGTTGTAGCTATCGTGCCAGCAGCGGGTGTTGGAAAACGTATGGGCGCAGCCTGTCCCAAGCAATACCTAACTATTCAAGATAAAACCCTGCTAGAGCACACTGTTTACGTGCTTCTCGCGCACCCAAGTGTGTCACGGGTGGTGGTAGCGATTGGTGCAGAAGATGAGTACTTTCACACGACGTCACTCGCGAATGATGCACGAGTGACCGTGACCACGGGTGGCACTGAGCGTGCAGATTCAGTGCTGGCGGGGTTGCATGCGACGCAAGCAGAGTGGGTCATGGTGCATGATGCGGCTAGACCGTGTGTACGACATCAAGACATTGATGCCTTAATTGAAGCTGCAACATCTCACGAGGACGGTGCGTTGCTGGCCTCACCAGTGCGAGACACCATGAAGCGGAGTAACGCGCTAGGTGATGTCGACCATACGGTTTCTCGGGAGCAACTATGGCATGCACTGACTCCGCAAATGTTTCAGCGAACAACATTATTGACGGCATTGGAAAAGGCGCTTGAACAATCCTTAGCCGTTACTGACGAAGCATCTGCGATTGAGTTTGCAGGTGGAAAGCCTAAGCTCGTCGCGGGACATGCAGACAATATTAAAGTCACTCAGCCTGAAGATTTAGCGTTAGCGGCGTTTTTCTTAACGCAACGTAACTCGCTGGGATAGACACAAAGAGGACAGATTATGATGCGCATTGGACACGGTTTTGACGTACACAAATTTGGCGGAGAAGGCCCAGTCATTATTGGTGGCGTCGTAGTGCCTTATGAACAAGGCTTAATTGCACACTCTGATGGTGATGTTGCCCTTCATGCTGTTTGTGATGCGCTGCTGGGCGCAATTGCCGCTGGTGATATTGGGCGTCACTTCCCTGATACCGATGCCGAGTGGGAAGGGGCCGATAGCCGATTCTTACTGCGTGACGTTTATGCAAAAGTAAAAGCAAAAGGATATGTTATTGGCAACCTTGATGTGACCATCATGGCGCAAGCACCGAAAATGGCACCGTATATTGATGTCATGTGTGCAGCGATTGCTGACGATCTTGAAACGGATATCACGAATATTAATGTGAAAGCAACGACCACCGAGCGACTCGGCTTTACCGGACGTAAAGAAGGAATTGCCTGCGAGGCGGTCGTTATTATCCGTAAGGAATCTCATGAGTGATGTAATGACTTCGTTGGCTTACCTGCATGGTAAACCAACCGCGACAGGTTGCCTCAAGGCAAAACCTGAGCATTTTTTCGTTAGCGAAACCCTCGATTTTACCCCCATCGGTCACGGTGAACATTTTCTTGTTCGTATCCGTAAAATCGGTGAAAACACCAAATATGTCGTCAACGAGCTAGCAAAAGCTTGTGGCGTGAAATCACGTGATGTGAGCTGGGCGGGACTTAAAGATCGCCATGCTGTGACTGAGCAGTGGTTTAGTGTGCATCTACCGGGTCAACCCGATCCTGATTTGACTGAATTCGTTGAAACTCACGAAGGCATTGATGCGATTTTGGAGACCACGCGTCATGATAAAAAGCTGCGTCCTGGCGATTTGATTGGTAACCGCTTCTCGTTAGTGATCACAGATTTTAATAGTGATGATGCGATAGAAGCGCGTCTCGCCAACATTCGCGACCAAGGTGTACCAAACTATTTTGGCAGCCAGCGATTCGGTCGTAACGGGAATAACGTGGTGTCAGCACGTGAGTGGGGACAAAACAAGTTTCAAGTGCGTGATAAGAGTAAACGAAGCTTCTATTTATCAGCAGCACGTTCGTATTTGTTCAACCAAGTGCTGTCCGCTCGTATTGAATCTGACATGGTACAAACCCCAATGCGCGGTGACATGCTGATTGATAGCACTGAGCAGTTGAAGCTTGTGCTAGATACGGGAAAAGCCACAGAGTGGTTGAGCAAAGGTACATGGCAAATTTCGGGTCCAATGACCGGTGATAATGCTCTGCCAACCGAGGCTGATGCGCGTAAGTTCGAACAGAATGTTATTAATCAAGAGCCAGATTTACTCGCGGTGATCCGCAGTAATCGTATGCGTCATGATCGCCGTGCATTCATGCTTTACCCGCAAGAGATGGATTGGACGCGTGAGGACGATACATTAACGGTATCTTTCTCGTTGCCGGCAGGAAGCTTTGCTACTGCAGTCATGCGCGAACTCATCGACGATACAACCAATGGAGAACTTGATGCACATATTGATCAGTAACGACGATGGCGTGTTTGCTGAAGGCATCAATGTGCTGGCTGATGCGTTATCAGAGATAGCGACTGTCACCGTGGTTGCGCCAGACCGAAATCGCTCTGGTGCATCAAATTCACTAACACTTGAAAACCCATTGCGTATTCGTGAGGTTGGTGAGCGCCGTTATGCCGTTCAAGGCACACCAACGGATAGCGTTCATATGGCGTTAAATTCTCTTGTTAAAGAGAAAGTGGATTTCGTTATCGCAGGTATCAATCACGGTGCTAACTTGGGTGATGATGTACTCTATTCAGGCACTGTCGCTGCTGCCACAGAAGGCTTTTTCCTCGGTGTACCTGCGATAGCGGTCTCTCTTTGTGGGTCAACGCATTTTCATACCGCCGCGCAGGTGGTAAAAAAAGCGGTGCTTCTTGATCAACACAAGCCGTTGCCACGCAATCGGATTTTGAATATCAACGTACCTGACTGCCCTCTGGAGTCTTTAAAGGGTTGGCAGGTGACTCGCCTTGGTGCCCGTCATCGAGCGGAAGATATGATTGAACAAACCGATCCAAGAGGAAAGCCAATTTATTGGATTGGTCCTCCTGGCGCGAAACAAGACGCTGGGCCGGGAACGGATTTTCATGCTATTGAAAACAATTGTGTCTCTTTGACACCTTTGCAGGTCGATTTAACAGCGCATGACACGTTAGAGACTTTGTCTCATTGGGCAACATACGCAACGGAACAATAAAAGGTGACATTGGTGAATTACTCGCATTCACTTATTCAACAACTTCGGCAGCAAGGGATTTCGGACGAACGCGTACTTAGCGCCATTGAACGTTTGCCGCGACATCTCTTTGTTTCAGAAGCGATGGCACATCAAGCCTATGATAATAACGCTTTGCCTATTGGTTTTGGTCAGACGATCTCTCAACCTTATATCGTGGCAAAGATGACCGAACTTCTATCGCTTCGTTATGACAGTCGAGTGTTAGAAGTCGGCACGGGCTCGGGCTTTCAGACATGTGTGCTAGCGCAACTGGTTGAGCATGCTTACTCCGTGGAGCGAATTAAGCAGCTTCAAATGGTCGCAAAGCGCCGTTTTAAACAGCTAGAGCTTTATAATATATCCACAAAACATGGAGATGGATGGGAAGGTTGGGCAAGTAAAGGCCCTTTTGATGCCATCATAGTAACCGCCGCAGCTTCCAGTATGCCAATGGCGCTTTGTGAGCAGCTCGCAGAGGGCGGATCCCTTATTGTACCTGTCGGAGAGACCGATCAGGTTTTATATAAAGTCACTCGAAAGGGTGATGATTTTGAAACAACAGCAATTGAAGCGGTACGTTTTGTCCCATTGGTTGCTGGTGATTTGGCATAGGTAAGAATTAGTGGAAGGGGTTTCAATTCAGTTGAAAATACTGGTTTTTCTTTCTGTATTGGGATTTCTGTCCGCATGCTCCGTTTCCAGCCCTGCGCCTGTTTCAAGCGTTGGCCCTGACTATAATGGCATCGAACGAGGCAGCTATAGAGGCAGCTATTACGAGGTTCAGAAGGGCGATACCTTGTATTATATCGCGTATGTCACCGACCGTGATGTAAAAGAAATAATTAGCGCTAATAAGCTCTCCGCGCCCTACACAATTTTCCCCGGACAACGACTAAACCTTTGGCAGAAAAAGTACGTGCCTCCTGCGTATGGTAAAAAAGGCGATGTTCCAGTGGTGCCTGTTGTTGCCGCTCCTGCAGCCGTTGCAACTGCGCCAGTCGTGATTGCTCAGAAGCCAAAAACCAATACAGGATCATCTGCTAAAGCGAACAAAGATAATCAAAAAAACGCTTCGCAAAAGAAGTCGGAATCTTCTTCGCAGAATAAGAAAAATGTTGAACAGCAAAAAGTGAAGGAGTACAGTCAGCCTGTAACAAAAAACAAACCATCTGTTGATAAATCTGCAAATAAATCGAAAGCGATAAGTTGGCGTTGGCCAGTGAGCGGAAGAGTCGTCTCTGGTTTTTCAAGTTCAGAGCTTGGAAATAAAGGGGTTGATATTGCAGGTAAACGTGGGCAAAGCATAAGTGCTGCTGCTGACGGTAAGGTGGTATATGCGGGCAATGCGCTGCGCGGATATGGGAATCTAATCATCATTAAGCATAACGATGATTACTTGAGCGCTTATGCACACAATGACCGCATCTTTGTTTCGGAGCGCCAGAGCATCAAAAAGGGGCAAAAAATAGCCTCGATGGGTAGTTCTGGCACGAACAGTGTCCGGTTGCATTTTGAAATTCGCTACAAAGGAAAATCGGTGAATCCGTTAAGGTATCTACCGAAACGGTAAACCGGGGCAGATGTTGCTGTACTGTCTTGCTGCTTATGCCAAAATTGGGAGGCGCTATGAGTCAGAATAATACCGCAAAGAAAGTCGACGATTTGAATGCTGATGAAGCTGATATCGAGCAAATGGAACTCGATACCGAAGTTGAAACAGCGGAAAGCGTTGAAGAATCAATATCCTTCACTGCATCATCCAAAGCATTGGATGCGACACAACTTTACCTAAGCGAAATTGGCTATTCTCCTCTACTTACTGCAGAAGAAGAAGTCTTGTACGCACGTCGTGCTCTTCGTGGTGATGAAGCTGCTCGTAAGCGAATGATTGAGAGCAACCTCCGTTTGGTGGTGAAAATATCCCGACGCTATTCCAACCGTGGTCTTGCTTTGCTTGATCTCGTCGAAGAAGGCAACTTGGGTTTGATTCGCGCCGTTGAGAAATTCGATCCTGAAAGAGGCTTCCGTTTCTCTACTTATGCGACATGGTGGATTCGTCAGACGATTGAACGAGCTATCATGAACCAAACTCGTACGATCCGTCTCCCTATCCATGTAGTCAAAGAGTTGAATGTTTACTTGCGTACTGCACGTGAGTTGGCGCAGAAACTTGACCATGAACCAACCGCAGAAGATATTGCATTTCAACTCGATAAACCTGTTGAAGATGTAAACCGCATGCTTCGTCTTAATGAGCGAATCAGTTCAGTGGATAATCCTATCGGTGGTGACTCCGAAAAGGCACTTCTTGATATCATCCCAGATGAAAAAGAAGGCGGCCCTGAAACGACAACGCAAGACGATGACATGAAGAAATCTATTGTTCATTGGTTGCAAGAGTTAAACCCTAAACAACGTGAAGTATTGGCTCGTCGTTTCGGATTGCTCGGCCATGAAGCATCAACACTTGAAGATGTTGGTCGTGAGATTGGTTTAACGCGTGAGCGTGTGCGTCAAATTCAAGTAGAAGGCTTGCGCCGTCTGCGAGATATGTTGACTCACCAAGGTCTGAATATTGAATCATTATTCAATACTGAACATTAAGCACATCTCCTTTTTGTTTATCCTTTTCAGTGCTTAATGAAAAGCCCCTTACGGGGCTTTTTTTGTTTTAGATGGTTTTGTAGGATTTACAGCTAAACGTTTCTTAGAGAAGCGCTTTGAGGCGATACAGCGCGTCTAGCGCTTGTCTCGGCGTCAGATTATCGGGCTCAATGTCGGTCAACGCTTTTTCTGCTTCACTGAGCTCTGGTAACAGAGAAAGCTGAGCGGCTGCTGTTGGTTTCACGGTTTCGCCAGTGACGACTTCATGTCCGCTTGCTTCTAACTGGCGTAACTTGTTTTTGGCCCTCTGGATCACTGTTTTAGGAACACCAGCAAGACCTGCGACGGCTAGACCATATGATTTGCTTGCAGCCCCTTCTTGAACGGCATGCATGAAGGCTATTTCATCACCATGCTCGACGGCATCTAGGTGAACATTGACCAATCCATCAATCTGACCTGACAGTTCGGTCAACTCAAAGTAATGGGTGGCGAACAGCGTCATGGCTTTTAGTTTTTCAGCTAACCATTCCGCGCTAGCCCAAGCCAGAGAAAGGCCATCATAGGTGCTGGTTCCTCGGCCGATTTCATCCATCAAAACCAAACTGTTTTCGGTCGCATTGTGAAGGATGTTGGCAGTTTCAGTCATTTCTACCATGAAGGTAGAGCGGCCAGAGGCCAGATCGTCAGATGCCCCTATGCGGGTGAAAATACGATCAACAGGCCCAAGAGTGACCGACTCGGCAGGCACATAAGACCCAATGTGAGCAAGTAACGTAATCAATGCGGTTTGGCGCATGTACGTAGATTTACCGCCCATGTTTGGGCCGGTAATGATCAACATGCGACGATCGGGACGCAATGCGGTAGGGTTCGCAATGAAAGGCGCATCTAGCACTTGCTCAACCACAGGGTGTCGACCCCCTGTAATATCAATGCCACGTTTGTCGCTCAATGATGGGCGACAGTAATTCAGTGTCTCCGCACGCTCAGCAAGGTTTGCCATCACATCAAGTGTTGATAGTGCATCAGAGATTCGCTGCAACGTTTCAAGATGTGGAAGCAGCATGTCGAACAACTCTTCCCAAAGCTTTTTCTCGAGCGCCAACGCTTTGGATTTAGAGTTAAGCACTTTGTCTTCATGCTCTTTGAGTTCAGGGATGATATAGCGTTCGGCATTCTTCAACGTTTGGCGACGCACATAGTGAGGTGGCACCAAGTGGCTTTGGCCTCTGCTCACTTGAATGAAAAATCCATGAACCTGATTAAACCCAACTTTGAGTGTATCAATATCATGTTGCTCACGCTCGCGACGTTCAAGTTCGTCGAGGTAACGTGTCGCGCCGTCTGCGAGCTCCCGCCATTCGTCTAACTCAGCATTGTAGCCGGGTGCAATAACACCTCCATCACGAATGACTACAGGTGGCGCTTCGACGACGGCATCAACCAAGAGTTGCACTAATTCTGGCACGGGCTCACAAGCGGCTTTAAGGGGAACAATCGATGGGTTGTCCATTTCACCTAGTAGTGATTCGATATCAGGTAACTGCTGCAGAGCGCCGCGCAATCTAGCCATGTCTCGTGGACGCGCAGAGCGAAGCGCCAAACGCGCCAGAATACGTTCCATATCGCCAACTGGGTGCAATGTCGTGGCGAGGTCGGAATAGATCCCTGTGTCTTTTAATGCCGTGATAGCGTCTAGGCGCGCGTTAACGACTGTGAAATCTCGCATCGGCTGATGCAGCCAGCGTTTTAGCAGTCGGCTACCCATTGCGGTGGTGGTTTTATCCAGCACAGACGCGACGGTATTTTCCAACCCGCCCGACAGATTCTGCGTCAATTCGAGGTTACGGCGCGTGGCTGCATCTAAAATAACTGCATGGTCTTTGTTTTCTTTTACCAAAGCGCGAATGTGAGGCAATGCAGTTCGCTGCGTGTCTTTCACGTATTGCATCAGGCAGCCTGCAGCAGCAAGACCGAGCGAGCAATTTTCAACACCAAAGCCTACAAGATCGCGTGTGCCGAATTGCTGATTGAGCTGCTGTTTAGCCGTTTCAATATCGAATTCCCAAATAGGGCGACGTCGGCTGCCTTTGCTCATGGCGGTGAGAGTCGGAAAAGCGAAGTCTTCGGGGTAGAGCAGTTCTGCAGGGCGAGTGCGCTGAAGTTCCGCCTGCATTTCTTCTTCGGTGGCAGGCTCACTCAACAAGAAACGACCGGAAGTAATATCAAGTGTGGCGTACCCAAAGTGTTCACCTTGCGCATATATGGCGGCGACAAGGTTATCAACACGTTCGCTGAGTAAGGCTTCGTCTGACACGGTGCCTGGAGTGATGATACGCACCACTTGACGATCAACGGGCCCTTTGCTGGTAGCAGGATCGCCAATTTGTTCACAAATTGCAGCAGATTCTCCGAGCTGAACCAGACGAGCGAGGTAACCTTCGACAGAATGGTAAGGAACGCCAGCCATCGGAATGGGTTCGCCCGCGGAAGCACCACGTTTGGTCAATGAAATGTCGAGCAACTGAGAAGCGCGTTTGGCATCGTCAAAGAACAATTCGTAGAAATCACCCATACGATAGAAAAGAAGTTCTTCGGGATGTTGAGCTTTAATTCTTAGGTATTGCTGCATCATCGGCGTGTGATTAGTGGGTGCTTGTACTGTCACGTTCTGGCCTGCAAAATTACAAAGGTAAGAGAAGGCAACAAGGATACGTGAATCGCGGTGAAAGGGTAAAGTATCGATCTCGCGATGGCTGAAAGAAGTTGAAAAAAATGACCGTCAGAGGGAAGCATGGAACAGTTAGTGAATTTGGCGACAAAAGTCGGTGAACGACTTAAAGAGAACCAACAGTCGGTGACCACTGCAGAGTCATGCACAGGTGGCGGGATTGCTTATATGTTGACGGAAATTGCTGGAAGTTCAGCGTGGTTCGAACGCGCATTCGTGACCTACAGTAACGAGGCGAAGCATGATTTGGTTGGTGTGTCGGAGGCAACCTTGACAACTCATGGCGCAGTGAGCGAAGAGGTAGTAGCGGAAATGGCTCAAGGGGCGCTAAATGCGGCAAGAGCGGATTTTGCGTTGGCGGTAAGCGGTATTGCAGGCCCTACAGGGGGCAGTGATGAGAAGCCCGTAGGCATGGTGTGCTTTGGCTGGGCCACTAAGAAAGGCGTTGTAACAGAAACCTGTTTGTTTGATGGCTCACGGTATGAAATTCGTAGAAACACCATTGCCCACAGTTTGTGTCGTTTGCTGAGTTACCTCGAAGCAGAAAAATAAGAGACGTAACACGAAAGCAAAGAAAAATGTTACACAGGGCTAGACACTGTATAAATGGACAGTATACTTAGCATCAATTAACGAACAGTTATCTGAACGAATATTGCTTCCGTTGGAGAATCAAATGGACGACAACAAACAGAAGGCGTTAGCCGCGGCCCTAGGCCAGATCGAGAAACAATTTGGTAAAGGATCGATCATGCGCCTTGGCGATGATCGCACCATGGATATTGAAACGGTTTCTACGGGTTCATTGTCGCTGGATATCGCGCTAGGAGCTGGTGGCCTGCCATTTGGTCGTATTGTTGAAATCTACGGTCCTGAATCATCAGGTAAAACCACGCTGACTCTTCAAGTGGTTGCAGAAGCACAAAAAGCAGGCAAAACCTGTGCGTTTATCGATGCCGAGCACGCGCTGGATCCTGTTTATGCTCGCAAACTTGGTGTTGATATCGATAATCTATTGGTTTCTCAGCCGGACACGGGTGAACAAGCATTAGAAATCGCAGATGCCCTAACGCGTTCAGGTGCAGTTGACGTTATCATCATTGACTCCGTTGCAGCATTGACACCAAAAGCGGAAATCGAAGGTGAGATGGGCGATTCTCACATGGGTCTTCAAGCTCGTATGCTTTCTCAAGCCATGCGTAAGCTGACTGCCAACATCAAAAACAGCAACACCTTGATGATTTTCATCAACCAAATCCGTATGAAGATTGGTGTGATGTTTGGTAACCCAGAAACCACTACGGGTGGTAACGCACTGAAGTTTTACGCATCTGTTCGTCTTGATATTCGTCGTATTGGCTCTATCAAAGAAGGCGATGAGATTGTTGGCAACGACACTCGCGTAAAAGTAGTGAAGAACAAGATCGCTGCGCCATTTAAGCAAGCTGAATTCCAAATCATGTACGGTGAAGGTATTAACCTTTATGGCGAACTGATTGACCTAGGTGTTAAGCACAAGCTGGTAGAAAAAGCGGGTGCTTGGTATAGCTACAAAGGCGACAAGATTGGTCAGGGTAAAGCGAACTCTTGTAAGTTCCTGAAAGAAAACCCTCATCTAGCGCAAGAGATTGATAAAACGCTACGAGACATGTTGCTACAAACCGCAACGTTGAGCGAAGAAGACGCAAAGAATAAGGAAGAGCAGCCAGAAGGCGAAGCGTTCTGAGTCTAACTGCACGAGAAAAAGCGGTGGGCCTTTTGGCCCGCCGTGACCATTCAGAACTGGAGCTTCGTCAGAAATTGGCGCAGAAACAGTACCCACCTGAAGAAATCGATACTGCTATCGAGCACTGCTATTATCATGGCTGGCTTGATGACAAGCGATTTGCCGAAGCAATGTTGCGTCTTGGTGTGTCGAAAGGGCACGGTTGGCAACGAATTTGTTTTGACGCTAAGCGCAAAGGCATCACCTCCGCTATGCTGGAAACAGCGCAAGAAAATCAACAACATGATTGGTATGAGTTAGCAAAAGAACTCGCGACTCGTCGCTTTGCTGATCTTGATGGCGTATTGCCTGAGGTTGATTTTAAGCAACGTGCAAAGTGGACGCGCTATCTACAAAGCCGTGGCTTTAGTTTCGACCAAATCAACTACGCACTATCAAAAGAAAGCTAGATCCTTGCCTTTCTTAGCTCGCACTGCGAGCTATCTTGTTTCTGCCTCTTTTCGACACCCCACAGGTTGTTTACAATAAGCCCCAATTGACTCTGGTAATATCGCATCTCATTGCGGTTATTTACCACCACCACTCCAATTTCAGGATTAGCCAATGTACATGAGCACCGACGAGGTTCGCACAGCGTTTCTCGAATTCTTTGAAAGCAAAGGGCACACCATTGTGCCTAGCTCATCGCTTGTGCCTGCAAACGACCCGACACTGTTGTTTACAAACGCAGGTATGAATCAGTTTAAAGATTGCTTCCTTGGCGCAGAAAAGCGCGCCTATACGCGTGCAACATCAGCGCAGCGCTGTGTTCGTGCTGGTGGTAAGCACAATGACCTGGAAAACGTCGGTTTCACTGCTCGTCACCACACATTCTTTGAAATGTTGGGTAACTTCAGCTTTGGCGACTACTTCAAAGAAGATGCGATTAACTACGCATGGGAGTTTTTGACAGAAGTTCTGAAACTGCCAAAAGATCGTTTGATGGTAACGGTTTACGAAACGGATGATGAAGCATTCGCGCTATGGAATGAGAAAGTAGGCATTCCTGCAGATCGTATCGTACGCATTGGCGATAAAGAAGGTGGTAAACCATTTGAGTCAGACAACTTCTGGCAGATGGGTGACACTGGCCCTTGTGGTCCTTGTACCGAAATTTTCTACGATCACGGCGATCACATCTGGGGTGGTCCTCCGGGCTCACCTGAAGAAGATGGTGACCGTTACATCGAGATTTGGAACAACGTATTTATGCAGTTTAACCGTCAGGCCGATGGCACGATGGAACCACTGCCGAAGCCGTCTGTTGATACCGGTATGGGCATTGAGCGTATTGCTGCAATCATGCAAGGCGTTCACTCAAACTACGAAATCGACATTTTCCAAACTCTAATTAAATCAGCGGCAGAAGTGATCGGCTATGACGATTTGTCTAACCAATCTCTGCGAGTTGTGGCTGACCACATTCGTTCTTGTGCGTTCCTGATCGTTGATGGTGTGATGCCTTCAAACGAAGGTCGTGGCTATGTACTGCGTCGTATTATTCGTCGCGCGGTTCGTCACGGTAACAAGCTAGGCGCGAAAGGTTCATACTTCTACAAGCTTGTTGGTCCATTGGCAGAGATCATGGGTACGGCTGGTGAAGAGTTGAAGAAACAGCAAGTTTTGGTTGAGAAAGTGCTTAAGATTGAAGAAGAAAACTTCGGTCGCACCTTGGATCGCGGCATGGCCATCCTAGATGAAGCACTAGAAAGCTTAAAAGGCGATGTGCTTGACGGCGAGACTGTTTTCAAACTTTACGATACCTACGGTTTCCCAGCAGACCTGACCAACGACGTTGCTCGTGAACGCAACCTGTCGATTGATGAAGAAGGCTTCGAAGTGGCAATGGAAGCTCAGCGTCAACGTGCACGTGAAGCGGGTCAGTTCGGTACCGATTACAACGCGGTTATCAAGGTAGAAGGTGACTCTGAGTTTACCGGCTACGGCGCAACTGAAGGACGTGGTTTAATCACGGACATCTTCGTTGATGGTATGGCAACAGAGGCGCTAGCAACCGCAGATGAAGCGGTTATCATTCTTGATCAAACGCCATTCTATGCTGAGTCTGGTGGACAGTCTGGTGATGCGGGCTTATTGATGACAGAAGCGGGCAAGTTTGAAGTACTTGATACACAGAAATACGGTTCGGCGATTGGTCACCGCGGTAAGCTAGTAGACGGTACATTGTCTGTTGGTGACAGCATGACTGCACAAGTCGATGCTGAACGTCGTCAAGCGATTGCGTTAAACCACTCAGCAACGCACTTGTTGCATGAAGCGCTGCGCATTGTTCTGGGTGAGCACGTTCAACAGAAAGGTTCTTTGGTTCGCGCTGAAGGCCTACGTTTTGACTTCTCTCATCTTGAAGCGGTGAAGCCTGAAGAACTGCGTACTGTTGAAGCATTAGTGAATGAGCAAATCCGACACAACCACGACATTAGTACTGAATTGATGGACATTGAGTCTGCCAAAGCAAAAGGTGCAATGGCGCTGTTTGGTGAAAAATATGACGATCAAGTTCGCGTATTGAGCATGGGTGATTTCTCAATCGAGCTATGTGGTGGTACTCACGCAACTCGTACTGGTGATATCGGTATGCTGAAGCTCGTCTCTGAAGGCGGTATTGCGGCTGGTGTGCGTCGTATTGAAGCTGTGACTGGTAAAGGCGCAGAAGACGCATTCTACCGTCAACAGCAAGATTTCACTGCGAAAGTGAACGAATCTCAAACCCGAGCAAAAGCACTGGAGAAAGAGATTCAGCAGCTTAAAGAGAAACTAGCAGCGCAAGAGAGTGCGAGCTTGATTAATAACGTCACTGAAATCAACGGCGTAAAAGTTCTCATCAGCAAGCTAGATGGCGCAGACAGCAAAGCCCTTCGTACCATGGTTGACGATTTGAAAAACCAAATGGGTAGCGGTGTGGTTTTCCTTGGTAACGTTGCCGATGACAAAGTGGCGCTTATTGCAGGCGTAACGAAAGATCTTGTTGGCAAAGTGAAAGCGGGCGAGTTGGTCAACATGGTTGCCCAACAAGTCGGTGGTAAAGGCGGTGGTCGTCCTGATATGGCACAAGCGGGCGGCTCTGATGCTGCAGCATTGCCTGCAGCACTTGATACTGTTGCACCTTGGTTGACTGAGCGTCTATAACGCAGAGAGTGACCTAAAATACGTGTAAAAAAAGGCTTCCGAAAGGAAGCCTTTTTTGTCCCTATTGTTTATATCGTTTATTCTTTGCACTTTTTTTTTAACTCTGTATAGTGCATCGCCTTAATGCTGGTGGGGCTTTTATACAAAGTCTTATACATCAGAATTTTTGCACCGGTAGGATGAACTTTTCTTTCTGCGCAGTATCTTAAAAGGTGATCTTCTGGGCACAGGAGTCACAATGTCTGGATTCTATGGGTGAATTCTCATTGGCAAACTGGAGTTGGCCAAAGAAATAAGCCATATTGAAAAACCAGACGGGCGCTGACGTTTGTATCCAGTGCTCGACAAAGGATGCTCGCAAGGACGGAAAGTAGTTGTTAGTCCATCTCGGAGCTTGAGCTGCCGCGTGAGTTTACTTCGTGCAGTAAGAAGACCAATGACTCAACTAAGAAAGTTGTAATTACTCAAGGAGTAGAAGAATGCTGATTTTGACTCGTCGCGTAGGTGAAACGCTGATGATTGGTGATGAAGTTACGGTAACCGTACTGGGTGTTAAAGGTAATCAGGTACGTATCGGTGTGAACGCGCCTAAAGAGGTTTCTGTTCACCGTGAAGAGATCTACATGCGTATCCAGGCTGAAAAAGGCAACCCAGCTCCAACGACTGGTAATTTCTAAGCCTAAAGCACTCGTATTTTATAAAAGGCCGATTACTACATCGGCCTTTTTGCGAATGTCAGGTTGTTCATTTAAAACGCAAATGGCTGCCATTTTGTTCGTTCAATGATGTGAGTGGCTGAGAAGTGTGCAAACGCAACGTGAATGCAGCTTTTTACGGATAAAGTGTTTGACATATTTTCGTCTCAAAGTAATATGTGCCTCCGCAAGACGGTGAGGTGGCCGAGAGGCTGAAGGCGCTCCCCTGCTAAGGGAGTATACGGTTTATCCCGTATCGAGGGTTCGAATCCCTCCTTCACCGCCATTATTTTGTTGATGGTTAGATATAACAATCAACACTTTTTCTCTAGCGAAGAAAACTATTTTAATAAAGAAAAATTGCGCGTGTAGCTCAGCTGGATAGAGTACCTGGCTACGAACCAGGCGGTCGGAGGTTCGAATCCTCCCACGCGCACCATTTTTAAAGTAATGAGTTATTTAACTTATTATTGCACCAGATTTGTGCGGTGAGGTGGCCGAGAGGCTGAAGGCGCTCCCCTGCTAAGGGAGTATACGGTTTATCCCGTATCGAGGGTTCGAATCCCTCCTTCACCGCCATTCTTTGCCACCACTGAATTTACCTGTATGGTAATGTTCATTGGTGGCACTGTTCCTTTTGAAGCAAGAGGAACGCTTTATGAAAGAAGAAAGCACCGTGCGCGTGTAGCTCAGCTGGATAGAGTACCTGGCTACGAACCAGGCGGTCGGAGGTTCGAATCCTCCCACGCGCACCATT
>NZ_JAKJSE010000024.1:0-118907 GCF_050336585.1 Enterovibrio makurazakiensis
CTCGCCGCTGCAATGGCCTATGTTGATTTGAACCCAGTCCGTGCTGCAATTGCAGAAACCCCAGAAACTTCCGAGTACACGTCCGTTAGAACGCGCATAGAATCCCTCAAAAATGACGAAACCACTGCACCTTATTTATTTCCCTTTGCAGGCAACCCAAAAGAAAACATGCCTGATGGTATTCCCTTTCGATTAATGGACTATCTCGAACTTGTTGATTGGACTGGACGCCAATGCCGAGAAGACAAACGGGGTCATATTGATAGTCAAATACCCGATATTCTCGAGCGTCTAGGGTTTGAGTCTGACGAATGGCTTGATATCTATTCGAAAATTGAGAATGGAACAATGATTGGCTCTGAGACAACCATTAAAGCCGCCCTGCCTTTGCTCGGGCGAAAGCGACTTTGCGGACTTCGCATACCTACATCTACGCGTTAGGTGTCACCAACCCGCCGATTTATGAAATAGACTCCTCTCCGGTGGCTTGCACGTGCCTGCTACAAGCTAACTAGTTGCAAATTCTGCCTACCTTTCTTCTTACCAGTCTTCTTGATAGAAAAAAGCCCGCTTTTGAACGTTATGATAAATATAGGGGGATGGAGGTATTCAGTTGTTTCAATAACGTCTGTCCCTGCATTCTGCCTGCATTCTCCGTCCCTGCATTCTCGTGTCTAAATGATTTCTGTCCAAACTCGTGTCAGGCCGATCTGTAATGACAGATACTCTAGCGAGTTCAGTTCTATCCGCATCCACTTTTCACGCCTTTTCTCAGTCATGAACGAATAACTTCTCCCTTCGCTATTTTCATTCATAGGCAGGCGTGTTGAGATAGAGAAACGCTGGCACCACACACCAAGGATGGCAACAATGACATTTGAAACTTGGCTCGCTTTTTTGTCGATTGCGTTTGTAGCAGCACTCTCTCCTGGGCCTGCAATCTTATTGGTGATGACGCACTCACTCCGTTCGGGACTGAAAAAAGCGGTGTATACGATTTTGGGGAATGTCACGGGGCTGTTTTTGATGTCTTCGTTTTCAGTCTTGGGGTTAAGCGCATTGGTGTTAAGCTCGGCGACCGCATTCTTGGTGATCAAAGTGCTGGGGGCGTGCTACCTTTTTTACCTCGGTATAAAAACGTGGCGAAATGGCATGGCAATATCGCTGGATGATGCACCTAAAACGGTGAACACCAAAAGCTACTACTTGCAAGGTGTGCTGGTTGCGCTGACCAACCCTAAAGCCATCGTCTTTACTACGGCGTTATTCCCGCAATTTATCAATATCAATCAAGCATTGTTGCCCCAGTTTTCTTTGCTGGTGATAACGCTGATGTGTTGTTCGTTCATCTGTCTTTGTGGTTATGGCTACTGGGGTGTCAGGGCATTTACACGTTCAAAACGTCTTGCGAATTCCAAGTGGTTACCGCGCACCTTTGGCGGTACGTTTATGGGTGTGGGCGTCGCACTCGCTCTGACGGCACAGCGCTAAAGCCTTAAACATTAGGATCACGGCGCTGCTCGTTACGTCGTGACAAGCAGTGCCGTGAGCAACACGACCAACGTGAACAACACAACGGATAACCCCTTCCAAAAGCGCACAGGATCTTTTTCGATCATGGCGCGCTGTTGGCTGGCCTTTTCCAACTCCCGATTCGGCGTCAGCAAATCTTGCTCAAACTCAGACAGCACGTCATAACGCGCAGAGGGAATGGAATGGCACGCCTTTTTCAGCGCCGCATCGAACCAATCAGGCACATCAGGCCGAAACACCACCACAGGGGTGTAAGTTTGTCGGTTTGATACTCGTGGATTTGACGCGTTCACAGGTTTGTAGGGTAAATGCCCCGTGAGCATTTCATAGAAAGTGACGCCGAGTGAAAATACGTCTGACGACAAGGTGGCTTTGTTGCCCTTCAAATACTCGGGCGCAGCATAATTCAAATCCCCAACGGGGTAACTTTCTTCCACATGCCCTGACAACTCCTCTAAACCTTGCGCTTGTGCTGTTCCGTAATCGATCAAGACCACGTTCATGTCTTTATCTACCATCAAGTTGTCAGGCTTGATATCACGATGTACCACTGCCATGCGCTGTAACACTCGCATCGAACGAATCGCGCCTTTGGCAAGCGTGCGGATTTGTGAAAGTGTTGGTGTTGGGTTATCCAGCATCCATTGTCTTAGCGTCATGCCATCCACGAAATCGCACACATGATAGAGAAAACGCGAGTGCCAGGTCTGCGGATGAATCTTCATCACGCCCCGCTTTCGCACTTGCTCGCCGATCCACCCTTCTCTAATGAATCCAGAAAGGTAAACCTCGTCGTCCGCGAAGTTCTGAGACGGCATTTTCAATACATATTGTTTGTCGTCCTGCATGCTTCTCGCCAAATACAAATGACTTCGGCTTCCACTGTAGATCACGCGTTTTATCTGAAAATGGTCGATCTGTTGTCCTTCAGACAACACGGGAGGGATCACCTGTTCCGCGCGGTATCTAAACGCTTCATCAAAAGCCGCTTTAGGCAATTCATCAATGGCGAGAAAAAGGCAGGAAATATTATCATCGCTGCCTGCCGCGAGCGCTCCGTCGACCAGCTTGCTTGCTAGGGCTTCGAGATCTTCAGCTTCAAGATCTTCGTTTTCGCGACTTAAGCTGTCATTTAAGAACGCAAGGATATCGTTTTCTGGCAAGGCATCATGAATGCCATCAGTGGTCATCAACAACACATCACCCGCCTGTACCGCTGATAGTTTGTAGTCCACCTCTAAGTGACTATCAATACCGAGCGCACGGGTCAGATGATGCTGTGTTTTGCTGGTATAGCGGCGATGGTCTTGGGTTAACTGGGTCAGCGTTTTATCTCGAAGAAGATAAACTCGACAGTCACCCACGTGAAAAAGATGGGCAGTGTTTGATTTAATGATAACGCTGGTAAACGCGGCGACCATGGCATTGGATTTCTCGCCATCTTGTTTTGCGTGATGGAAAAGCCAATGGTTAATCGATTTAAGTACCGCCCCCGCAGAGGACTTAACCGACCACGTATTTGGGGTGTCCATGTAGTCATTAATAAACTCAGTGACGCTGGTTTCACTGGCTTTTTGGCTGACCTCGCTTGAACTTACGCCATCAGCAATCGTCGCAACCACCCCTTTGTGTTTGAGTTCACTGAGATTGGTGGGAACTTTTACCGCAAAGGCATCCTGATTTGGGGACTTTCGCCCTGCAACAGAGCACCCACCCGCACGAACGACGAGCCGAGAAGCAAGCTTCTCGGACTCTTTCGTGGCTTGAGACGCCATGTAAGGCGTCGACAAAACCTCGGGTTTCATAATTAGGCTTTCGCTACGTCAATCATGGTAATGGTGCCATCGTCATTCACTTCAGCAATCTGGCCGGAAGGCTCTTCCATAAAGAGTAGCGTGACAAAACCAAGCACCGCGGTACCGGCAATGATTAAGAAGAAGGTACTGTAATCCACCAGCGACAACACAGTGAGGTACACCACAGCACCCACGTTACCGTATGCGCCTGTCATACCTGCAATTTGCCCTGTCATACGGCGTTTAATCAGTGGCACGGCTGCAAATACCGCCCCTTCACCGGATTGCACGAAGAACGAACAGCCCATTGCCGCGACAACCGCCAACCATACAGGCCATGCGCCATCGACTTGTCCCATCACCAAGTAACCCACTGCCAAGCCAGCCGTTAGGATAAGCAGGGTCGGTTTACGACCAAATTTATCCGACAGCCACCCGCCACCCGGGCGCGACATCAAGTTCATGAATGCATAGGCTGATGCCACCATACCTGCAACAACAGGGGTCAGTTCAAAGGTGTCTGCAAAGAACAACGGCAGCATAGACACCACCGCCAATTCTGAACCGAATGTCGCGAAGTACAGGACGTTTAGCACCGCAACTTGCTTGAATTTGTACTGATGAATTTCAGGCACTGGTTCAACGAACACGTGCTTGTTCACTTTCCATACTTGGGCAGCATCGAACACATAAATCAGGCCAAGAACCACGTAGATAACAGTTACAATCGAGTCTGAAAACATGCCAATACCGGATGGCGACAGTTTCCATGCCAATAACGCAAGTGCGCCGTACATGGGCGTTTTCATCAACAGAAGCAATGCAAAATCACCCTTCGAGGTCACTTCCATCGCGCCCGCATTTTTTGGTTTGTAGTAGGTTGCGCCTTTTGGCGTATCTGTCACGCTGCGGTAAAACACAACAGAGAACAGTAAGCTCATTAGGCCGGTAATGCCCATGGCATAACGCCAGCCGTCTTCACCACCAAACATCACTGCAACCGTTGGAAGGGTGAATGCAGCCGCTGCGGAACCAAAGTTACCCCAACCGCCGTATATGCCTTCTGCCGTGCCCAACTCGTTATGTGGGAACCACTCAGACACCAAGCGAATGCCGATAACGAAACCTGCACCGATCAACCCGAGCGCAAAACGCGCAATGGCGGCTTGTACGAAATTGTCGGAGAGGGCGAACACGAAACAGGGAATGGAACAAATGGCGAGCAAGAGTGAGTACACTAAACGTGGCCCGTATTTGTCCGTTAACATACCGACGATCACACGAGCGGGTATGGTGAAAGCGACGTTAAGAATAAGAAGTGTTTTGATTTCTGCTGTGGTTAAACCGAGCGATTCTTTTACCGATTGAAGCATGGGGGCAAAGTTAAACCACACCACAAACGTAATAAAAAAGGCGAACCAACTTAAATGAAGTATTTTCATTTTCCCTGTAAATGAGAAAATATTGAATTTCTCGCTACCTGACATCATTCCTGTCCTCGTTAATTAATAATCCCTTGATCTGCAACGCTTTATTTCTGCAGCTTGTTTATCACTTACTTTCCCTTGCACCCTTTTTTAGGCGTGTTTGTCCCACCATGACTGACGTTGTGAACGTCAACGCACGGGTTCAATTAAGGGAATGGGGACAGTGCCGTTGCGGCAAATAAGCGCCGAATGCTCGCACTGTCTTTTTTGTTCAGTTCCTCACTCAGCTTTCCATTTAGCTTTCCATTTAGCTTTCCATTTGGAAATTAATGAGACTTTCTTCAATGGAAGGTGAGCGTTGGTTTAGTCGATATTCAACGTCCCTAATTGAACAGCACCTTCGTGCTGCCTCACGGGGTAAGTGATAACAGACAACGATTCATCTTCAATACACTCGCCGCTGGTGAGGCAAAAATGCTGTTTATACAGCGGAGAAGCAATCACGGTTTTGTCGCCAATCGACCCAAGCAGCCCGCGCGACAGCACGTTCGCTTTTCCAATCGGGTCAAAGTTATCTATGGCGAAGAGCGTGTCGGTTTTTCCGCAGAGAAAGATGGCGACCTGCTTGTCGTTAAACAGGGCACAAATACCCGTGTTCTCTACCAAATCTGTCTTATCGCAAATGGTTTGCCACTGATACATATCGCCTCTCCTACCCTTCAATCTCTACAACATCAATGCGTTTTTCTGGTTCTGCCGCGACCTTCGTCGGCTCTACAATTTGCACAGAAGGCGCTGGTACGCGCTGCCCTCTTTCAGTGATATATTTCAAACCACTGTCAGCTTGGTCACTGTTAATAAAGTGTTTGAAGCGTTTGAGTTTTTCTGGTGATTCGATAGTGGTTTTCCACTCACATTGGTACTGACCAAGGCTGGCTGCCATTTCCGCTTCCAACTCTTCACCAATGGCGAGTTTGTCTTCAATCACCACTTGTTTGAGATAATCCAATCCACCTTCAAGGTTTTCCAGCCACACAGAGGTGCGCTGTAAACGATCTGCGGTGCGGATGTAGAACATCAAAATGCGGTCGATGTATTTGATCAGGGTTTCACGATCAAGGTCGGACGCGAACAAATCTGCGTGGCGCGGGCGCATGCCGCCGTTGCCACAGACATACAAGTTCCAGCCATTTTCTGTCGCGATAATGCCAATGTCTTTTGATTGCGCTTCGGCACATTCACGCGTACAGCCTGACACGGCAAATTTCAATTTGTGAGGAGAGCGAAGCCCTTTGTAGCGGTCTTCAATGTTGATGGCGAACCCCACGCTGTCATCCACGCCGTAGCGACACCATGTAGAGCCAACACACGATTTCACGGTTCGAACCGATTTCCCGTAGGCATGGCCAGTTTCAAACCCTGCATCGACGAGAATTTTCCATATTTCTGGAAGCTCATGTAATTGTGCGCCAAACAAGTCAATGCGCTGACCGCCCGTTACTTTGGTGTAGAGGTTATAGTCTTTCGCGACCTGCCCCAACACAATCAGTTTGTCTGGCGTAATTTCACCGCCCGCAACACGCGGCACAACAGAGTAGGTGCCGTCTTTTTGCATGTTACCGAGGTAAATGTCGTTGGTGTCTTGCAGCCCCATGTGCTCGTCTTTCAGCACATAGTCGTTCCAGAATGACGCCAAGATCGACCCGACAGTCGGCTTACATACGTCACACCCCAGACCCTTACCGTGGCTGTCCAACAATTCATCGAAGGTTTTGATTTTCTTGATGCGAACAATGTCCGCCAATTCTTGGCGCGTGTATTCGAAGTGCTCACACAGGTTATTGTTCACTTCATGCCCGAGCGCTGCTAGTTCTGCATCCATCACTTGTTTGGTGAGGGCTGCACAGCCGCCACAGCCTGTTGAGGCTTTGGTTTCGGCTTTTAAATCCGCCATCGAGGTGCAACCTGCTGCCACCGCCGTTTTGATGCAGCCTTTGGTCACGTCATAACACGAACAAATCTGCGCTTCGTCAGGCAATGTCGCTAACCCTGCCGATGCAGAATCGCTGTCTGCTGCGTCACTAGACAGGAGCAACACAGAAGGAAATTCTGGAAGAGGTAAACCATTAAGCATGGTTTGCAATAAGTTCGGGTAGCTTTCAACATCCCCCACCAACACTGCGCCTAGCAAGGTTTTTCCATCTTCAGAAACGATAATGCGTTTGTAGACTTGCTCAATACCATCCGAGAAGGTGTAAGACTGCGCACCCGGCGTTGAGCCTTGCGCATCGCCGATACTCGCCACATCAACACCCAACAACTTGAGTTTGGTGCTCATGTCAGCGCCTTTAAACTCGGCCTCGGTGCCACAAATTGATGCGACTGCAACCTTAGCCATTTGGTAACCCGGCGCGACTAAGCCAAAGATCTTGCCTTCCCAAAGCGCACATTCACCAATGGCGTAAATGTCGCTATCGTTGGTTTGGCATTGATTGTTAATGACGATACCGCCGCGCTCTCCCAAGGTCAGATCATGGGCTTTAGCGAGTTCATCTTGAGGGCGGATTCCGGCAGAGAACACCACCATGTCGGTCTCGAGTTCTGTGCCATCGGCAAAGGTGAGTTTGTAGCGACACGTATCGCCTTTCGTGATGTTCTGCGTGGCTTTTTCGGTGTGTACCTTCACACCTAACGCCGAGATTTTTTGCTTAAGTAGCTCACCGCCGCCTTCGTCTAACTGCACCGCCATCAGGCGTGGAGCAAATTCCACCACATGGGTTTCAAGCCCCATGTTTTGAATGGCATTTGCCGCTTCTAAGCCCAACAGCCCACCCCCGATGACCACCCCAATTTTGCTGCTGTCGCCGGAAGCGCGAATGGCTTCTAAATCCTCGATGGTACGGTATACATGGCAATGCGGCTGCTCGTTACCAGGAATCGGTGGGACAAACGGGTATGAGCCTGTGGCGAGCACCAAGCTGTCGTAAGCAATCTCTCGGCCTTGGTCTGTGACGACGCATTTGTTCTCGCGTTGAATAGACACCACTTTCTCGTTCAGAAAGTAAGTGATGCCTTTTTCTTTGTATTCGTTTTCGCTGGTCAGCATAAGATCGTCAGCGTCTTTGCCGCTAAAAAAGCTGCTAAGTTGAACGCGATCATAGGCTAAACGCGGTTCTTCCGAAAAAGTCATGATCTCATACTGGGCTGCATTCAGCGGACCGTCGCTGTTTTTCTGCGACAATTCGTCGATGAATCGATGCCCCACCATGCCGTTGCCGACAACGACAATACGTTTCTTTTCCATGCTCAAATCCTTATGCAGAAAGCTTTTCAAGTTGCTCTATGTCGAGATGTTCTGTGGTCTGCGTGATAAACCAATCCAATTCCTTTGCCAACGAGACAACCCTACCCACGACAATCAAAGACGGCGATACCACTGCTTCACGCTTGATGGCATCCTCGATCGTGACGAGGTCGCTGATAAATACGCGCTGGTCAGCGGTACACCCTTTTTCAATCACCGCAACAGGTGTTGTTAAAGGCAAACCGGCTTGAGAGAGCTCTTCGCTAATGAGTGACAGTTTTGACAGCCCCATATAAAACACCAAGGTGTGATCCAACGCGGCGAGGGCTTTCCAGTTCACGGACAACTCTTTTTCGGCGTGCGCTGTCACCAAGGTGCAACCTTGCGATAAGCCGCGGTGGGTAAGAGGAATGCCTGCATAGCTGGTGCAGCCAGACGCCGCAGTGATCCCAGGAATAACTTCTACCTGAATGTCTTCCTGATGCAGGGTTTGCATTTCTTCGCCACCTCGACCAAAGACAAAAGCGTCTCCTCCTTTTAATCGACATACGTCCTTCCCACACTTTGCTAGCTCAACCAATAACGTGTTGGTATCACTCTGTGGAACGCTGTGTGCGCCCTTCGCTTTACCCACGTTGTAGGTTTCTTTGTCTGAGGGAATAAGCGAGAGAATATCGGCGCTAACGAGTCTGTCATACACGACAACATCTGCCTGTTGAATGCAACGTAACGCTTTAATGGTCAGTAAATCTGGGTCGCCTGGACCTGCTCCTACGAGAAAAACAGTCCCCGCTTTGTGCTGACTTTCTTCGCGTTTAGGTTTCTTGTTATTTACACCATCAAAAACACTCGATGAAATAGCTGCAACATGTGATTTTTTTGATAACCCCTTACGACCGTCGAGCATATGAAACTGTTTATTTGGCATAATTGAATATGTGCTATTTGCCATCCTGACCTCACCAGTACATCCATGCGATAATTCAATCTAAAGAAATAAATACGCTTCTATGTTTATGAATGCGTCTTTATGAATTCATCGCTTTCTATTTTTCATCAATAGAGCAAGTTGAGTGCCAGCAACGCAAAACATGACACCATTAAATCACAACATGATGTTTTGTAAGATTTATTCATTAAATCACCTTCATCACCTCAATTAAAACTGCTTATGACTTTGCATTGAAATGCACTTTTTACGTGCACCTTTTTATTGCATTGCACCAGAATGAACAGAATCTATTAATAGATTTATTTTTTCGCACTCTCTTAGCGCAAAGGTAAAAATCACCCACATCATTCTTTTAACGAAAAAAATGTTTGTTAATACCAATTATCCCACTGTTATTTTCAACAACACAGAAACTGGCGCGGTATTTGCTCTGTATGATTAAAAGTAAATAAGTAATAAAACAAGGATGGGTGAGCGAAGTGACAAATATCCAAACTACGTCAGAGAAAAACAAAAGCGAATGGATCAAGTCTACGTGCGCCTATTGCGGTGTCGGTTGCGGCATCGAAGCCAAAGTGAATGCGTCTGGCAAACTCGAGATTAGAGGGGATGAATCCCATCCAGCCAACTTAGGCCGACTCTGTTCCAAGGGATTAGCATTAGGTGACACCGTCACGAGTGAAGGCCGACTACTCGCCCCTTCAATCGACGGGAAAGCAACAACATGGAATACCGCGCTGAACCACGTTGCTTCGTCACTCAACGATATCATTCAAGAACATGGTCCTGATGCGGTGGCATTTTATGTGTCAGGGCAACTTCTGACCGAAGATTATTACGTTGTCAATAAGTTGATGAAGGGCTTTATTGGCTCTGCCAACATCGACACCAATTCCCGTCTTTGCATGGCCTCAGCCGTGGCTGGTCACAAACGCGCCTTTGGGGAAGATTGCGTGCCCGGCACTTATGAAGATTTAGACATCGCAGATCTCGTCGTTTTGGTGGGGTCAAACCTCGCTTGGTGTCATCCCGTGCTGTATCAACGCTTGAAAGCCGCTAAAGAACAACGTGGCACCAAAGTCATAGTCATTGACCCGCGTAAAACCAGTACTTGCGAAATCGCAGATCTTCACCTTGCACTGACGCCCGGCAGTGACATTGCGTTGTTTAATGGCTTGCTGGCCGAACTCGCCAAGCATGAACAGCTTAACCAAAGCTACATTGCCAACCACACAACAGGATTAGACGAAGCACTGACACAAGCACAGCGATTCAATACTGTCACTGCTGTGGCGGCAGCGACAGGGCTGAAACTTGCGGACATTGAAACTTTTTACCGTCTGTTTCGCCAACATTCGAGAACCGTCACCATGTTCTCCCAAGGCGTCAACCAATCGACCAGCGGCACAGACAACGCCAACAGCATTTTGAATTGTCACATCGCCACAGGGCGCATTGGTCTTCCCGGCAGTACACCCTTTTCAATCACAGGTCAGCCCAACGCGATGGGCGGGCGTGAAGTCGGTGGGCTTGCAAACACCCTCGCAGCACACTTGGAATTTGGCAACGATGCGCACTCAGCATTGGTCAGTGAATTTTGGCAAACCGACAGATTAGCCACACAACAAGGTTTAAAGGCCATCGACATGTTCGATGCCATTGAGAGTGGGAAGATTAAAGCGCTGTGGGTCATGGCAACAAACCCCGCTGTCAGCCTGCCAGACAGCGACCGTATCGCGAAGATCTTGGAGAAATGTCCACTGGTGATTGTGTCTGATTGTGTGTCGACATCAGAAACCTTGGATTACGCCCATGTGAAGTTACCCGCACAAGGTTGGAGTGAAAAATCCGGCACAGTGACGAATTCAGAACGCATGATTTCGCGCCAGCGTCGATTGCTGCCAACGCCGGGAGAAGGGAAACCTGACTGGTGGATTGTGAGTGAAGTGGGCAAACGCATGGGATTTCACCAAGCCTTCGATTACCCAACGGAAGCGCACATTTTCCAAGAATATGTAGCGATGACGACGATCGGAAACCAAGACGGTGATGCGACAAAACGGAAGCTAAACCTTTCCGCGCTGAAGGGATTGTCCATCGACGATTACAACACGTTCCCGCCGACGCGCTGGCCCATCGTGAGCAATGACATTGCGTCGGGGCGTCTTTTCACCCAAGGGGATTTTTCCACACCGGATGGAAAAGCACGGTTTATTGCCGTTGATCACAAAGCGCCTGTAAGCCCCATCACGCCGCAATACAGCATAATCCTTAACTCAGGGCGGATTAGAGACCAGTGGCACACCATGACGCGTACAGGGCTTTCTGCAGCATTAAATGCCCACACTATCGAACCCATTATCGAAATCAATCCTTTTGATGCGACCGACAGGGGCATTAAAGAGGGTCAACTGGTCAATGTTATCAGCCGTGTGGGCGAGCAAGTGTTCAAAGCACATGTGACTAACCGCGTGATACCTGGGCAAAGCTTCGCGCCAATTCATTGGAACAAAATGAATTGCTCAGGCGGAAAGGTAACGGCAGTGATTCCCGCACATACCGATCCTATTTCTGGCCAACCCGAATTTAAGGCAACGCCTGTTTCTCTCAAACCCTTGATGATGCAAAGCGCGGCGAGCTTGGTGACGAAAACGCGTCTTACCCAGTCCCAACTTCAAACCTTTGGTGCCGTCTATTGGGTACTTCAAGCCATTGAAGGTGGTTATCTTTATCATTTCCAATTCAAAGAGAGCTGCGCTTCAGTACCTTCAAGGCTCATGACACTGGCCCCTTCTGAACACGCTACGCTCATTCATGGCAATACGGAGCACGGCCGTCGTGTAGTGGTGTACCAAGACAAAACACCGCTGTTTGCATTTTCTGCCTTCCCCTTAAAGCAAGAAAACGAACAGCCCGACATATCGCAACTTCTCACCAGTCAGTTTGATAACCAAGACATTCACGCCTTTCTATCGGGTTCACTGGCAGCACGCTCACCGATTGTTTGTGCGTGTAAACAGGTCACACTGGATACGATTGAAGTTTCGTTGATTGATGGGAGCGCTGAAAGCGTTCAAGACGTTAGCAACCAAACACTCGCCGGCACAGGTTGTGGTAGTTGCACCGCGGAAATCGGCAACATTGTCGATCGGGTCTGCGCTAGAAAGTTGGCGCAGCGTAAAGCGGGATAAGAAGCCAAATATGTGAAAGTCGCTCGCTGTGAACGTCCGTAGTGTTAGCGCGATACCCCCCCAAAACAAAAAGGCAGCCTACAGGCTGCCTTTTCAAACTTCACAATGAAGAATTACTTCTTCTTGCGCTTATCTGTGATTTCCCACTTACCGTCAATAAGCAGACCAGTCCAACCAGATGGCTTACCGTCTTCTTCGGTACGCACATAGTTCTCTTTGCTCTTACGGCTAAAGCGAACCACTGCTTTGCGACCATCAGGGTCTTGCGCTGGGGCATCTGCCAGATACTGATATTTCTCTGGGATACGATCTTTAAAGCGAGCAAGCTCTTCAACCAAAGGCGCACGAGTTTCGCGTGATTTCGGGAAGTTACTCGCCGCAAAGAACAAGCCTGAAGCACCATCGCGAAGCACAAAGTATGCGTCTGAGTTTTCACAAGGTAGCTCAGGGAAATGCACCGGGTCTTCTTTCGGTGGTGCGATTTCGCCGTTCTTCAAAATCTTACGCGTATTCTTACAGGTTTCGTTCGTGCACCCCATGTACTTACCGAAACGGCCGTTTTTCAGCACCATGTCAGAACCACATTTGTCACACTCAACCATTGGGCCTTCGTAGCCCTTAAGTTTGAACTCGCCTTTTTCGATCAAGTACCCGTCACAGCTTGGGTTATTACCACAAACATGCAGTTTACGATCTTGGTCAATCAGATACGCATCCATTGCCGTTTCGCACTTCGGACAACGTTTTTTCGCACGCAGTGCGGCGGTTTCAACGTCTTCTTCCAGTACGTTAACGATGCCTTCTTCATCCATCAAGTTGATGGTGGTTTTGCAACGCTCTTTGGGTGGCAACTGGTAACCAGAACAACCTAGGAATACGCCTGTCGATGCGGTACGAATACCCATCTTGCGACCACAGGTTGGACAGTCAATATCCGTCATGACGATACTGTTAGGCTTCATTCCGCCTTCAGTTTCTTCAAGTTCAGCTTTGCCCAAATCGTCAGTAAACGCTTTAAAGAAGTTGTTCAGAACTTGCTTCCAGTCTTCACTGCCCATTGCGATCTTATCGAGGTTGCCCTCCATTCGCGCAGTGAAGTCGTAGTCCATCAAGTCTGCAAAACTGTCATCGAGACGATCGGTGACAATCTCACCCATCTTCTCAGCGTAGAAACGACGTTGTTCGGTACGCACATAACCACGATCTTGAATCGTTGAAATGATCGATGCATAGGTAGAAGGACGACCAATACCGCGCTTCTCAAGCTCTTTAACCAATGCAGCTTCTGTAAAGCGTGCTGGCGGCTTGGTGAAGTGTTGTTTAGGGTCAACCTTATCAAGCGTAAGGATCTCACCCACATCAACATGTGGAAGCGTTGTATCTTCGTTTTTACCCATTGGACGCTGCACGCGAGTCCAACCATCAAAGCGTAAGGTACGACCTTTGGCTTTTAGGGTAAATTCACCCGCTTTAACGCTGATGGTGCCTGAATCATATTTCGCAGGTGTCATTTGACACGATACAAACTGACGCCAAATCAGGTCATAGAGACGATGCGCATCTGGGTCCATGCCCTGCAGATCATCTGCTTTCACGTCAACGCTTGAAGGACGAATCGCTTCGTGCGCTTCTTGTGCATTGCCTTTCGAACCATATTTGATCGGTGCCGATGGCAAATACTTGTCGCCGTACTCGCCATTAATAAACTCGCGAGCAGATTCTACAGCTTCTTGACTCAAGTTGGTCGAGTCGGTACGCATGTAGGTGATGTAACCACCTTCGTACAAACGTTGAGCCAACATCATGGTCTTCTTAACACCGAAGCCCATACGAGTACTCGCCGCTTGTTGTAGCGTCGAGGTGATAAACGGTGCAGACGGCTTACTGGTAGTCGGACGGTCTTCACGGTCCACCACTTTGTAAGTCGCTTTTTGCAATGCATCCGTCGCGGCCATCGCTTGCGCTTCGTTCAATGGCTTGAATGCTTCGCTATTTTGTTGAGCAACCACCAAACGCAGCACATTTTGGCTCGCCGTCGTGGTATCGGCGTGAATATCCCAATACTCTTGCGGAATAAACGCCTTGATCTCATGTTCGCGTTCTACGAGCAGCTTCACCGCTACTGATTGAACACGACCTGCAGACAAGCCACGTGCAACCTTCTTCCAAAGAAGCGGTGACACCATAAAGCCCACAACGCGATCCAGGAAGCGGCGTGCTTGCTGTGCATTCACGCCATCCATGTTCAACTCACCAGGCGCTTGGAACGCTTGCTGGATAGCATTTTGAGTAATTTCGTTAAAGACAACGCGTTTAAAACGGCTTTCATCACCGCCGATCAGTTCCCGCAGGTGCCAAGCAATGGCCTCCCCTTCGCGGTCCAAATCCGTTGCGAGATAAACAAAATCTGCTTTTTCTGCTAACGCTTGAAGTTCCGAAACTACTTTTTCCTTACCCGGAAGTACTTGGTACTTCGCTTTCCAATTTTGGTAAGGATCAACACCCATTTTGTTGATGAGTGAGTTCTTTTCTTTCTCTTTTTTGATGCGCTCTTTTTCTTCCGGGCTCAACCCTTTGGTTGAGATAGGCGTCGCTTTTTTGCCGCCTTGAGAAGCGCCGGTAGGCAGATCCCGAACATGACCAACGCTTGATTTAACGATGAAGTCTTTGCCCAGGTATTTATTAATCGTTTTTGCCTTTGCCGGGGACTCCACGATAACGAGAGATTTACCCATAGTGACCAATACGCCCTCGCGTTAAAAATTCAATCTGTCAGTCCCAATGGCAAAAAACAGTAATGCCATGCCGACTGACGCTATTTACAATATTGAGCGAGTCGATCTGAATATCAACCAGTTTCTTTCTAAATCCCCCCGATTGGTCGCAGCTTCCGCAGTTGTTAAGCGGTTGTAAACAACAAACAGGTTTTTCCGGAGGGTTAACGTCGTCTCACTTTTGCAAGCGCGGTAATCATTACCATTGACCGCAACCTATTTACCATTTCACTTCGAATTTTTCTGGCTTGGCTCACAATTAGCAGCATGACTAACGATCAATTCGAAGCAATCGTAACCATGTCCTCTTTTATAGACGCTCAGGCTATAATAGGCGCTCTTTTTCAATTTACCCGAGAAAAGTATGTCTGAGAAAACACCGATTAGCGCTAATGAGTTGCTAACCATTGCCAATCAAATGATCAAAGAACACGATGCTTACCTAGAAGGTATGCTTGCAAATTCGGTTGATGAAAAAGCGGGTGTGATGGTTTTTAAAGGCGAATATTTTTTGGACGACAACGGATTGCCAACGCCGAAAACCACCGCTGTTTTCAATATGTTCAAGTATCTTGCACACCAGCTTTCCAAGCAATATACCTTGCAGTGATTGGACGAATTGACACTCTCAATATCGCCAATACCGACCAGAAAAATGCCACCTCAAAGGTGGCATTTTTTCGTCCAAATCTAGGTTTAACCCTCAAACACTGCGGTATCTTTTTCTTTGTCCTCACGAACAGAGTTACCGCCTTGATCAGATTTATCGCCACCTCGCCCTTTCGGATCTGGGCCAAACTGATTTGGACCTGGTGTACCATCCATAATGCCTAATTCCACCAAAGCGAAAATAGGACCAATCAAAGGCAAGAAAGTCACAGCTATCCACCAAGGGCTTTTATTTCTATCTTTCAAGCGTTTGATATTCAGTGCAATTGATGCATAAATTGCAAACAGGGAAATCGCGATTGAAAGCGCATCAAGCACGATGTTTCCGCCTTGATAAAACAAAGTTGGCAATACCATGACCAATACAGGCAAACTATATAGCCAATAATCACGGCGTCTCATTCGACCTTGGAATGAAAACAACGCCCACTTTTGGTTGTTCATGTAAACTCCTAAACGATTGGTCGCTGACCGCGACTGATCCACTTCAGCAATAGGCGATCCGCCGCCTCTGCTGATGCACCAGCCAATTTCTCAGCGAGCTTTTTGCGCTGCACGTAACGAACGCCCAGAACGTCTTTTTCTTTTACTGCAGACACCAAGTAGTCATCACTGGTTCCAATGAAATCGATCAAGCCTAACGGTAGAGCTTGATTGCCAAACCAATGCTCTCCTGTCGCCACTTTCTCTAGTTCCAATGAAGGACGATGATCTGCGATAAAATCTTTAAATAATGTATGCGTCTCTTCCAATTCAGTCATGAATTTCTCACGCGCTTTGTCGGTATTTTCGCCAAACATCGTAAGGGTACGTTTGAACTCACCAGCGGTGATTTGCTCAAATTCAATATCATGTTTTTTAAGCAATTTATTGAAATTTGGCAATTGCGCAATGACGCCAATTGAACCCACAACTGCAAACGGCGCGGCGATAATTTTGTCCGCGACACAGGCCATCATATAGCCACCGCTCGCCGCTACTTTATCAACGGAAACCGTTAACGGAATGCCTGCTTGCTTGATGCGATCAAGCTGAGACGAAGCAAGGCCATACGCGTGCACCATGCCACCACCACTTTCGAGGCGGATCAACACTTCATCGCCTTCTTTTGCCACCGCAAGCACAGCGGTGACTTCTTCACGCAATGCGGTCACTTCTCGCGCATCAATGCTGCCTTTAAAATCCAAAACGAAAACATGAGGCTTACGGCTAGATTCCAATGACACGGTATCTGTCATTTTCTTTGCATCCGCTTTTGCTTCTTTTGCCTTGGCTTTTTCCGCTTTCTTTTCTGCTTTGTCGCGAGCCTTTAGCGCCACTTCATCATAAAGATAAGATTCCATGGAATGAATCAAATCCTTATGTTTCTCAGTCAGGTTCGTTACTTCTAGTTCTCCTTTCTGGCCCTGTTTGCCACCCGCACTTTTTGCGATAATCAGTACTGCGATGACTGCCACAGCAAAGGTCAATATCTTTGCCAGGAACAGGCCATAATCAAGCAAGAATTCCAAACTGTATTCCTCATTTATAGTTATATACGACCATTCTACTAAACATCGACCCGCAAAGTGCAAGTGTCGTGTCGTTTTCTTTGTATTCGCCAGTTGTTTAATTGAGGTTCAGCACCTTACAATGGCTTGTAGCCGCGATGAAATGCCTATGCGTTTCAAAAAGTGGGCGTTGAGATTAACAGGCTGAAATGCCGAAGATAAAAAGGAATATTGTAACGTGGAGTATCAAGTAGCAGCCAACGCATTAGACGGCAAGGTCATTTTGGTGACGGGTGCAGGAGATGGCATTGGACGACAAGCCGCCCTCAGTTACGCACAACACGGTGCAACCGTCATTCTGCTAGGACGCACAGTTAAGAAATTAGAACGCGTTTACGATGAGATAGAAGCCGCTGGTTACACGCAACCAGCCATTGTGCCTCTTGATATGTTAGGCGCCACTCGTCAGCACTACTTAGACATGGCTGATACCATTGAGCAACAATTTGGCCGCCTTGACGGCGTATTGCACAATGCGGGTATGCTAGGTGTATTGAGCCCCTTCGATCAAATCGAAGAGAAAGCCTTTGATGAAGTCATGCAAGTGAACGTAAAAGCCACGTTCTTGATGACACAAGCTTTGTTACCGCTCTTACAAAAATCAGATGACGCTCGATTAGTCTTCACGTCTTCGACAGTTGGTCATGCTGGCCGTGCCTTCTGGGGTACCTATGCGATGTCGAAGTTTGCAACAGAAGGCATGATGCAAGTGCTATCTGACGAACTAAGTAACACCAGCGTCAAAGTGAATGCGATCAACCCAGGTGGTACTCGTACGAAAATGCGAGCATCTGCTTTCCCTGCTGAGGAAGCAAACAAACTCAAAACCCCACTGGATATTATGCCATTGTATCTCTACCTGATGGCGCCAGAAGGGATTAGCGTGAGTGGTCAGTGTATCGATGCACAACCAAAGTAAGCCTCATTGAATGGAAGCGGTTAAGACATACACTTAGAGAATTCTGCCTTTCATACTAGATTCAATTTGAGCATGTTCTCCTCGTTTTCTTTCGCTTCCCAGAAAAACAAAAAGCCAGCATTTCTGCTGGCTTTTTAATTTCCGTTTGACTCTTAACGCCCTTGGCGCTTATCACCTTGCTTTTGGCGAGAAGACGATTGACCGCCACGATTTGGGCCCGAAGAACCCGGACGTCCAGTACCGTTACCGCGTTTACCTTGAGCAGGTCTGCCGCTTGGCTTACCGTGCGCTGGCTTACCACCTTGAGCAGGCTTACCTTGCGCTGGTTTGCCTTGTGCAGGTTTACCCTGAGCAGCAGGCTTACTTTGCTGACCGCCACGACGTGGTTTGCGAGTATCACTTGATTCAACACGTTCTTCGTGACGACGCACTGCACGACGGATTTTCTGGCCACGTGCTTTACGTTTCTGCGCTTCAACCGTAATCATGGTTTCTTTCTCTGGTCGTAACTCTACCAACTCACGCAGGTAGTTAACATCTTCCAGTTCCAGTTCCATCCAGCCACCACGAGGTAGCTCTTTGTTTAGATACAGATTGCCGTAACGCACGCGCTTAAGACGGCTTACCGTGACACCCTGTGATTCCCACATACGACGGACTTCGCGGTTACGACCTTCAGTGATCACAACATAGAAAGTGTGGTTCATGCCTTCGCCGCCAGCGTAAACAACATCTTCAAAACGGGCTTCGCCGTCTTCAAGTGTTACGCCACGAACGAGGTTTTTCACCATCTGCTCATTCACTTCGCCAAACACGCGAACCATGTATTCACGTTCTACTTGACGGCTTGGGTGCATCAAGCGGTTAGCCAACTCACCATCTGTGGTGAACAGCATCAAACCTGACGTATTCGCATCCAAACGACCTACAGCTACCCAGCGGGCGCCATTGAGACGAGGGAGGCGATCAAAAACGGTACGACGACCTTCAGGGTCGCTGCGTGTGCACAACTCACCTTCTGGTTTGTTGTATGCCATTACACGGCACACAACTTCAGAAGGTGCAGCAACTTGTACACTGTGCCCGTCAACACGAATGTTAGCATTGACATCATCAAGGCGATCACCCAGTTTGGCAACAATACCATTGATACTGACGCGACCCTCTTGTATCAGGGATTCGATCTCACGACGAGAACCAAGACCTGCACGGGCTAACACCTTCTGTAATTTTTCGCTCATTTACGTTTACCTTACTGTCGCCTTCACAGGCGTCGATGTCGGAAAGAAAACGCCCCAAAAAAGAGGCAACGGCGTATTATGCCAAAAGAGGCTCGAATACACCATTTCATTTAGAAAACACTGACCGACAGCAATGGAAATTTAGCGTTGCAGAGGCGGAAAGTTTCCGCCTCCATTCTCATCGCGCAACGTTAAGTTTATTCGAAGGGACTGGTATCACCTGTACCATGACGGAGAATCACGGGTTCACCGTCATCACTGAAGTCAACCACTGTTGTTGGTTGTTCCCCCAAGTAACCGCCATTAAGAATCACATCAACCGTGTGTTCCAGTTGGTCACGAATCGATTCAGGATCCGATTCGGTGTAGTCATTACCGGGTAAGATCAGCGACGTCGACATCATCGGCTCGCCTAGAGCTTCCAATAGATCGAGTGCGATTCGGTTGTCAGGTACGCGAATACCAATGGTTTTTCGTTTCGGGTTCATCAAACGACGCGGCACTTCTTTCGTCGCTTTCAGAATGAAGGTGTACGGCCCTGGCGTGTTGTTTTTGATTAAACGATAAGCCGTATTATCAACACGCGCATAAACCGATATCTCTGATAAGTCTCGGCACAGTAGCGTGAAATTGTGTTTATCATCTAATCGACGAATACGACAGATTTTCTCTAGCGCTGACTTATTTTCAAGTTGGCAACCGAGGGCATAACCCGAGTCCGTTGGGTAAATAATGACACCACCATTACGCACAATAGCAACGGCCTGCGTAATTAGACGTGTTTGGGGATTCTCAGGATGTACATAAAAAAATTGGCTCATACTTCCTCCTGTAAAGGCACTACTTCCAATGTCGGCAACGTCCAAGATTCCCATATTTCCGAGCACCCTTTCGGTAAGTATAAGTTACGCCCCAGCTCTAGCCAGGGAGAAGGGTAATGAAAATCAGAACCTTGGGAGCCTGCAAGACCAAATTGAATGGCATAGTCGCCCAATAGACGACGTTCATTCGGTGCTTGTTGAGGTTGAGCCACTTCCATTCCATCCCCGCCAGCATCAGCAAACGTTTGGAGCAGACGTTTCAACCATTTGGCCGTGAGTTTATACCGACCGGGGTGCGCAATCACCGCTTGACCGCCCGCTTTGTGAATAACATCAACTGCTTCTTCAATCGTGCACCAATTTGGCGGCACGTAGCCAGGGTTGCCGCGCGTTAGGTATTTTTTGAACACTGCCTGCATGGTTTTTACATAACCTTGTTCAACCATCCAACGGGCGAAATGCGCGCGAGTCAGCGGCACATCTCCCGCTAATGCTTTCGCGCCTTCTAGCGCGCCGGGCATACCTTGTTTATCTAAGCGTTCTGCAATCAGTTCTGCACGTGCTTCTCTACGAATAGATTGAGCATCAATAAGCGCTAAAAGTTCGGGCGATTCAAGGTCAATGTTTAAGCCGACAATGTGAATATCTTTATTTTGCCAAACCGTCGAGATTTCGATTCCATTAACGATATGTAACGGAAGCTCAAAATCGACCACGGCCTGTTTCGCCGGCGCGATACCTGCAATGGTGTCATGATCGGTGATAGCTAGCACATTGACACGGAAATCAACGGCGCGTTTCACCAAATCTTCAGGGCTAAAACGTCCATCAGACGCTGTGGTGTGGCTGTGTAAATCAAATAGCATTAATTTTCTTCAATTCGTTGCTTGACTTTGCCGCCATACACTAGTTAACTAGTACACGATTACTAACTCAAATGGATTACGTCTTCATGGTACAGCATAACCTCATCCAACAAACAGCACTGATTAACTGGTGGTGGCACTCCCAATAGCGGGCGGTGTGATGAGTGATAGCCAAAAGAAAGACGTCACCAAGCCCGCATAACGCGGGTTTTTTTATATCTAAATTTTACCGCCCGGAATGCATTGAGCACCTTATTGAAGGTGGCGGCACCAAAAAAGGATTTTTAAGATGATCATCGTATTAAAACCCCAAGCGACTGAGCAACAAGCAAAAGCTATTCTGGGCAAAATCGAACAAGCGGGCCTCAAGCCCCTTTATATGCCTGGGGTCGAACGTATTGTCCTTGGCGCATTGGGCGATGAACGCGTATTACAAAAACTGCACTTAGACAGCGACCCTTTGGTGGAAGAGGTCAAGCCAATCCTGTCCAAATACAAAATGGTGTCTCGTGAAGTGCAGGCACACAACAGTGTTGTGCGTATTGGCAATATGCCAGTTGGTGGCAACAAATTCGCGGTAATCGCCGGCCCATGCTCAGTCGAATCCGAACATCAATTGCTGTCTGTGGCAGATGTCGTAAAAAGTCATGGCGCTGGCGCGTTGCGAGGCGGCGCCTACAAACCACGAACCAGCCCTTATGATTTCCAAGGTATGGGCGTTGAAGGTCTCAAATTGCTGAAAAAAGCCAGCGAGGCAACAGGTATGCCCACCGTATCTGAAGTCATGGAAGTGAGTCAGGTTGATTCACTCTGTGAATACATTGATTGCCTTCAAATCGGTGCGCGAAATATGCAAAATTACGGATTGTTAAAAGCGGTTGGCGAAAGTGGCAAACCGGTCTTGTTAAAAAGAGGACTTTCCGCCACTATCGAGGAGCTGTTGCTAGCAGCAGAATACATTTATGATGCTGGCAACCCGAACATTATTTTGTGTGAGCGCGGCATTCGCACGTTTGAAACGGCAACCCGCAACACGTTGGATTTGAATGCAGTCGCTTATATCAAGCAGCGCAGCCACCTTCCAGTGGTCGTTGACCCGAGCCATGGCACGGGTGTTCGCGAGCTTGTGATCCCACTTTCTCGTGCGGCCGCAGCGGTAGGCGCCGACGGTATCATCGTTGAAAGCCACCTCAATCCAGCAGARGCGCTGTCTGACGGACATCAAGCGCTCACCGGAGACATGTTCGCGCAGTTGATGCAGGAACTAAAACCCTTTGTAGAAGCAGCAGGGAGAACGCTGTGAAAAACCACGCTTTAGAACAAGGCGAACTCGACGTACTTAGCCTGGATGTGCCGTACGTCGCCGCTCCGACAGAATTGTATTCGGCGGTCTGCCAAGACCGTCCTTATAGCTTACTGCTCGAATCCGCAGAAGTGGATTCCAAGCAGGACTTAAAAAGTTTGATGCTCATCGATGCCGCCGTGCGTATCGTATGCCGCGACAGAACCGTAGAGCTCGAAGCCAAAACAAAGAATGGTAGAAATGTTCTTAGCGCAGTGGATGCTGAGCTTTCTAAGCAAGGTTTGGCGGTTGAGTCGCAACGTACTGATGATTTACTAACACTTCATTTTCCTGAGGAAAACCGCACTCTGGATGAAGACGCACGTTTACGTCAGCCTTCACCCTTTGATGCGCTACGTTTAGTTCAACATGCTTTTAATCTGGATGGATTGCCTGAACAAGCACTCATGATCGGTGGCTTGTTTGCCTACGATCTCGTTGCACAATTTGAGCCTTTACCTGAGGTAGATTCAGGTAATCAATGTCCAGACTACCTGTTCTATGTCGCCGAAACATTGTTGGTGATTGACCACCAGCGGCGCCATGCCACCCTTCAAGGTACGCAGTTTGGCGGTGCAGAAAACACCGAAACGTATTTCGATCTTAGCCGTCGACTACAAGCCATCAAAGAAAGCTGCCTGAACCCTACTCCAATGCCAAATGCAGAGGTAGTAGATACTTCTCACCTCGACATCTCTGTCAGCGATGAAGATTTCTGCGCGGCAGTGGACGAACTCAAACAGTACGTGGTCAAAGGTGATGTGTTTCAGGTCGTGCCGAGTCGTCGATTCACACTGCCTTGCCCTTCTCCACTGAATGCGTATTTGAAGCTCAAACAAGGCAACCCAAGTCCATACATGTTCTACATGCATGACACAGACTTCACCTTATTTGGCGCCTCTCCTGAAAGCGCACTTAAATACAGCAAAGATACCAACCAAGTAGAGATTTACCCGATTGCAGGCACGCGCCCTAGAGGTAAAAATCCAAATGGGTCAATCAACTTAGATTTAGACGGTCGGATCGAGCTAGAACTGCGCAATGACACCAAAGAGAAAGCCGAGCACATGATGCTGGTTGATTTGGCACGTAACGACGTAGCACGCATCAGTGAACCGGGAACTCGTTATGTTGCAGACCTATTGAAAGTAGACCGCTACAGCCACGTTATGCACCTCGTGTCCCGCGTTGTAGGTCAATTACGTAATGATCTGGATGCCCTTCACGCTTATCAAGCGTGTATGAACATGGGCACATTAACGGGCGCACCAAAGATTCGTGCTATGCAGCTGATTCGACAGTTCGAGAAAAGCCGTCGAGGTAGCTACGGTGGCGCAGTGGGTTACCTAACCGGTCACGGTGACATGGACACTTGTATCGTGATTCGTTCTGCGTACGTTGAAAATGGTATTGCTCAAATTCAAGCAGGTGCTGGCGTGGTTTTCGACTCCGTTCCTCAAGCCGAAGCTGATGAAACACGCGGAAAAGCGCAAGCTGTATTGACAGCAATTCGAGCAGCACACTCAGGAGGTGCACAATGAGCCAAGTCATTAATGCACACATCGTGCTGATCGATAACTTCGACTCTTTCACATATAACTTGGTCGATCAGTTTCGTTCATTGGGTTATCCAGTGAAGATTTACCGCAACAGTTTGTCCGCAGAGCAAATTGAGCAAGCCGTTAGTGAGCTCACTAACCCTGTTGTGGTGCTGTCCCCTGGCCCAGGTGCGCCATCAGAAGCAGGCTGCATGCCTGCACTGATCCAAAAACTGAAAGGCAAAGTGCCAATGATTGGTATTTGTCTTGGCCAACAAGCCATCACAGAAGCCTATGGCGGCGTGGTTGCTGGCGCGGGTGAAATTGTCCACGGGAAGGCATCCCAGATGACACATAACGCTCATGCCGTATTTGGCGACATTGAAAGCCCGCTCACCATTGCACGCTACCACTCGTTGGTTGCCACCAAGGTACCTGACTCACTGGATGTGATTGCAGATGTGGAAGGCTTAGTCATGGCAGTCGTGAACGACGCCGATCGTGTGGTCGGTTTCCAATTCCATCCAGAGTCAATTTTAACAACGAAAGGCGCAGACCTTCTAACAAATACAATCAACTGGGCGACACAGCCGCGCTGATGGACGACAAGACAAGGAGAGTAAACATGGACGCAATTATTAATAAGCTTTACGAACAAGAATCTCTGTCTCGTGAAGAAAGCCATCAGCTGTTCGACACCATTATCAAAGGTGAAATGGACCCTATCCTGTTGGCGGCAACGTTAACATCGCTAAAAATTAAAGGCGAAACGCCAGAAGAAATCGCGGGCGCGGCATCTGCATTAACGGAAAATGCAAACCCGTTCCCGTCACCAGACTATGATTTCGCTGACATTGTTGGCACTGGCGGTGACGGCTCTAACTCCATCAACATTTCCACGACAGCCGCCTTTGTTGCCGCAGCCTGTGGTGTAAAAGTTGCCAAGCACGGTAACCGAGGCGTATCGAGCAAATCCGGCTCTTCCGACTTACTTGCCGCTTTTGGTATTGATTTAGCTATGAGCCCAGAAACGGCACGCGGCGCATTGGATGATTTGGGCGTATGCTTCTTGTTCGCTCCGCAATATCACAGCGGTGTTCGCCACGCGATGCCTGTTCGTCAAACCATGAAAACACGCACCATCTTTAATTTGTTAGGCCCATTAATTAACCCTGCAAAACCAACGCTGGAATTGATGGGTGTCTATGACAAAGCCTTGGTAAGACCGATTGCAGAAACCATCAAAACCCTTGGCCTGAAACGCGCAGCGGTTGTTCACGGCAGTGGGCTTGATGAAGTCGCGATTCACGGTGAAACCACGGTGGCTGAGATTAAATATGGCGTGATCACCGAATACACGCTGACACCGGAAGATTTCGGCGTTAACACCCACCCTCTCAAATCCATTGAAGGGGGCACGCCAGAAGAGAACCGGGAAATCATCACACAGATCTTACAAGGCAAAGGGACAGAAGCACAGCAAAGCGCGGTTGCCGTTAACGTTGCACTTCTACTTCGCCTGTTCGGGCATGAAGATCTGAAAGCAAACACGCAAAAAGCGTTAGATGTGATGAACAGCGGTAAACCTTTCGAACTTGTTCAGCAACTTGCGTCACGGAGCAACTAATGGAAACGGTACTAGCAAAAATTGTTGCGGATAAGCGCATTTGGATTGAAGCACGCAAAGCGGCACAACCGCTAGACACCTTCATCAACGAAGTCGTCCCAAGTGATCGCAGTTTTTACGATGCGCTTTCAGGCAAGCCAGCCAAGTTTATCTTGGAATGCAAAAAGGCCTCGCCATCAAAAGGCCTGATCCGTGATGACTTCGACTTGGATTACATCGCCAGCGTATACGGCAACCACGCCGCGGCGATTTCTGTCCTGACAGACGAAAAGTACTTCCAAGGTAACTTCGATTTTCTGCCACAAGTCCGCGGTCAAGTGCCTTGCCCAGTACTGTGCAAAGATTTCATGGTAGACACCTACCAAGTCTACCTCGCGCGTTTTCATCAAGCTGATGCCATTTTGTTGATGCTGTCTGTGCTCAACGACGACGAATACCGTGAGCTGTCTGCACTCGCGCATGAACTTAACCTCGGTGTGCTGACAGAAGTCAGTAACGAAGAAGAACTGGAACGCGCCATTGCACTTAACGCAAAAGTGGTTGGCATAAATAACCGTAACCTTCGCGATCTAAGCATCGACCTAAACCGTACGAAGCAACTCGCACCGCGTTTGTCTGAAGACACCATCGTGATTTCAGAGTCAGGTATCTATACCCATCAACAAGTGCGTGAGCTTGCACCTTTCGCCAACGGCTTCTTGATCGGCAGCTCGTTAATGTCAGAAGACGATGTTGAACGTGCGGTACGTCGAGTGCTTTACGGTGACAACAAGGTTTGTGGCCTTACACGCGCAGAAGATGCAAAAGCGGCTTATGACGCCTACGCCAATTACGGCGGCCTGATTTTTGTAGAAAAATCCCCTCGCTTCGTAGACGTGGAAGCGGCTCGAAAAGTCATGGAAGGCGCACCGCTTGCTTACGTTGGCGTGTTCCAAAACCATGAACTTTCAGAGGTTGCTGAGACAGCAAACGCACTATCACTGTCGGCAGTTCAGCTACACGGCAATGAAGATGGCGACTACGTGAAGGCGCTGCGTGAAGCATTACCAAACGACACTCAAATTTGGAAAGCCCATGGCGTGAGCGATACTGCTCCCACTTTGGAAGCCAATGCCGACAGAAACCTTTTCGATAGCCGCGTGGGAACACAAAGCGGCGGAACAGGCAAAGCGTTTGATTGGTCCCTCATTCCCGAGGATCGCAAAGACACCGTCATGATTGCAGGTGGCCTTTCAGAAGAAAACGCAAAAGACGCAGCACAACTGGGCTGCGCAGGACTCGATTTCAACTCTGGCGTCGAAAGCACGCCGGGTATCAAAGATAAACAAAAATTGGACGCTGCATTCTCAGCGCTTAGAGATTACTAAAGGACAGTTATGACTAAGTTGAATGCCTACTTCGGCGAATTTGGTGGTCAGTACGTACCACAAATCTTGGTCCCAGCACTGGACCAGCTAGAACAAGCGTTTATTGATGCGCAAAGTGACCCAGAATTTCAGAAGGAATTTATTGGCCTTTTGGAAGAATACGCAGGTCGCCCTACCGCACTGACGCTGACGCGCAACCTGACCAAAGGCACCAAGACCAAGCTTTACCTAAAGCGTGAAGACTTACTTCACGGTGGTGCCCACAAAACCAATCAGGTTTTGGGTCAAGCTCTGTTAGCAAAGCGTATGGGCAAGAAAGAGATCATCGCTGAAACAGGTGCGGGGCAACACGGTGTCGCAACAGCACTGGCTTGTGCTCTGCTAGATTTGAAATGTCGCGTTTACATGGGTGCAAAAGACGTAGAACGTCAAAGCCCGAATGTATTCCGCATGAAGCTAATGGGCGCTGAAGTGATTCCAGTTCATTCAGGCTCTTCAACCCTAAAAGATGCCTGTAACGAAGCCCTACGCGACTGGTCTGCAAGCTATGAAGATGCGCACTACCTATTGGGTACGGCAGCAGGTCCTCACCCTTTCCCGACCATAGTACGTGAATTCCAAAAAATGATTGGTGAAGAAACCAAGCAACAGATTTTGGAACGCGAAGGTCGTTTGCCTGACAGCGTCATTGCCTGTGTAGGCGGTGGTTCAAATGCGATCGGTATGTTTGCTGATTTCATCGAAGAATCTGATGTTGGCCTGATTGGTGTTGAGCCAGCAGGTTTAGGCTTGGACACAGACCAACACGGCGCACCACTCAAACACGGTAAGCTGGGGATCTTCTTTGGTATGAAATCACCACTGATGCAAGACCCGAATGGTCAGGTGGAAGAATCGTACTCCATCTCAGCGGGTCTCGACTTCCCATCTGTTGGCCCTCAGCACGCGCATTTGAATTCCATAGGCCGTGCCGAATATGTCGCGATTACCGATGATGAAGCGCTTGATGCTTTCCAAGAGTTGGCGCGACATGAAGGAATTATTCCTGCATTAGAATCAGCACACGCCTTGGCATATGCGCTGAAAATGGCACGCGAGAACCCAGAGAAAGAACAATTGTTAGTGGTTAACTTGTCAGGTCGTGGAGACAAGGACATCTTCACCGTGCACGACATTTTGAAAGAAAAAGGAGTGATGTAATGGCTGCGACCTTGTCTCACCGCTATGAAGCGATGTTTGAAAACCTCGATGCCAAAGGTGAAGGTGCCTTCGTTCCTTTCGTGACCATTGGCGATCCAAACCCAGCGCAATCACTAAAGATTATTGAAACCCTTGTGGCAAATGGTGCAGACGCACTGGAGCTGGGTATTCCTTTTTCTGACCCATTGGCTGATGGGCCGACGATTCAAGGTGCAGCAATTCGTGCATTGGATTCAGGTACCACACCAGACAACTGCTTTGACATTCTGCGCCAAGTGCGTGAAAACCACCCTGAAATCCCTATGGGTCTGTTGATGTACGCAAACTTAGTGTTTGCGAACGGTATCGACAACTTCTACGCAAAATGCGCCGATGCCGGTGTGGATTCGGTATTGATAGCCGATGTGCCAGCAGGCGAATCGAAAGAGTTTCGTGATTCAGCGGCAAAGCATGGTGTTCATGCCATTTTCATTGCGCCACCGAATGCAAACGAAGACACATTGAAAACCATTTCAGAACTTGGCGGCGGTTACACCTATCTGTTATCTCGCGCTGGCGTAACAGGTGCAGAAACCAAAGCGGGTCAACCGATTGATCACTTGCTGAAGAAACTTAGCGATTACGGTGCGCCTCGCCCACTTCTTGGTTTCGGTATTTCCGAGCCGTCACAGGTGAAAGAAGCTATCGCGGCAGGCGCTGCGGGTGCCATTTCAGGTTCTGCCGTTGTCAAAATCATTGAGCGAAATGTTGATGACGAAGCCACCATGCTGAAAGAGCTCGGTGAGTTTGTGGTTAACCTGAAAGCCGCGACCGTCAAATAGCAAACCGATATTTCTAGTGTCACCATCAATTGGTGGTACTTGACGGTCATATTGCCTAAAAGGTCAGCAGCAATGCTGGCCTTTTCTATACCAAGCGACCATTCACGTTTTATCTAAAGCAAGATTTCTGTAAACTTCGTTATAACGCTTAAAGCCCCCACACAATGACAATTTCATTTTAATGGGAAGCAAACAAGGACAAGTACTTGCATGAAACAGCTCCTCGACTTCATCCCATTAATTATATTCTTTGCACTCTACAAGATGTACGACATCTACACCGCAACAGGTGCGCTAATCGTTGCAACGATTCTTCAAGTGATCTTGACGTGGGTTCTGTACAAAAAAGTAGAGAAAATGCAGATCGTCACCGCAACATTGGTCGCAGTGTTTGGCGGTATGACACTCTTTTTCCACGATGACAATTTCATTAAATGGAAAGTGACCATTGTCTACGCCTTGTTTTCTGTCGGCCTGATTGTTTCCCAAATCATGGGGAAACCATTGATCAAAGGTATGCTTGGCAAAGAAATCACTCTGCCTGAGCCTGTGTGGCGTAACATCAACAATGCTTGGGTTGCCTTCTTTGCTGTGCTGGGGGTGCTTAATGTCTATATCGCTTATACCCTGCCGTTGGACGTGTGGGTCAACTTCAAAGTATTTGGCTTAATGGCGATCACATTGGCGTACACGCTGGCTACAGGGGTATATATTTACAAGCATTTACCCAAAGACACCGATTCAGAATAATGAATATGGGCAGCATCATCTGCCCAATTTCGCGACTTAAACACCTCATCTCGGAAGTAGTAAGATGTCGGAAACAAACAATTGCCCACGTGGTCAACTATTGCTGCGTACATTGGCGATGCCCGCTGATACCAATGCCAATGGCGATATTTTTGGCGGCTGGATCATGTCTCAATTGGATTTGGCTGGTGCCATTTTGGCGAAAGAAGTCTCCCACGGTCGAGTTGTCACCGTCTCTGTCGAAGAGATTGTATTCAAAACCCCAGTATCGGTCGGTGATGTCGTATGCTGTTACGGTGAATGCACCCGTATTGGGCGCACGTCCATGAGTGTTAGCCTTGAGGTATGGATCAAGCCCGTCGCGACCGATGGCGTGGGTCAGCGGAAGAAAGTCTGCGAAGCAACGTTCAATTATGTGGCGATTGATGGTGACGGCCGCCCAAGAGCGATAAATAAGTCATAAATCAGACAATAGCGTCAGCATGAATCTTTAGCCTTGCTTACAATAGGCCAATGAAACAAGAAACGAATTAACGCGGAGAGAACACGGATGTGGTACGTCATTTTTTCACAAGATGTTGAAAACAGTTTGCCATTACGCCTACAGGTAAGAGAGCAACATTTAGCACGATTGCGCGAATTGGATTCACAGGGACGCTTATTAGTTGCTGGCCCTAACCCTGCCATCGACAGTGAAGACCCAGGCGAAGCGGGATTCACAGGTTCAACCGTTATCGCAAAATTTGATAGCCTCGACGATGCAAAAGCATGGGCTGATGCTGACCCTTATATCGACGCTGGCGTCTACAAAGACGTTATCGTTAAACCTTTCAAGAAAGTGCTTCCAGCCTAACTGGCTGACAGCAAACGCATAGGACCCTGTAATGCGAAAATTTTCTACAACAGGTCGAATCGCTTTAGCTGGTGCCGTTGCACTGATGCTATCTGCTTGTTCGACTACCTCAGATCAAGAAATCGCTGAATCGTTCGCAGAGCAACGTGCCGACATACTCAGCAAAATTGTTCCAGTGAACATGAACGGTTATAACTTGGTCCGCGCTAAAGCCAACGGCTCTGAGATTGAACTCACCTTACTTTACGCAGAAAGCGGTGACGTTGCGCCAGCTGCTCTGGTCGAAAAATTGAAAAAAACCTACTGCACGGACAACGAAATTCTGTCTCTGCTAGAGAAAGGCGTGAGTTACAAACTGTTGGTGAGAGATGCTCGCGGACGCCCAGTATTTGATCGTGTAATATCGGCAAACGACTGCACTGCGTCATAAGTTTTCAGCGTATTCTCGATATAAAAAATCCCGCTAATGCGGGATTTTTAACGCTATTACAAACGTCTCAATCGATATCGTGCCATCAGTGTCGAAGAAATATCACGCTCACGGCGCCTGAAAGCCAAGAATAAATGACATCACTTTTTCACGGGGCATTTCACAGGGTTTGAGTGACCAGACATCATCGATCAAATACAAGTTTCCGCTGATGAAATCCTTGCCTGATAACGACTCTGCAAACACTTTTACCGCATGACCATAACGTTTTATCGTCAATCCCCAACGACCATTTTGGTAGATCACCTCATGATGACCTGACTCCAATTCACTGATCCGTTGAAAAGCGTCCATGTTGTGTCTCCGCCATTAACCCTGACGTTTAAAGTGCATCACTTTCAGCGCGCTGTCTGTATCAATATCTTCAAATTCTGGCGGATTATCTAAACGAGAAACAAATTCAAACTCAGGTGCGCACTCAGCCATTTGTTCCATCAAGAAACTTGGCTGAATATCTGGTGCATTAACACATGCCAGCACGTCCCCACCTTTTTCAACAAGATCAGGTAAGCGACGCAATATCTTTGCGTAGTCCTTAGTCAACACGAAGCTGCCTTTCTGGAATGAAGGCGGATCGATAATGACCAGATCATATGGGCCATACTTTTTAACTTTGCCCCATGATTTAAATAACTCATGCCCCAAGAACGCCACTTGATTGAGGTTATGTTGGTTGAGTTGGTGGTTTTCACGACCACGAGACAATGATGACTTTGCCATATCTAAGTTAACGACTTGGTCAGCCTTTCCTTCAACCGCGGCAACAGAGAAACCACAGGTATAAGCAAATAAGTTCAGCACACGTTTATGCTTGGCGTTGTTTTGCACCCACTCTCGCCCTAAACGCATATCAAGAAACAGCCCATTGTTTTGGCGTTTACCCAAATCCAACTTATAAGTAAGCCCATTCTCAATCACATTGATTTGCTGTGGTTGCTCACCCACTAAGGTCTCTGTTTCAGCGCCTTCACGGTCACGGTGTTGTAAAACTACCGTTGTGCCACCAGCGTTCTTCCATATGTCGCTCTGGCAAAATTTTTCTATTCCATCCCGAAGAGCTCGATAGAACGAAGGGTCAGCCTCTTTAAAGATCGCAATTTGTAGAACACCTTGTCCCAGCCAATCAGCTGTGATCTGCTCAAGGCCTTCATAGCAACGACCACGACCGTGGAAAACGCGTCTAACTTCATTCCCACACGCTTTGATTCGCTCAGAAACAACATCAAAAAACGTATCTAATGCATCAGGATTCATCATGATTAGTTTCCTTTGGCTCATCGTTAACAAGGCTAGACAGTTCAACAGGTGCGCCGCTCATCTGGAGGTTATAGAATTCACAGTTACGGCGTGTACGTGTGCGGGCGACTTTCTTTTTATGCTGTCGTCTAATATTCGCCAACGCCCACAGGCGAGATTGTTTCAAGCTACGGTTCTTACTGCGAGCATGTTGCATGCTTATCTCCAACGCTCTCCATCTAAGGAGATCCGTGGCCTGTAAAACACAGACCACCACGATTATTTTTTATTAGGTAATTTTGGCCACGACAACGCAGACGGTGTTGACCACTCTTCGGGAAGCATCGACCACATTTCGCCAACTGAGGGAGGCAAGAGAAATTCAAAGCGCTCTCCGGCATGCTCAAACTGTAATCCATAGGCATGTAAGTAACCTCGATCAGCCGTTGCACCACCGTAAATCTCGTCCCCCAAAATCGTTGCGCCTACACTTTTCAGTGCTACACGAATTTGATGCGTTTTCCCCGTATGCGGTTTGCATAAAAACAAACGACGACCTTCTCCGCCCGCCGTTGAAAAAAACTGAGTAACCGCTGGATTAGTTTTGCTAGGCAGCAATTTCCACATTGAACGACGGCTTTTCGTCATATCACCAATGATGATGCCCTGCTTTTTGGTTGGCTTTTTCGCGGACACCGCCACATAAAATTTCTGCACTGTCTTTTCAGCAAACATTTGAGAAAGCGAAGATGCAGCAGCTTGATGACGCCCAAGCAGCAAAAGCCCAGATGTCATTTTATCAAGTCGATGGATCAGATAGAGCTGCTTATCACCGGTGTGCTTTGCGATTTCGGCGAGTAAAGGTTGCTCATTGTCGTCTTTATGAACACTGATCCCCGGATGCTTGTCGATGACAAGAAAGTCTTTATTTTGAAAGACCAGACTAAACATGCCTAATCCCATTGTTGTAAGTCATAGATGTGTGATGAGTAATTGAATCAGCGCCGAGTGTAAACGGAATGGCGCTCTGGGAGAAGTCGCTGGTAGTAGAAAGACRAAATCCCCAGCATGCTGGGGATTTTATACCCAAACAATCTGAATATGCAGGATTCAGATTGATTGGGCATATTTACCAAAGAATTTATTTCAGCAATGGCCAGAAAAACACAAGTGCCATCAAGATTGGGCAAACTATACGTACATAGGTCGGCCACACTTTCCAAAACACGCTGTTTGCTAATTCTGGGCTTCCTTGACTTAGCTCTTCCAACACTTGGTTACGTTTCCAGATCCAGCCAGCAATCAATGCCATTATCACACCTAAAATCGGCTGCATATATTCCGTCGTTACACTGATCACCGTACCAAACATGCTGCCAAAGTTGAAAATGATGACCGCTGAAAATAACGCGATTGCACCGCCTACCCACCAAGACACGGTCTTACGGTCTTTGTTGAGTTCCTCTGATAAACACGCAACGGGGACTTCAAGCATTGAAATCGATGACGTCAGCGCCGCAATGACCATCAAGGCAAAGAAAGCAACACCAACAACCAAACCCGCACTCCCCATGGTATCGAACATGGCAGGAAGTACGTTAAATACCAAGGTATCACCATCTAACAATGCGCCGCTTTCGCTGTAGATCTGTACGCCATTCTTTTGCGCCACAAACATGGCTGGCAAAATCAACAGACCCGCGACAAACGCAACACCGGTATCAAGCAGTGCGACTTGAGCAGCCGTCTTTGGAATATCCGCATCTTTACGCAAGTAAGAACCGTACACCATCATGGTACATACACCGATGGAGAGCGAGAAAAAGGCTTGCCCCATCGCGCTCACCATAAGATCGGGCGAGAAGTGAGATGTATCAGGGACAAGGTACATTTTCAGGCCATCAATCGCGCCAGGCTGAAACAAGGTATAACCAACCATCGCAATGAACAGCACAAACAATACCGGCATCAAACGGGTCGACCACTTTTCGATACCGTCAGCAACGCCATTGCGTACAACCAAGATAGTCAGCACCATGAACACCGCCATCAGCACTAGGTTTCGTTCAGTGCTAAAACCTTCAAGCCAAGCCGCTGCATTTTCGAACCCGGCAACGCTCAGTAGAGGGCCAATCAGGAAGCCAAAGAACCAGCCTGCGACAATCGCGTAAAAGCTCAAAATACCACTCACACCCAACATGCCAGCAATACCGACCGTTGACCCAAGCGCCTTGTTCTTCGGTGCAACAGAAATTAAAGAACGAATAGGGTTAGATGCACCAAATCGGCCGATTGTTAGCTCTGCCACTAACAATGGATATGCCAAAATGAAGACCATGGCCAAGTAGGTGATTAAAAATACGGCGCCGCCATTACTGGCCGCCTGAGTGGGAAAGCCCCAAATATTACCTAAACCAACGGCAGACCCTGCCGCCGCCAAAATGAATCCTAATCGGGAGGAAAACTGGGCTCTGTTACTGCTTGCCATACACACTCTCTAATACAAACGATGATGTTGATATCCATACCCAGCGTCTACTGCCAGTCCATGGCACTCCCCTGCCCAGTGATGTAAACTTATTCTTACACTGGACAGGTGACCCGTTTTCGAAACGAGCATGGCAAGTAAACCAGTTCTGAATTAAAATTTGAAGCGTTCGCGCTATATTTTTCTTTCAGGCGATATATACCTCCAATTAACACCCCATCATCGTTACTTTATAAATCAAATAATCACACAAAAAATTAACAACAGGCATTTCGTTGTCACACCTCACACGTAATTATTCATGTTTGCTACTTCGAGACACTAAATTCAGTGCATAGTGAGAGTGTTCCCTCTATATTGGATAACGTCTTGAACTAAATAGATTGATATGGAACAGATTTATCAGATCCTCGTATGGGCTAGTGTTTTCTTTTATTGGTTGCTCATCGCAGGTGTAACCATCCGAGTTGTGCTCAAACGGCGAGCTTTGGGTGTATCAATTGCGTGGCTGATGATCATCTACATTATTCCTATCGTGGGGGTCATTCTTTACTTGCTCTTCGGCGAGCTGAACTTAGGTCGTAAACGCGCTGAGCGAGCCAAATCCATGTTTACACCCTACCTTCGTTGGCTTGAAACACTCAACGAATGTGAGGCTCATCGCCCCCACCATCACAGTTTTCTAGCAAGGCCCGTCCACGACTTATGTTTACGCCGAGCAGGCATTCCTGCACTTGCTGGCAACCAACTCTCTTTGCTTAGTGAAACCAACGACATTTTGCGCAACATTGCTCAAGAGGTTAAACAGGCAAAGTCCTCTATCAATATGGTGTTCTACATTTGGCATCCCGGTGGGCACGCTGATGATGTCGCCCACGCAATTTGTTCCGCGGCAAAGCGAGGTGTCACTGTTCGAGTACTGCTTGATTCTGCAGGTAGCAAAGCGTTCTTTAGGAGCCACTGGCCGGATTCGATGCGTAAAGCAGGCGTCGAGTTAATCGAAGCACTGGCCGTCAGCCCAGCCCGTATGTTTTTGCGCCGCTTGGACATTCGTCAACATCGAAAAGTTGTCATTATCGACAATAAAATCGCATACACTGGCTCCATGAACATGGTCGATCCACGTTTCTTCAAACAAGATGCGGGGGTTGGGCAATGGGTTGATATCATGGTTAAGGTAGACGGTCCGTCAGTACCGATCCTAAACAGTATTTTTGCGTGGGATTGGGAGTTTGAAACGGGCCTTCGCTATCTGCCTGATCTTCCTCAATGCAGCCTCATCGAACAGCACCAACATGCGAATCATTCAGTACAAGTTGCTCCCTCTGGCCCTGGTATGCCAGATGGCATCATCCAACAAGTACTTATGCTAGCCATCCACCAAGCGAAAAAAAGCCTCACGATAACCACCCCATATCTGGTGCCAAGTGAGAGTCTGTTAAGCGCACTCCAAACCACCGCTCAACGTGGTGTTACCGTCAACATTATTATTCCTGCGAAAAACGATAGCCTCATGGTGGATTGGGCGAGCCGATCATTTTTTAATGACCTGCTGCGCGCTGGTATTAATATCTATCGATTTAACGGCGGTTTACTGCATACAAAGTCAGTCATGGTTGATGACAATTTTTGCTTGATGGGTACAGTAAATCTCGACATGCGCAGCTTGTGGCTGAATTTCGAACTCACTCTATGTGTTGACGACCCAGACTTTTGTGAAGAAATGATCGCTATACAGCAGTCTTATATCTCTGACTCCTCGATTGTGAGCCTAGAGCAATGGTCAAAACGCTCAATACTCAACCGCCCAATCGAGCAATTTTTCTACATGTTCAGCCCACTACTTTAAAAAATATTGATGTCGCTTCCATTTTTTGCCGTGAGCATTGTGATATTTGGCTTAAAAAAGTGTTACGCACATCACGATTTATGTTTATTTACAAATATTTAAGTACAATATAAACATTCGATTCGGTTGACATAAGATTGATATTTCACCGCCAACGGTGACAAATCAGGCGACGATATACACAAGCCATCTCATCCATAAGACAGATGAATTTCTAAGCTAAACATAAGCCCTTTTAATTCAGTTAATTAGACTTAAATATTTGTAAATCCTCACCACTCCATACTCTCACTTAGAGAGTGTCTAGCAGGTTAGACTTCTTCTTGAAGTCAGCGGTAATATGCGCGCCTCTTTCCACACATTTTTAGATAGTGACTATCGTGTATATTCAATCGGAGCTCAGCTCTTTGTGTCGGCTGATTGCCCTTAAATCTGAAAAACGAGCGCAAGACTGGCTTGAGAGCAAGGGAATTTGTATCAGCTCTGAGCAAGCAATCACCATTATGGCTGTCTCAAAAGAGAATGAGCTTCGCCAAGGTGATTTGATGGGCATGCCGTATCTAGCCAGTGAGAAATCGAAAGTCAGCCGTATCGTTCAAAGTCTCGTTATGGAAGGTTATGTTCTGCGACGCGATGACTTGAATGACCGACGCTCAAAAATCTTAACATTGACAGACAAAGGCCTCTCAATGGCAGAGCAATTAGAGCAGACAGAGCTCTTTAACAGAGAATTAGTTAACAACCTATTTTCGCAAGAAGAAATGTACACGATCCAAACATCACTGCAAAGAATCGCCAGCGCGATGTGACGCCAAAAAGCCTGACCTGGCGTCAGGCTTTTTAACTATCTACGATAGAAATTCGTCAAAAAGCACCCCACTTCTACCTATTTCCTCGTCCCAAATTACCGCATTCAATACGAGAAAAAAGTTTCATTTATGCATCATAGTTTTGCCGCATTTATCGTGTTTTTTGGCAAAAGCCCTTCGATCTTTATGCATCTTGTTGTCTACACTCAATGAGTAGTACGGGATGACGCACAGAGGGACAACACATGTTGGCAAGACGTAGAAACTACCTATTGAAAGACACCAAACAACTCCACGCAAATGTTCATGTAATCCCAACAGGAACAATAGAAGTGGAAATCGTAGAAAAACACCAATGTCACGCTGCAGAATTTGAACATCTTAGATTTGAACGCAGTGGAAGAGTGACTAAATTGGTTGGCAAACACACGTCAAATGGCAAACCCGTTCAATGGCAACTACCGCTTGCTAACGATGATGCAAAAGAGCTGGAAAGCCTAATAGAACAAGCAACAGAAGAACTAGAAATATTAATGAGAGATTTATAACTAAAGTAGCAAAAGCCATGCCTCTTCTAGCGCTGCCTCGGCAGCGCATTTTTTTCTTGTAGCTCTGGAGCATAACTCAATAGTTCTACATAATGGAATGAGTTAACTCAGCACTAAGAGCCCGCATGTCTCGAGATATTTTCAACACCATTGACTTAAATCTACTGCGTGTGTTCCTCGTATTGTTTCAGGAGCGAAATACCAGAAAAGCAGCGGAAAGACTTTATGTCACTCAACCAGCAATTAGTCAGAATCTCAAGAAGCTACGCCATTTTTTCAATGATGATCTTTTCGTCAAAGTGCCCACAGGGTTACAACCAACCCCAGTAGCCGAAGAAATTGCCAAAAAAGTCATCCCTTCTTTAAACAGCATGCAGTCCGCCCTTAATGAATTAGGTAATTTTGATCCGCTAACAGAAACCAAAAAAATCCGCATTGCCCTCGCACCTCTTGTCATGATTAGCCTAGCTGGCACGTTTATTTTGGATCTAAAACAAAAAGCGCCCAACCTTGACGTAGAAATCGTCAATTGGTCATCAACAACATTCGAAGATATCGAAAGTGGACTTCTGCTTGCTGGAATATCTTATGCGGACGACCGTATACCAAAACATATCAGGGCCATTGAAATCGCACGAGTAACCGCTTGCTGCGCTGTTAGGCACGACCATCCTCTTCAAGGAGAATCCGCAACACCGGAAGAGTTTTCCGCTTACGATTTAGCTTCATTACTCATTCCAGGCTGGAGCGAAGATATGCCTCTTGCCGCCAAAAAGATGCAGGCGTTATCGCTTCCATACAACATTGGATTTCGATCAGCCTATCCAATGGCCATTGTTGATGTTATTCAAAAAACCGACATGTTCTTTGCCACAAGCAACTTATTCCCCTTTGGCAACTACCCGTCTATTAGGCGAATAGACATCGCCACACGAGACTTCGAACTCGACTATGCCGTTAATTGCTTTTTTCATCAGCGCAATACTAACGACTCACTAACCCAGTGGATAAACGGCCTAATTAAAGAAGAACTTAAACAAGTCATCCAATAATCATCACTTATTACGGTGATAAACAGCCCTTATTACGAATCATGGTCAAACGTCCCTAATATTGCTTTTGCCAACTGGAAAAGGCGTTAAAAACAGCAGGGACGCTCTTTACACATCATAGAGAGCAATCATGAAACGTAAACTAATCGCAGCATCCCTATCTCTTTGCATCCTCCCATTCTCTGTTGCCGCTAATGATTTTTCTGGTCATCGGGTGGGTATTGGTTTTACCACTACTGATATTGAAAACACACAAGGTGAGCGTGTTGATTGGGGGTCTGGCTTCAAACTCGAGTATGGTTACGACATCAACAGAATCTTCGGTGTAAACCTTTCCTATAGCAACACCAGTGACAGTGTTCAGTACTATTTCAACTCACAACGTTTCGGTGCAGACCTCAGTACCAATACGTTCAAATTTGACGCTGACATCGGATACACCTTCCAACAGAACAATTTTTCCATTAAGCCTTATGGCGCAGTCGGTTTTGCGAATTACAAAGACACACTGGATATCCACTTTGGCGATTCCAACTCCTCGTCTCGATCCTATAAAGAGTCAGCGCCTTACTTTGGTATCGGTGTTAGAGGGGCTTTAACTCAAGGTCTCTATGCCGATTTACGACTCGATTACCTGATGGATGATGCATATACCGATCAGTTTTCTTTAACTGTTGGCTATAAATTCTAACCCTCCGCTATTAGGAAAGATCTCATGATAAAAAAATTACTCTGTGCGGCGACACTTTTCACTAGCTCCTTTGCCGCTGCGGATGTTCACTTTTCTCCTGACCTAAAAATGGGGTTACAGTGGGGTATTGGCGCGCAGCTGGGGGTTCAAGATGTGATGGGTTTCGAGGCTGTTTATGGCAGCTTTGGTATATCCGACTCTCACTGGTTTTCTGACAAAGAGTCTATCAAACACTACCGAGTCGGTGTGCAGTACGAAGAGAAAAAGTATCAAGCATACTCGGTACAAATGGAGGCAGGACTCGCTGAGTATAAAGGGAGCCGAAATTACTACGGTAGAGACCGCGAGGATCTCAAAGCCTACGGGCCGAGTGTAGCCGCCGCACTAGTGTTTGATTACAACTTACCGATCAAAATACGTTACGGGCTTGAGTTGAATTACTTCCGACACCAAGAGACCTACTTACCAAGTGGTTTGTCTCCTCAGATCAATGTCGGCGTTATCCTTCCCCTTTAGGGAGTGTTATACCCATAAATGGATATACATAATAAATGTGCGCCAACTTCAACCTTTTAGGGACAGCGCACCTTTGCCATGTTTCTATACCAAAGGGCCAATGTACATTTAGAGACACTCTGGTAAAATGCGCAAAAATTCAAATGTGAGCATGACGAGAGCCAACTATGCCAATGTATGTTGTGGGACATAAAATCCCTGATTCAGATTCAATCTGCGGTGCAATTGCACTAGCGTACCTGAAAAACCAAATCGAAGAGCCAGCTATCGCTGCACGTTTGGGTGAACTATCACCTGAAACCGCGTTTATCCTAGAGCGCTTTGGCTTCGAAGCACCAGAGCTGAAACTCAGCTACGCGGGAGAAGAGGTTTACATCGTTGACCACTCTGAACTGACTCAAGCACCGGATGATATTGCGGAAGCAACCATTGTCGGTATCGTTGATCACCACAAACTGGGTGACCTGACGACGTCTACGCCTCTAGAGTGTTGGATTCGTCCTGTTGGCTGTTCTAACACAGTTATCAAAATGATGTACGACTTCTACGGCGTCGCTATTCCTAAAGATATCGCTGGCATCATGCTTTGCGCGATCCTAAGCGATACCGTGATCTTCAAATCACCAACCTGCACCACTGCAGATATTCGTTGCGTTGAAGATCTTGCGAAGATCGCAGGCATTGAAGACGTACAAGCACTTGGCATGGATATGTTCAACGTGAAATCTGCGGTTGCTGGTACACCTGCACGTGACCTTGTTATGCGTGATTTCAAAGACTTCAACATGAACGGTAACTTGGTAGGTATCGGCCAACTAGAAGTTGTTGACCTGTCTGTTTTTGACGAAATCAAAGCAGAATTGGAAGCTGATATCGCAGCACTGAAAGAAGAAGGCCAACGCCACTCAGTCATGCTTCTTCTAACGGACATCATGAAAGAAGGCTCTGAGTTACTTGTTGTTTCTGATGACGTGACCATTGTTGAACGTGCATACGGCCTAGAAACTGAAAATGGCCGAGTTTGGCTTGACGGTGTATTGAGCCGTAAGAAGCAAGTGGTTCCGCCACTTCAAGACAGCTTCAACTAAGTTTTTCCTTTGAAAAATAATAAAGGGCGGCTTCGCCCTTTTTTAACGTCCTAATTTTGAACGATGTTTTTTATTGTGCATTTCTCTTTCCACTTTTTAGTGAAATATTCGATGAACCACTATTGATGGGTGTCACAAAAAAATGCATAATCTGTGCAAAATTTAGCCAAGAGGAAGACACTGTGTCACAAAAGATTACTGCCAAATTATCCAAGTACGCCCCACTTTTCGTAATGATGGGTGTCACTATTGCATTTACCATGATCAATGCAATGTACTGGGGTGGAGTACTCTAATAAGGATACGGTGCGGTGCCATCATTGACACTGCTCTTGCTCAAGTGAATGAGCACTTCCCTCGGCACGTAAACCGAATGAATAAACCCAAGCCAATCGCTTGGGTTTTTGTTTATTTGGGATAGAAAGTTATCGCAGATGGACAAATTAGAACGATTTATCGGACGGTGAAGGAGTTAAGCTTTGCAAGGCGAAAAACTTCAGCCAGCGGATTAAAGAGATTCAGAAACGAAAAAAGACGCCTTAGCGTCTTTTTTCTTAAATATGGCGGTGAGTGAGAGATTCGAACTCTCGATACGTTGCCGTATACACACTTTCCAGGCGTGCTCCTTCAGCCACTCGGACAACTCACCGTGCTTTTGTCGTTAGACTTGTCGTCTCAACGGGCGCTACTATAAGTATTTACCCTTTCAGCGTCAATGCTTTGAACAACACGTAACGTTCAATTGCTCGGCATTTAGCCAGCCCCATGCATCACTAAACAATCTCAATTAGTAGAACTCAGAGCTGAACCTTACCTTCAGTTTGAAGAAGGAACCTCAGGTGTAGATAAAATCACGGATACCAGCGGATTGAAACTCAAATCAATGCTCACAAACCTTCGTAATATCACGTCACAGATTCAACGCGACCCTCAAATTCACAACCCCAATAAAAAACCCCAGCATTGCTGCCGAGGCTCTATGTGTATCGCAACAGAACGTTATATCAAGACAAGGTCTGCTCTAACGCTTTCTTCAACTCCAGCTCTGCCTTTTCTATCACCTGCTGCGCATGCTCGCGCTGGGCTCTGCCCTCTTTGACGCGAGACAAGGTGTTATTCAAGGTTTCAATCGTCAGCTGATTCACGGTTTCCAATGAATCCAGATCAAGAATGCCACGCTGATAGTTCTCGGCAATTTGCTCTTCCAGCGCCTTGAGCTTCTCGGCATTCTGAACATACTGCTTGTTGGTGTAGTCTTTCACCGCACGCGTCACCTTCAACGCTTTCTCCTTTTCATAATTGGAAATCGCAATCAAGAACTGGCGTTTCCATAGCGGGAAGGTGTTATGGACGATATCTTGAATATCCTCCATCAACATTTTATTGCCTTCCTGCGAGAGGCGAATTTGAGGCGCAGTTTGAATAGCAGCCAAACGCGTTAACTCAAGGTTGTGAACACGTTTTTCAAGACGCGCGATGGCTTGAGAAGCATCACGGTACTTTTGCGCATCAAGGGCATCACCACTTTGCTCAGATTGCGCAAGCAAATCAGGCAGGACGTTCTGTGTGAGATCGTTCAGTTTGTATTTACCCGCCGCGATGTACTGATCTAACCCCGCAAGCAACTCTAAGTTATGATCATAAAGCGTATCTAGCTGCGTAATATCATGCGCAAGTTTTACTTCCTGCGCTTCTAAGCTGCCTGATAACTGCTCTAATTGACCTTTCACCGAATCAAAACTCGCCGAGAATTTTTTGAAAGAATCAAAAAGTTCGCCCACCAACGGAAGCCTCGATAACAGGCTCTTCTTACCAAGGTTGTCGAACTCAGCACTGTCCATGGATGACACCATGGCGTGCAGAATATCTCCTGCCTCACCGCTGTCACGAACACGGACTTGCTCTAAGACTTCATCAGAGAATGCGGTGATCTTTTCCAACGCACCTTTACCAAAGGTAATCGTGGCAACGGTATCAAACGCATCAAACTGTTCAGCCAAAGCCACGATTTGAGGTGTCACCTCAACATCCAGCACCTGACTCTGAGGATTCGTCAATTCAGTCATTGGATCTCCCTGTCTCTATGACGGCTTATGGCAGGGAAACTTCTGCCATAGCGTTTCAAACTGCCTTGAGAACGCAGTAACAAACCTGCGATCATCGGTAAGCGTAATATCTTCCTGATTATATTTGGAGGCACTGCGCGTCCAGTTAAAACTGCCGTTAATCAGTCTTTGTTCGTCAAATATCGCAAACTTATGGTGCATATGGTACTGAGTCGTATCAATTTTGACGGCAACGCCTTGTTCGGCGAGGTACTCTACGTCACTCCCCCTGTCGTACATCTTGTCGTTGTCCGTCACGATACGCACCTTAATCCCGCGCTTGTGAGCATCAAGAATATGCTTGGTCAAATCGTTGTCTGCAATGGTAAACACGCAGATATCAATGGAATGACGAGCGAGTTTTAGCTGTTCAATAATACCCGCAGCACACGTTCTCCCAGGCGAGAACCAACTCGTTGCGGTTTCCGCTGAACTCGCGCTCATGATGTTATCTAGCACTTTCACAACGCGTTCCAGCCAACGTACCAGAGCTGCAGCATCGCCTTGGTTTGCGATTTCTTTCTGCACCAATTTGAAACTCAAATTACGCAGATAAGAACGGTCTTCATCGCTTAACACCGATTCAGCAAGCTCAGCTTGAAGCTCTCGGCGTTCATTGTCGTCTAAGCGGTAATCTTCAATCGAGGCTTCCAGCCACGCCGACCATTTTTGTCGATTCATTTAATTGCCTCCTTGGCTGTTACCACCAAAGCGGGCAACATGTTGGTTCAGCATGGCGAGCTGTTGTACTACTTGTCCTGCACGGTCTTCGGAATCACCCATCATTTGTTGGCGTTGATATCCGTCAGTGATTTCCTGCCAACGTCCTTGTTGTTCCGGTGTCATATCACCACGCAGTTCAGCAAGTTTCAGCAGGTTTTCTTCCGTACCCGCCGCCAATGTCTGGGCTTCACCTTGATAGTGATCTTGCAGCATGGTGTTGAGTTCTTCATCGGTCATGACTGACGAGATTTTCTCGGCAAGTTTGTTCATGTTTCGATAAGAACCCTGCAGCTTAAACGGTGGCTCAACACGATACTGATCCGCCGTAGCGGCGGATTTGATGTACTGCTGATTCACCTTGAGCACGGTTTGCTGTGCCATCATCATTTTTTGCAGCGTAGAGACAATCTCATTGGATTCGGTCGCCGAATACGAATGGCTCATGTCACTCAGTGCAATGCTCTCCCCTTCTGCCATGCGAACAAAGCGGTAAAGGTCATTCAAGTCTCTGGTCGCTAGCGGTGCAAGTACAGAATTCGACGTCAGAGAGTTCTCAATGAAGCTGAGTTCGAACGCTTGCTTCTGATCAGACAGCATGTCACCAAGGTTGTAGATATCTGCACGGTTCGACAACATATCCGGAATACGGAACGCTTCACCAGTTTCGGTATACGGGTTACCCGCCATCACAACCGCGAACTTCTTGCCACGCATGTCATAGGTTTTGGTTTTGCCTTTCCACGTACCTTCAATGCGACGTGTTCCATCACACAGTGAAATGAATTTCTGAAGAAATTCAGGGTGGGTGTGCTGAATATCATCAAGATACAAGAGCACGTTGTTACCCATTTCAAAGGCGAGGTTAATTTTTTCGATTTCGCGCGCGGCGTTTTGATCAGGCGCATCAGCAGGATCAAGTGAGGTGGCTTGGTGCCCAATAGACGGGCCATTGATCTTCATAAACACCAAGCCAAGCTTGTGTGCTACGTATTCGATCAAGGTGGTTTTACCGTAACCCGGCGGCGAAATCAGTAGCAGCATCCCCATCAAATCGGTGCGTTTCTTATCACCCATGGTGCCCATCTGTTTGGCAAAGTTATCGCCAATCAATGGCAGATAGCTTTCGCTGATGAGTTTGTTTCGAACAAAAGATGTAAGAGGACGAGGTTTGAATTCCCCGAGTCGGAAATCATCTTTCGCGGTATTGAGGAGCTCTGTGCGTTGATTGAGGTAAGCATCAAACTGCGGAACCACCGCAGTTCGGTGATGCTCGTTACGCTGAATAAAATCATCTAACACCAGTGTTAACTGACCTTTTTCAATGCGATCATGCTCACCCAATAAGCCGTCAATGCTGCAAAGCAGCGAGAAGTCGACACTGCCGATGGAGAAATTAGAACATGATTTCAACACAGTGATGGTCGCGGCTTCCAGAACAAACGCTTCGCCATACTGCTTACGAGACGTATAAGCAGTCAACCATTGTTTGTGATCAGCAAACGCTGTTTCAATGGCTTCATCAGCTTGCTGCCAACCCAGGCTGCGACGAAACTGAAGGTAGTCTTCACAAAGCGTTAGGGCATCCTGACTGACTTCAATGTTGAGTTCACTCTGACCCAGTAAGTTCACCAGATACTCTGCAGCCTCATTCGCTTGTTCAGCCTCGAGTAACGCCACCAGCTGAGTTTGCAACAGTTGATAAGCCTCTGACGAATTCAAATGTTCACGCAATAGCTGCGCATTGATGGCTTGTTGACGATAATGTTCCACTATTTGGCTATCTTGAGCGAGCAACCACAGCAACGCAGAGGAACGGGCTGATTGGCTGAATCGTAGCAATCCCGCTTGCTGGTAGATAGGTAACACTTTGTCCAAAATACGAATGGCATCGTTGTCGTGAATACCTTTCACATAACCTTCTTTGTAGCGAGGTGCAGCGAATTTTTGTATGCACTCACTCAACAAGCCTTCTTTTTGATCGGCGTAGAGCTTATCGAGACTCAACCCATCGGTATTGAGTTCAGCACCGTGCAGAATCAAGTACGCCAAATATTCTGCGCGATACACGTCTTCGCTTTCTGATGCCACATCCAAACGGGACATAGATTGGAGCGTTAGGAAGGTTTCATCTTCAACAGATTGGTAAAAATCCGTACCCGAAATGTGCGTAGACAATTGACCGTCATGATCAACAAGACTGAGATCGAGCGGCTGTTGATTCACACTAAAACGGTGCTTACCAAGACGAAGGACTTTACCTCCCTGCTCGAAGATATCCTGATTGTCACGCAGCGAACGCAAAGACTGATCCTGCAGTGACTTGATCTTCGAATCGACACTGTCAGCCTTCACGCTGTCACCCAACTCTCGAATCGTTGTCGACAGTTGATGCAGCTTCAGCACCATTGCATCTGTTGCGAAGTAGCTGTTAAGCCCCGCCACATCATCAAAGCGTTCCACGCGCTTTTCGATGCTCGACATGGTGACGTTAGCAGCTTGCAGAAGGTTCTGAATACGACGCTGTTGAGCCGCAATCAATTGCTGTTTGTGGTTATCGAGCGTTGATTGAATTTCATCTCGTTTGGCATAAATTTCAGCGAGAAACTGGTCAAAGTCAGCAAAACGAGATTCAAGCTTGTCCAATTGACCAACCAGTTTCGCTAGCTGATTGTCACAGTCGTCAGGACTTGTTGCCTGCTCCATCGCACTACTAACAGATTGACTAAGCAACTTAAACTGCGCACTGAATTCAGCTTGCGCTTCTTCACTTTGAAGGCCTTTAGACTTACCACGAAGTTTCGCGGAGACAGTATTGAGCATTGACGACACTTCCGTCGTCAAATCTAAAATCCGTGTCGCTTGTGTCGGGTCATCCGTTTCAATGTCCGTGACTTCTTCCGTCACCAATTGAAGTTCGCTTCTTAGCGTTTCAACCTGATCTTGCAGGATCTGAATTTCAGCGGTTTTATCCACCTCTTCAAGCTGCGTTTCAATGGTCTGGATTTGCTTTTTAAAAGGCAGGTAAGCCTTTTCATCCTGCAGAAGGTTTAGCAACTGCAGATTCAGACTTTCGCGCTGCTCCTGAAGTGTTTCCAGTAAGGTATCAATCCGCTCTTCATCAATGTAATGCTGCTGACGCAGCGCCATCACTGCACCCACCTGCCCTTTCACTTCTGAAAGTAAGGTAAGCAAAGTGTTGGCTTGTTCTTTCGGTGCAAGTTTGATCTTTCCGATCAGGTCAGAAACGATCCTGTTCTGATCTTCAATACTTTGTGCAGCATGACTTTGAAGCTGCTGAACCTTGGCGAATTCATCGATGATTTTGTCCGCCGTGCCCATCAGTTCGCTAATGGCATCTCCCATGCCTAACGCGTATTCGTGGCCGAGCCAGGTGTAATGATCAAGCGTTGATTGACATTGCTTGAGAAGCATTTCAAACGCCGCCTGCGTCACCTCCTCTGTCTGTGCTAATTGGCAAATTGACAAAACAGACGATAAGGCGCGAACCAGTTCAGTATTGCCAAGATTAAATAGCGGGCTGCTGCCATCACCTTTGGCATTTTCGAGGGCATAGTGTTCTGGCGTTGAAAACGGCGTATCCCAAATACGCAAAGGGTGGATAGTGGAGGCTTCCGCATTTTCAGACAATTGAAAAACAAGGAAGCGTCCATCGGGATAAAGGCTATAACCATGGCTTTCCATGGGTGCTTCGAACTTTTTCTCAATCAGGTTATAAGTGAAGGCAATGTAGTAACCGTCCACCGCATTGAAGAAGAAATACAGAATGTCTTCACCGTTGGGTGAAATGACTTTTTGGAAGAATTTGAGATTATTGGCAGGAAAATCGAACTGCTTGCTTTCACCATTGGCGAGCACATAACCGTTTGCGTAAAGCACACCATGATCTTCAGGCAAGGATTTTGCGCTTTCACGCAGCGCATCTGCCCGTGTCACGGATTGATTAAGTGGGTTGTAAAGAAAGTAGCGGCTATGTTTTTCGCGGTTTGGCTTCACCCGCAATGCAATCAGCTCGCCAATAAAGGCATAGTCGATTTGCGCATCGGCAATACTCTGATGCGCATCTTCCACATCTTCGCGATAAATGCCTTTTCCTTCTGAGGTGTTGTCTTCAACCTTGATGGTCAAATCCCCACCCACACACTCAACGAATAGCTTATCTCGAATAGACACATGCGGATGTTCACCCAACACATGATCTTCACGCGTCGTAGCTATCCAATCAAAATCATGCTGTGTCGCGCTTTCGAGCGGTGCATGACCGTAAGAATCCATGTACTCGGCGGAATTGGCATTCAACTGGAAGCGAAACACCTTACGGTCTTCGGGTCGGCTGCCAATTTGAAACGCGATATAAAGAATACTCTCCTGACGCGAGATTTGAGATAAGCGTGCGTCCCGGTAATAGGTAAACAGCTCGGTAAACTCATGCACGAAGCGCGCATCATTCAAGAAGCTGTTTTCTAACGTTAAAGACTCGACACGAAACGTACCTTCATTTTCATGAAGTTGATAAAGGCCAAACACATCATCCAATGATGGCGCTGCCTTCATACCTACCTGCACGTGGTAACCAAACAACAATTGTTGGTTTACCTGCGCCATATCGATGGGAATACATTTGGCATCAGTTTGTACATTGGCTTTACCAATCAGCGAGAGCTCTTGGCCGCCAAATACGTCCTGACGTTGATGATTGAAAGACTGAGAAAGGGTTTTTAGCTGGTTGCCCTGTTGGGACAGGCGGGATTTGAGAACCTCGTACGCACCGCCTTCACTCACAGCTTGTTGAGTCGTCTCTGACATAATAATACCTATCAATCCCGCCTCATAAGAAGCGGGATTCTGCGAGAAGAAATGAAGGGTTATTTATCGTCTGATGACGGTTCCATTGAGCTTTGAATTTTCTTTAACAGCTCAGTTGCCCCACCTTGCGAGTTCAACAAACTTGCTAACGCAACATTGCTCAAGTCACTGCTTTTCAGTTCAGTGTTCTCCAAAATAGCTTTCAAATCTTCTGGTAGGCTTCGGTTTCCATCCACATACTCGGAAACCAATGGGTTCAGCACTTTCGATTGCTCAAATTTGGCATCAATTGCAGAGGCATCYATGATGGTACGGCGAATCTGTTCCATACCTTCACCACCAAACAGACGAATATCTGCTTTTGACAGTGCCTCTGCCAATGCTTTCGCGTTTTCACTGACCACGGTTTTCTGTGCATCAATGCGCGCGATTTCCAGATCTTTATCTTGTTGCAGTTGCATCACCCACTTATCGTGGTCGCGCGTATGCTCATCGTATTGTTGCGCCGCTTCAAAGCGTGCAGTCTGTGCTTCTGCTTCTGCCAAACCCTTAGCACGAAGTGCCTGCGCTTCTGCTTCACCTGCACTTTGCATGGCAAACGCTTCTGCCTCGCCAGTTTCTTTAATGGCCTGAGCACGCTCACGATCCACTTCGACTTCAGCAAGACCCGTTGCACTGATCATTTCTTTCTCAGCATGTGCCATACGCTCTTTGGCTGCAGCTTCACGTTCTTTCGCCACATAGCCCGCTTCAGCGCGTTTAGTCGTGACAATATGCTCCGCTTCCGCTTCGCGTGTCTTCACGGCTAGGTCATTTTCCGCATCACGGGTTTTCACTTTAAGTTCGGCTTCATTTTCAATCAGCAAACGCTCTGCACGTTCTTTTGCTGCATCTTTCTCAGCGCGAGCACCAACCAATAATTCAAGCTGCGCGGCTTCTGCAGCCGCTTCTGCTTCAATCATCTTCACGCGTTTTTCACGGCCTACACGCTCATTAACACGAAGGTTTTCAGTCTCTTCCTCTTCACGCGCAATTTTACGTTCAATCTCAACACGCTGAGAGCGTGTTTCGGAAACAGATTTAAGCGCTTCTTCAACCGTTGTCTCTTTCTGCATTTCACGCTCAGCCACTTCCGTCGCTGTACGTACTTTTTCTGTTTCAACAGAACGGGTCAGCTCTTCTTGCTGAATAGCCACTTGGCGCTGATTGGCGATACGGGTCATTTCAACTTCCATTTCCACGCTTTCACGCTTCTTGGACACTTCTTCTTCCGTTTCTAATTTCGCCAACTCAGTGACACGCAAATACTCCTGTCGTTTCTCAGCCGCTAGCGCTTCTTCTTGCGCGGTAATAATGTCAACTTCACGTTGAGTACGCGCAATACTCTCTTTTTCTTGCTTATCTAACTGCAGACGGTTTGCTTCCGCTTCAACGTTTTTCTTCTTCATCGTTGTGCGTTCATCCTGACGGATAGCATTCGTTTCTGTGTTCTTTTGAGCAGTAATTGCTGAGATTTTACGAATACCTTCAACATCAAGAATGTTGTCCGGGCTATGAGCATCCAGCGCGGTTTGGTCAACTTTATCGATAACCACATCGTAGATTTTGAAACCATCCATTTCGCTGCCGATAACTTCAACAACCGCATCACGGAACGCACGGCGATTGGTCAGCAATTCTTCAAACTCAAATTGCTTTACCGCCGTTTTCAATGCTTCTGAAAATTTAGGTTGGAAGTGTTCTTTTAAACGTTCAAGATTCGAGGCTTCATGTGCTGTGAAGAGTTTGGCTACACGAACGATGTCTTCTTCTTCATGGTTTACACCGATATAAAAATCAACTCTTAAGTCCGCTCGGATGTTGTCTCGGCAGTGAAGACCTTCATATTCTTCGCCTTCCTGATCTTTACGACCACTGCGTACAACAGAGATTTTCTTACGTGTGATGTCCATATATTCGAATCGGTTAACAATCGGCCATACGAATGTGCCGGTTAACGAAGCGCGTGTACGGTGAAGTCCGTTCACAATAAGTGCATCACCCTCACCACGTACTTTTTTATAACGAGAGGTGAGAAATACCATGACGAGAAGGAAAACGCCGATGCCAATGCCGATAAAAATGATGCTAGGGGAAATTTCCATTTCCAACTCCTGATTTATAGTCCGTTATGCTTTCGCTACCACGTAGCGATTTGAAGTGTCATCTTTGAAGACGATGACCACTTCTTCTCCGTATTGAATAGTGCTTTCGTCTTGCAGCATGACATCAAGTAAAAACTCATTACCTTGATGCAATACCACGACTTCCCCTCTTTCTTTGTTAACGACGTTGCTGTGAACCCGCGCTTTCAGGCCAATATAGTCAACCTGAGCAAACGCCTTTTTACGGTCGAACAAGGGCGCGAGTGGCTTTAACAACAACGCAGATATTGCAAGGGAGAGGTAAGCAACGATTGGGATTGATACGAGATCAATCAAAAGGTTTGTAACACCTGAAAACAGGTTGTTATTCACTTGCGCGGAGTAGAACGATATGACGGTTGCGATAAAGCACGATACGCACAACGCAACCATAAGAGGGACTTTGGATAACACCTGAGGCAATAACAACCCTGCGCCAGGAATATTATCAAGGTCAAAAATGTCAAGATCAGCCGTGAAGCCTTCCACCACATTAAAAACCAGATCTACGAGCATAATGAGGAAAAACACTACAAACGGAATGAAAAATACGCTTGTAGGAAATGCCATCAGCATGCCCAGAAACTCACCAACTGCCATATAACGTCACTCTAAACAAAGTTTTATGTTTTATCGTTGTTTTGATGTCTAAGCTTTTTACAAAGCTGTCCAAGACTAACTGAGAATGGTCAGTTTTAAACCTATATAACAGGCTTATATGATTCGGTTCAAAAAAATAGGCCGCCAAATTCTTATACAAGACACAAACTCGGCCTTACAGCCAATGATTAAGAAATGAGACAATTACTGAGTGCTATTCATTGCGATGACGATGAATTTTTCGTTGAAATGAGCCACATCGCAGAAACGAAAAAGCCCCAGCATTGCTGCTAGGGCTTCGAATATCGCGGTGAGGGAGACATGACTCGTCATTCTGGTACTCTCACCTTTCTGCTTCTTATGTTTTTCATAAGCCAGAAACGAGAAAACCCAAGCATTTCTGCTTGGGTTTTGAATGTGGCGGTGAGTGAGAGATTCGAACTCTCGATACGTTGCCGTATACACACTTTCCAGGCGTGCTCCTTCAGCCACTCGGACAACTCACCGTTTTGTTGGACTTATCGTCTCAACGGGGCGTAACTATAGGGAAGCGCTTTAGTCAGGTCAACGATAAATCGCAAATTTGAGCGCAAGTGTTTAAGTTTCCATCGGCTTGAGTTGTTTTTACACTGCGTTACGCATTTTGCTCTCGCATTCTCATTCTGGCTGATAGAATATTACCCAACACTGGAACAGAGAACGAATCATGACCAACTCGCTAGCACAATTTATTACTGAAAACGGATTAGAGCCTTTTGTACTGTCCGCTGAACAAACGGAAGGGTTTGTCACCGCCATGGCTGCGGCTCCTAACCTTATCGACCCAAGCGAGTGGCTTGCATTTATGTGGGGCGGTGAAGACGAAGCACCGTTCAATAACACAGAACAACTCGAAGCGTACGCAGGTATCATCGTCGACATGTGGAACGCACAACGCCAAGCTCTGCTCGCTAATGAATGGACATGGCCAGAAGCCTGCGCATTAAGCGAAGCCGAGATTGTGAACCAAGCAACCCGTGAATACTGCGAAGGTATGCTTCAAGGCTGGACCCTAGCTCGTGATGATTGGGAAACCATTATGCCTGAGGAGTCGCCAGAGAATGCATTGCTTGGCGGCGTACTCCTTTCTATTAGCTTGCTGTTTGACCCAGAGTCCGCACTCGCGACGATGGACGAACTCGGTGCGGCAGAACTCGCGCAGTTTGAGGAAATATTTAACGGTATGCCCGTCATGCTATGTGGTTTAACAATGCGCGGATACCAAATGGTAGAGCAGCAATAATCTTAAACTAACTCGCTCACTGCAATGACTGACATTGACGAGCAATACCAATAATAAAGCGGCCTAAACGGCTTATGCCATTCAGATTCTTCCTGCAGTCATACATTTACGCAGGAAGAATCATCAAGAGCTAAAGAAGAGATTGGAGTAGCGAGCTATTCTGTTTTCAAATCTCTGACGCAGCTATTGCCGATTCTACCCAGCAAAAGTGACTGAATACTTGTTCTGATTGGTATTGTTTTGCGCAAACTTTTCGCGCAGTTTGCCAACAATCCTGATATAGTCCTGCCCCTGTTTTTATCCGCCATTACCCTGGCATTACATTCTGGAATTTTCCTGTGACCACACAAGCATTCTCTACCCTGCCGTTGAAAGCCGAATTGCTTTCTACACTTACTGATATTGGCTACACGGAAATGACGCCTATCCAAGCACAAAGCCTTCCAGCCATTATCGATGGGAAAGATGTCATTGGTCAGGGTAAAACAGGCTCAGGTAAAACTGCGGCATTTGGCCTTGGCTTGCTCAATCGCCTAAATGTAAAACGCTTCCGCGTTCAATCACTGGTTTTGTGCCCAACACGCGAGCTGGCAGATCAAGTTGCTATTGAGCTTCGTAAATTAGCTCGTGGTATCCACAACATCAAAATACTGACGCTGTGTGGCGGTGTTCCAATGGGACCACAGATTGGCTCGCTTGAGCATGGTGCTCACATTATTGTTGGCACACCAGGCCGTATTCTTGATCACCTTGATAAAGGCCGTCTGTCACTAGAAGAAGTGAACACACTGGTTCTTGATGAAGCTGACAGAATGCTTGAGATGGGTTTCCAACCTGCTTTGGATGCTATTTTCCAAGACATGCCAGCAAACCGCCAAACACTGCTATTCAGTGCGACCTTCCCAACGCAGATCCAAAGCATCAGCCGTCAAATCATGACCGCTCCAGTGATGGTTAAAGTTGAGTCAAACCACGATAGCAGCAGCATTTCTCAGCACTTTTATGAATGCAACAGTAACAAAGATAAAATGCGTGCCCTACAGCTATTGCTGCTCAAACACCAACCAGAAAGCGCCGTGGTATTTTGTAATACCAAACGTGACGTTAAAGATGTAGCTGCAGTGCTCGATAACGAAGGTTTCTCTGTAGTTGCACTGCATGGTGATCTTGAGCAACGCGACCGTGACCAAATGTTACTCAAGTTTGCTAACAAAAGTGTCACCGTTATGGTTGCTACCGACGTCGCGGCACGCGGTCTAGATATTGAAGCGCTAGATGCGGTAATCAACTACGACATGGCATTTGATACCGAAGTACACATTCACCGTATCGGTCGTACAGGTCGAGCTGGAAGCGAAGGCGCAGCACATACCTTCTTTGGCAAAGAAGATGGTTATAAGATTGCATTACTGCAAGACTACCTAAACCATGACATTAAAGGCGAAGCGCTTCCAGACGATTCAGCCATGAACAACATGCCTCGCACTCCTTTGATGACAACATTGCACATCGAAGCAGGTAAGAAAAACAAAGTTCGCCCAGGCGATATTCTCGGTGCATTGACCGGTGATGATGGAATCCAGGGCAGCGAAGTGGGTAAGATTAAAGTCACCGATTATCGTTCGTATGTTGCAGTAAAACGAAATGTTGCAAAACACGCTTTGAATAAGCTGTCTTCAGGCAAAATCAAAGGCCGTACTTACCGCGTTTGGCAATTACGCTAATCGAACAAGCTATATAATGCGCCATATCGCACTGTAAAAAATGCCCTCATCCAGAAATGGCATGAGGGCATTTTCGTTTTTTTGTCCAAGCTGACTTTCTTATTTGCTGACTTTCTTAATTGCTGCTTCTGCACATGCTACGTCTAAATGACCGCCTGGGGCACCTCCCACACCAATAGCACCAACAACCGCACCTTTCACTGTCAATGGCAAACCACCTGCAAGTAGCAATAGGTTGTCATCCATGTTCTGCAAAGGTTGTAAGATGGGCTTTTCGTCAATGAGCTTCATCAGTTTTCCTGTTGGCTGTTTCATACTCGCCGCAGTGAATGCTTTCTGACGAGAGCTCTCAAGCGTATGTGAACCTGCTTTATCGTCACGTAACTGCGCTAGCACACGCCCAGCCGGGTCTACAACGGTCGCTGTCACTGCGTAACCCTCTTTTTGACACTGTTCAACAGCTTCCACAGCAAGCGCTAATGCTGAATCTGTTGATAAAGAAGGGACACTAACAGTGTCGATTTTTGCTTGTACAGAAAAAGTGGTAAAAAGCGCCGTACCAAGAACGAACGTACACATTTGGGTTGCTGATTTCATACCTAAATCTCCATGAGTTCATCATATTGCTCGCAACACAATCTAACTCCCCCAAATTGCCCCATACTTTCATAAACATTACACCTTAGTAATGAACGCCAAATCCCATGTTCACTTTGGTAAGTTACGGAGAACACAGCAAAGGAGACAACCATTGAATCTACTGATCGTGGAAGATGATGTTCACATTCAGCGCTTCTTAACCCAAGGTTTCGAGCAGGAAGGATGCACGGTGACGTTGACAAGTTCAGGCTATGAAGGGCTGTATTACGCCACTCATGATCAATTTGATGTGGTCATTTTAGACATCATGCTGCCAGAAATGGATGGCTTAGAAATGCTTCGCCAATTGAGAGGACAAGGGTTTATCGTTCCTGTCATTATTCTCAGTGCCAAACATTCAGTGGAAGAAAGAGTGAGCGGGCTCCAATGTGGTGCTGATGACTATCTAGTGAAGCCCTTTGCGTTTACCGAATTGCTCGCGCGCTGCCACACAGTGACTCGACGAGCGCAACCTGACAATGCCATTTCGACCCAATTACATTACGACGACCTGCAATTAGACATCATCAAGAGAGAACTCATCAGGGCCAACCTCGCTATCCCCCTCAACAAACGGGAATATGCTCTCACAGAACTCTTTCTACGCAACCCCGAAAGAGTACTGTCGAAAACCGTTATCTTGGAACAAATTTGGGGGTATCAGTTCGACCCTCAAACCAATGTTGTAGATGTATTGGTGTGTAGATTGCGATCTAAGGTTGATAAAGATTTTAAGCTTCCTCTTATTCACACCATTAGAGGGGTTGGCTATGTCCTCAGAAAAGAGTGTTAGGAACGCTCTGACACACACACAAAAGGCGCTATTTTTTCGTTTTGTCGCAGTATTGCTGACCTGCTTGCTCATCGTACAAATGGTTATTGCAGTCTTGTTGCTCTATAGGATGCATAGTAATGACATCAAAATTCTTTCTTCTATGGGTGCAGAATACCAACGTATTTTGACCTTTAATGGCGCCGAAAAATTAACCCATGTGGTAGTAGCAAACCCTGAACGGCTTCAAGAAAACAACATAACGGTGTTGAAACAAGATGTACCAAACACCACGACTTTTCACTCGGTGTCAGGTGCGGAATTAACCCCAACCGTATCAGCGTTGACTGCTTTTTCCACTAAGATCTCCAACGCTAAGTCTTCTGTACCCAACAATGAATTATCAGATACTGAAAATTGGTATCAGCAACTGATAACCGAGTCCTTTCTAACGGTGCCTTTGGTCGCCAAAGACCAAGGTTACATTATGGTGCAGCCCACTTTTTCCAATTTGGATACGGTTATCAATGAATGGTATCGAATAGGGCTTGCACTACTCGTGTTGGCCACCATCAGTCTTTTATTTGTTTGGCGACTTATCCATTCTACGCTATCTCCGTTGTTTATCTTGGCACGGCAACTTGATGACGCTAGTCAAAGCCCTCTGGAGAGTATGAGCGATACCTTGAACTTGGCGAAACAGGCCAAAAAAAACGATCTTTCCAGTATCAACCGTAGCGTGAATTTATTGCTAATTCGGCTGCACAAAGTAATCAAAAGCATGGATGACACAGTAAATGCCATTGCACACGACCTGAGAACGCCACTGTCCCGTCTGAGGCTGTCTGCTGAGAAAGGATTACTCACAGACACAGAGAGTGAGAATAGCGCTGTAGTGATGAAAGACGCCTTAGCCGACTGTTTAGAATCATCCAATCAAACCGATCAAATGCTTACTACCTTACTGAAAATCAATGATGAAGTCGCAGGACGCCTTACTCCCAAGCTTTCTCAAGTGGATATCAATGCAACGTTGACGAAAGTTGCTGGTTGGTACGAGGAAACAGCGGAGGACCAATGCATTCAATTAGATGTTATAAAAAACGCGTCTTCAACTTTACTAACCGATGAGGAAAAGCTCATCCAGATATTGGTTAACCTTATTGATAACGCCCTAAAGTTCACACCGAAAGGTGGCAAGATTCAATTGGCTTATTACGAGAGAAATGGCATTGGCAGTATTGCAGTAACGGACTCTGGCATTGGCATTCAAGAAGACAAACACGCTTTAATTTTCAAGAAACTCTATCGTGCCGATGAAAGCAGAACAACTGAGGGCTACGGTCTAGGGCTCGCCCATGCGATGGCTATTGCAGAAAGTTTAGGTGGGCAATTGACTGTTGATTCAACAGTCGGCAAAGGCAGTACCTTCACGATTCGTTTAACACGAAATACGTCGCAATAAATACATGGGCGAGTACCAGCACATCGCCCATGTAATTCTCTAAATCAGCGGGTGGAGCGAGCGGCGCAGGTATTCCTGCGGCTCATCACAATCAAGATAATCGCAGGGATGTTCATCAAAATGCCGTATAAGAGAGGCGTCAGCGCCAATTGCGGCTGATTGAGTTGAACCACAGCAACGAATATCGCCGTACCAGCATTTTGAATACCCACTTCAATGGATAGTGTTTTCGACAATGTCGTGTCACCGCCCAACCCTTTCGCAACGACCACTCCCAACGCCATGCCGAGAAAACAAAGAAGGAGCACCGCGATAGAGGCGACGGAAAAGAGTTGATTAAACACTTTCGTGTTCGCTGCCAGGGTAATTGCCACAGTAAAAAAGAGTGCCCATAACGCCGTGCGACCAGCAAACTGAGCAAATCGCTCAAAGCCCGCCGACGAACAATAGTGCTTAATCGCCATCCCAAGCAACACAGGCAATAAAGTCACCGCTATAAGCTGCAGGATAGCTGTCTTCAAAGGAATAATGGCTGAAACATCAGACAACACAAATGGCAGCATTAAAGGCAAGCTAAACGGAATGATCAAACTACTGATCGCCGTCATCGTTATGGAGAGTGCAGAGTCCCCGCCACAAAGGTGACAGATAGCATTTGACGATGCACCGCCAGGCGCCAACGCCAATATCCAAAGCCCTACCGCGACCACCTCAGGCAGGTTAAATAATTGAATCAAGCAATACGCTATGATGGGTAAACCAATGAGCTGCGCTGACAAGCCTGCAGCCACTTTACCGGGGAATTGGGAAACACGCTTAAAATCCGCCACAGTGAGAGTTAACCCCACACAGAACATCATCCACGCAAGCGCGACGGGTAAGCCAATGGTGAGCATGGTTTGGCTCATAAAATATCCTTACTGACGTAGAAACAGCCTACCCTTTTCTTTTGTTTCATTTTGCTTGTACTTGGCAGGCTGAAATATCAAAACAATCTATCAGATCAAAAAAGGCGAACAGTGTGTTCGCCTTTAAACTCGAGGGAGCATCAAACTTATGCGTTGCCCTTAACTTGGAGTTGCAGATCGGCAGCAAAATCTAACATGCGATTCAGTGGGATCAGAGATTTCACGCGAATTGCTTCATCGACAAAAATCTCGTGGTCTTGACCGCCATCTCGTAGCGCAGTCTCAATCGCTTTCAAGCCGTTCATTGCCATCCAAGGACAGTGAGCACAACTACGACAGGTTGCCCCTGCTCCCGCGGTTGGCGCTTCAATCAATTCTTTATCTGGCACGACTTGCTGCATTTTGAAGAAAATGCCTTTGTCTGTCGCGACAATCATTTTCTGCTGAGGAAGTTCTTTAGCCGCCTTGATAAGCTGACTCGTTGAGCCGACAGCATCTGCCAGTTGTACCACACTTGCTGGAGACTCAGGATGAACCAGAATCGCAGCGTCAGGATACACCGCTTTCATATCACGTAGTGCTTTTGCAGAAAATTCGTCGTGTACTACGCATTCACCTTGCCACAACAGCATATCAGCGCCAGTTTTTTCCGCAATATAAGCGCCTAGGTGGCGGTCAGGCCCCCAAATGATTTTCTTGTCTTGCTCATCGAGGTGCTCGACGATTTCTAATGCAATCGATGACGTTACTACCCAGTCAGCACGCGCTTTTACCGCAGCCGATGTATTGGCGTAAACCACCACCGTATGATCAGGGTGAGCATCGCAAAACGCAGAGAACCTGTCATCAGGACAACCGAGATCCAGCGAGCATTCGGCTTCCAGCGTTGGCATGATCACATTCTTTTCTGGCGTCAAAATTTTCGCACTTTCACCCATAAAGCGAACACCCGCAATAAGCAGTGTTTTCGCTGGATGTTTGTTGCCAAACTTCGCCATTTCAAGAGAGTCACCAACAAAGCCGCCCGTTTCTTCGGCCAGCGCTTGGATTTCAGGGTCAGTGTAATAGTGGGCAATCATCACTGCGTCTTTTTCAATTAGCAGTTGTTTGATGCTTTCGATGTAGTCTGCTTTTTGCTGGGCAGACAACACTTCTGGTTTCGGAGGGAAAGGATATACCGTCTCGGCGGTATTAATAATCTGGCTCATCGACTTACTCAGATTTACTAGCAATTCGAGTATTATACCCAGCTTAAGGTGAAATTTTCATCCTTTAAACTTGCACGACTTCAAGATGTTTACAACCAACGCGTTAGCGACCAAGAAAGGTTGCTTGGGATAAACATTTGTCCGGGTAAATGTTATTTCTCAGCCGCAGAAAAAAGAAACCGGCTTAACGCCGGTTCTCGAGAATATATTGATCAATGAAAGCTATTTAAGCTTCTTCTCAGCTTGATTTGCCGTTGTCGTACCAGGGTATTCTTTAACAACTGCGCTAAATAAACTTTTCGCAGTAGCCACATCACCTTGTTTCTCAGCGATCATCCCCAATTTCAACATCGCATCTGCACGCTTGCTTGACTTAGCAACTTGGCTCACCGCAGTGAAATGCGTCTTAGCCGCTGCGAGATCGCTTTTGGAGAAATACAATTGGCCTAGCCAATAATGGGCATTGGGCTTGTAAATCGATTCAGGATATTTCGCAAGAAAAGCATTGAAAGCGTCGGTAGCACCCGCGTAATTTTTCTCTTTCAGAATGAGATTTACGGCTGCGTCGTATTGTGCGTTTTCAGATTGATCTGAAGAATATGACTCTTTTGATGCTGGATCTTCAGGCTTGGTAACCACAGCGGGTGCTGGCTTAGCATTTCTCACCGCGTCTACCTCTCGGTAAAGCTCGCGCTGACGCTCCAACATCTGTTGTAATTCGTAGCTATTTCTTTCGACATTACCGCGCAACTCATCCAGCTCGCCAGCCATTAGCTCTAGCTGGTTTTGCATGTCAATCTGCATCTGATTGCGCGCTTCTAATAGTCGCTCCAACCGCTCTACAGAGCTATTACTGCCTAACTCAGTCACCGGAGCAGGTGCGGCAGCCACAGGGGCCGCCACACTGACCAGTAACGCCAGCGAAAGAGAACGCAAAGTGTTACTGTTCATAGGATTTACCTTCTAATTAGTAAACCAGAACCGCACGACGGTTCTTAGCGTAAGCTTCTTCACCTTGGCCAAGAACCAAAGGTTTTTCTTCGCCGTAGCTCACGATAGCAATTTGAGAAGATGGAACACCCAGTGCTTGCAAGTATTTAGCTACTGCGTTTGCACGACGCTCACCCAACGCGATGTTGTATTCAGGTGTACCGCGCTCATCGGCATGACCTTCAACAACCACTTTGATCTCTGCATTTGCGCGCAGGAATACTGCGTGTGCATCTAGCATATCTTCAAATTGTGGCAACACTGAATAGTCATCAAAACCAAAGTAAACAGTTTGCGACTGACGCAATTCGTTGTTACGAATCTCTTGCTCAGTCAGGCTGCCTTGACCGCCATCTACTGGCGTTACAATGGTGGTTTCTGAACCTTTGTTAGTTTCAGAACCCGTGCTATCAGTAGAGCTATCGCTTGAGCTACATGCTGCCAGTGTAAACATAGGCAGCGCTACAGCCAAACCCTTAAGTACTTTGTTAAGTTGCATCTTGTTTTCCTTTATATCAAATAAGCGCAAATATTATTGGTATGGGGACCACGCAGGCGCTCTCACCCGACCATTTGTAGCTGGTAAACGTGCTTTAAATCGTCCATCAATAGAAACCAATGAAAGTACGTTGTTACGTCCGTAAACCGAGCTGTAAATTACCATGCTGCCATTTGGGGCAAGGCTTGGAGATTCATCCAACATTGTCTTAGTTAGAATTTCTACCGCACCCGACTGCAAATCTTGTTTTGCAATGTTGTAGCCCGAGTCCGAGCGGTGCACCATTACAAGGTATCTACCATCCGGAGTCAGTTGACCACCGAGATTCTGGCTGCCTTGCCAAGTGATTCGGTTAGCAGAACCATCGGCTAAATTTACTCGATAAATCTGTGGTTTACCACCCCGGTCTGACGTAAAGATCAAAGACTTCCCGTCCGGATCCCAGAAAGGCTCGGTGTTGTTCGCTCGTCCTTTGGTAATTTGCTCCATTTTACGTGTTTTCAGATCTAACACGTAGATTTGCAAACTACCGGTTTTTGACAGCACCAAAGCGAGTTTGCTTCCATCAGGAGAAAAACGCGGTGAGCCATTGTGACGCGGGAACGACGAGAGCATTTCGCGCTCACCGGTGTAGATGTTCATAATAAATATTTGAGCTTGGCCGTTCTCAAAACTCACGTAAGCCAATTGTTTGCCATCAGGTGACCAAGCAGGAGACATTAACGGTTGCTTAGAGCGCAATACCAATAGTTCGTTATAGCCGTCATAGTCAGCTATGCGAAGTTGATAAGGATGCTCCGCTTCATCATCGATAACAACGTAAGCGATTCGCGTCAAAAACGCGCCTTTCTCTCCTGTTAGCTTCTCATAAACCAAATCGGAGATACGGTGTGCATATTGGCGAAGTTGGTTAGCGGCAACAGTCTTACGGTTATTGAGAAGAAGGTGATCTTTAGTCAGAACCAACTCGCCCGAGGTAGATAACCCTTTGCTTTGCCCGCCAGTAAGCTGCCCACGAACCACATCAATAAGCTGGTATTCAATCAGGTACTTGCCATCAGGTGTTGGGCTGATTTTCCCAGTGACTAAGGCATCAACCCCCATCGCAGTCCAATCATTAAAGTCAACGCTAGCTTCGCTATACGGCGTTTGTGGCATTTTATCCGTCGGTACGGGGCTAAATTTACCACTGCGCTGCAAGTCTGAGGCAATCACAGACGACACATCGGTGGGTAGCTTACCCTCGCCTTCCCATTTAAACGGGATAATTGCGATAGGACGTGCTGAGTTTACCCCTTCAGTGATGACCAGTTTTAGCTCAGCTTGCGCGGGTTGAATGGCCGCAAGCACTAGCGTAATCACACCAAAGAATACGCGTTTCAACATGAAGAATCCCTCTTACTCTGGTTTGACAGTCAGCTCAATATTTTGAAGCTGAGCCGCAACATCTTTATCTTCCGGCATCGGGAAGGATGACACTTTCAATACAGCGGTTTTCGTCGCCCGACACAGTGACGCGTTTCCACCTACTTCTGTCACATCTAACAACAAGCCACTGCTGGCTATCCGCATTTTCACTACACACTCTTGACCCAGAAAACTATTGTCTACCAATAAGTTCTGGCGAATCATTTGCGTGTAAATTGCGCCATATCTTGAAACTTCGTCACTGACAAATCGCCCTCGAGCCGAACCTCTGTTTTCAGATTCGGACTCGAGACCGCTAAAAAGCTCGTTAAGAGCAGCCTCCTGCTCTGCTTGCTTCTTACGTGCGGCTTCAGCCTTACGTTCAGCTTCTACACGAGCAGCCTCTGCTTTTCGTGCTGCTTCTTCCGCTTTTTTCTGCTCAGCGATTTTTTGCTTACGCGCCTCTTCAGCTTTGCGGGCTTCTTCTTCTGCGCGTTTTTTCTCAGCTATTTGACGTTCGCGTTCTTCTTCCGCTTTCTTGCGTTCTTGCTCAGCTCGAACACGTTCTGCTTCGGCTTTCTTCGCTGCCTCTTCGGCTTTACGCTGTTCCGCGACTTGGCGTTTACGTTCAGCTTCAGCAGCTGCAGATTTTTCTTGCGCGATACGTGTTGCTTCTTCAGCCTTACGTTGCTCTTCGGCTGCTTTCTGGCGAGCTTCAGCATTTCGTTTACGCTCTGTTTCTGCTTCGCGTGCCGCTTTCTCTGCAGTTAGCTTTTCGGCTCTTAGTTCACGCAAGCGTTTTTCTTCTTGCTCACGCTGCTTCTCTAGTAAATCGGCTTGCTGTTCTAAACGTCGTAAGCGGTCATCTTCCTGACGCTTAGCTTCATCGCGTTGCTGTCGAATTTTACGGGCTTGTTCACTGACCACACTTGGGTCAATCACCACCGCTTCAATACTCTGTCCTGATGGCTGATGCGAGACTCTAGTGAAATCAGCCCCCCAAAGAAGCCCCACGAAAAGCGCGGTATGTAACAATACAGATATGACCGTAGCGCCCGTATATCCTTTATTATCGTTATTCTTCATTCAGTTTCTCATTTCATGAATTATGCGGTTCGGTCATTAGCCCCACGGATGAGACTCCCGCACTACTCAATGCGTCCAATGTTAAAATGATTTCTGAATAAGGTACGCGTCCGTCGCCTCCCACTAATACGGGAGATTTAGGATTGATTTCCAATTCAGCTTTTACGCGTACCAGTATATCTTGCATAGAAAGACCACGAGCCATATCACCGTTATTGACACTCAAGCCTAAGCCGCCATTTTGATCGACTTCAACAATAATAAAAGCACCACTGTCTTCTTCCTTCGCGAGTTCTGCGGCAGTTTTCGCCGTCGATGTCTGTGGTAACTCAACATCCACGCCTTGTGTGACAAAGGGGGCCGTTACCATGAAGATAATCAGCAACACCAACATGACATCGATGTAAGGAACGACGTTGATTTCCGCCGTCATCTTCCTACGTTTAGGTTGATAAGCCATGGCTTACTCCTTAGGTGCTGCAAACGCCTGACGGTGTAAAATGCTCGAAAACTCTTCCATGAAGTTCACATAGTTATTTTCGAGTTTACCAACTTTAGATGTCAGCTTGTTGTATGCCATTACCGCGGGTATTGCTGCGAACAGGCCCATTGCCGTTGCCACAAGTGCCTCTGCGATACCAGGCGCCACCATGGCGAGCGTGGCTTGCTTAACCGCACCCAGTGCAATAAACGCGTGCATGATGCCCCAAACCGTACCAAACAAGCCGATGTATGGGCTAATCGAACCGACCGTGGCAAGAAATGGCAGGTTGGTTTCCAGTGATTCCACTTCTTTCGAGAGCGAAACTCGCATGGCGCGTGACGTCCCCTCCATCACCGCATCAGGCACTTTGCCATTGCTACGGTGCAAACGAGCGAACTCTTTAAATCCAGAGTAAAAAATTTGCTCGCTTCCTGAGAGCGAATCTTTACGCGCTTGAACTTCTTGAAAGAGTTGCGATAAATCCATGCCAGACCAAAAACGGTCTTCAAAGCGTTCCGCTTTAGTGACAGCTTGGGAAAGCACTTGAGAACGTTTGATGATCATCGCCCAAGACATGACAGACATGCCCAGCAGCACCAACATCACTGCTTTTACTAACAGACTGGCCTGTAAGAACAGATCAAGAATTGACAGTTCAGCGCTCACTTAAAATCTCCGATTGAATCGATGTAGGAATAGATTTAGGTTTCTTTTTCTCAGAGTCGATACAGGCTACCCTAACCGTAGCTCGACACAACACATCACCGTTTGAATTCACTAAATCTTGACAGAATGTCATGCTCACTCGACGTAGCTCTGACACCATAGTTTGAACAGTCAGCGCCTCATCAAGTGTTGCGCCTTTAAAAAAGTCCATATCCATGTGACGAACCACAAATGCCGTATTTTCTTCAAAGAGTGTCTGTTGATTGACACCGATACTACGTAATAGTTCGGTTCTCGCACGTTCGAAGTACTTGATATAGTTCGCATGATAAACAAGTCCACCCGTGTCTGTGTCTTCGTAGTAGACGCGAATTGGCCAGCTGAATGGAGGGCTAGTGCTCATCCGGATAATTACCTGAAATCCATATTAAGGTTTAACGAAATACTATAACTGACTTACTCAAGATATTGAAAGCACGAAGCAACGTAGCAGGTCACGAATGGCGCAAAATAAAACAGCCTGAGGCCAATGGCACTCAGGCTGATGCATAGGTGAGCAGTCACTGCGTCTTTAAATGAATGCACTCGATAGGATATAAATCATCACAATCCATGCAAATGGCGGGAAGAACACCAATTGCCACAGCCAAAAACGCGGTTTAAACCCCATACCGTGAATAAACCCAGTACACGTTGCCCAAATCAATGCTGGGGCATTGGTGAGATTAAACCCACCAATTTTATCCGCGAATGACTGAGGGTCCCAAATCACAAGACCCGCACATGTCACCGCCAACACCAGTGAAAACAACATCAAAACACGCTGAAGAAGACGATCATGAAGACCGTCTAACATCATTGTGAATCTATTTTTCACTGTCGTGATCCATGGCTTCGGTGTGTTCCAACCAAAGCGCATTGATGATACCGAACGAGCACGCCAGCAATACACCTAGAATCCAAGCGAAATACCACATGGTTAACTCCTTCTCTTAGTACAGTGAGGTTTTGTTGTCTTCGATGAACTTGTCATCCAGACGACCAAACATTTTGTAATAACACCAAGCGGTGTAGGCAAGAATGATTGGCACCATCACGAAAGCAACAACTGTCATGATATTCAGCGTCAATTCACTCGAGGTTGCATCCCACATGGTCAAGCTGTGCGAAGGCACTAGGCTTGATGGCATTACGAATGGGAACATTGCAAAGCCTGCGGTCAAAATAACGCCCGCAATCGCAAGGCTGTTAAACAAGAAAGCAAAGCCATCACGCTCGAAACGCGCACAAACAGCAACCAGAAGTGGCATAAACACCGCTAACGCTGGCGCTGCCCATAGCATTGGGTAGGTTTCATAGTTATTGAACAACGCGCCCATTAGGGTCACCACTTCTTTGTTCAGTGGGTTTGACGTCGCGTGAGTCACGATTTCACTCGTGATCACATAGAACTCGATGTTCTGAGCCCAGAAGCCAGCCAGTGCAAAGCAAACTGCGGTTAGCACAGAGGTCACCTGAGCCACAGTGCGCGCACGGGTGTGCAGTGCGTCAGTGGTTTTCATCTGCAAGTACGCTGCGCCTTGGGTCAGAATCATGAACAAGCTAACCAAGCCACACAGAATCGCAAACGGGTTTAGCAGACCAAAGAAGCCGCCCTTGTATGTTGGAACCAAGAATTCACTCAGCTCAAACGGTACGCCCTGAAGCAAGTTACCAAATGCCACACCAAAAATGATTGGTGGAACAAAGCTACCAATGAAGATGCCCCAGTCCCACGTTTTACGCCAGCGTGGGTCTTCAATCTTAGAACGGTAATCGAAACCAATTGGGCGGAACCAAAGTGCCGCTAGGGTTAAGATCATCGCCAGATAGAAACCTGAGAAAGACACGGCATAGACCAAAGGCCAAGCTGCGAACAATGCACCACCCGCGGTGATCAACCAAACTTGGTTACCATCCCAGTGAGGTGCAATGGAGTTAATCATAACGCGGCGTTCGTTATCGGTTTTACCGATCACTGGCACGAGTGCGCCAACGCCCATATCAAAACCATCTGTCACGGCGAAACCGATCAGTAGAACACCGATCAGTAGCCACCAGATTAAACGTAAAATTTCGTAATCAAACATCGCTCAAGCTCTCCTTATGCTTCAAGTTGACGCGCAAGATCCGTTTCCGGAGACTTTTGCTGTTCAAAGTGATAACGGCCTGTCTTCAAGCTGCTTGGTCCTTTACGCGCGAACTTAACCATCAGGTAAACTTCGGCAATAAGGAACACGGTGTACAACAGGACAATCGCAACCAGTGAGGTAATGATCTCAGAGGCTGGCAAGTTAGATGCTGCCATGTGTACCGGTAGGATTTCACCCACAGCCCATGGCTGACGACCATACTCTGCAACGAACCAACCCGCTTCACTCGCGATCCAAGGCAGTGGGATACCGATAAGAGCAAGTTTCAGAATCCATGGTTTCTGATCAATTTTCTGGCGGCATGTTTGGAAGAACGCCATACCAAAGATGAACAGCATCGCGAAGCCACACGCAACCATGATGCGGAAACTCCAGAACAACGGAGCCACCTGCGGAATAGAATCTTTGGCTGCTTGTTTGATTTGCGCTTCTGTTGCATCGACTACGTTGTCTGTGTGTTCTTTCAGCAATAGGCCGTAACCAAGATCGCCTTTCACATCATCGAATGCAGCAACGTTTTCAGCAGATTTATCACCAGAACGAAGCTTCTCAAGCAAACCATATGCAATCATACCGTTGCGAATACGCACTTCGTGTTCATCAATCAGATCACGCAAACCAGTGACTTCTTTATCAAACGAACGCGTCGCGATAATACCCATCACATAAGGGATCTTGATGGCGTAGTCGGTTTCCATGGTCTCTTGGTTTGGGAAGCCAAACAGGGTAAACGCAGCAGGAGCGGGTTCTGTGTGCCACTCTGCTTCAATTGCGGCAAGTTTCACTCGCTGCACGTCACCAAGCTCGTAGCCAGACTCATCACCCAGCACGATAGTAGACAGGATACCCGCCATACCAAACGATGCGGCAATAGCAAATGAACGACGAGCAAATGCAACGTCGCGGCCTTTTAGTAGGTAGTAAGCACTGATACCCAGGACAAACATTGCACCCGTGGTGTAGCCCGCAGCTACCGTGTGTACAAACTTAACCTGAGCAACTGGGTTAAGTACCACTTCCGCAAAGCTCACCATTTCCATACGCATGCTTTCGAAATTGAATTCAGCGCCGATCGGATTTTGCATCCAACCATTCGCCACCAAAATCCAAAGCGCAGAGAAGTTTGAGCCAATTGCCATTAACCAAGTAACGGTAAGGTGTTGGCGTTTGGTTAGGCGGTCCCAACCGAAGAAGAACATACCCACAAGCGTCGATTCGAGGAAGAAAGCCATAAGGGCTTCAATCGCTAGAGGTGCACCAAAAATGTCGCCGACGTAATGAGAGTAATATGCCCAGTTAGTACCGAACTGGAACTCCATTGTTAGGCCTGTTGCCACGCCTAGTGCGAAGTTGATACCGAAAAGCTTACCCCAGAACTTAGTCATGTCCTTGTAGATTTGCTTGTCCGTCATCACATACAACGACTCCATAATGGCAAGCAGGAATGCCATACCTAGAGTCAGTGGGACAAATAAGAAGTGATACATCGCGGTGAGAGCAAATTGGAACCGCGACAGATCCACAATATCAGTTAACATAGTAACTCCTTCCTCGTCAGGCTGACTGACGCGCGATACTTTCGTATCGATAAGTAAATGCTTAAACACATGCGCGCCTTACGTGACGCGCTTAACAGAGCTTCCTTACGGGAGCCGTGTGAACGACTCTCCTTTTTTATGTTGCATGTATGTTTTTCACTGGTTAGGATTTTGTTAAGCAACACCTAATATAGTGACAGCTAATACTAATCATTATGTGGAGCCGCTTCAAAGCATTTGGGTGTTTCACTCTTTGATTGCTGTCTAATTAATCAATTTTTACTGTCTCAAATCGACCCTTTGTTAGATCTTGATCAATTTCGATGCGCAAAATTGACAACACACGAACGAATCTAGCACGTGATTTCCACACTAGAGAGTATGAGGTAGTAATCTGAAAATAGAAAAGGCCAGCAGAAATGCTGGCCTTTATGCGTTATTTTCGACGAGGTAAGCGATGACCTACTCGGGTAAATCAAACCCAAAGTGCAGATAAGCACGCTGACTAGCAATACGTCCTCGCGGAGTACGTTGCAGGTAACCTTGTTGAATCAGGTACGGTTCCAGCACGTCTTCAATCGTATCTTTTGCTTCACCTATCGCTGCAGCAAGGTTATCGAGGCCCACTGGACCACCATCAAACTTTTCAATGATCGACTTTAGAAGCTTTCTGTCCATATAGTCGAAGCCACGATTATCAACGTCTAGCATATCCAAGGCTTTAGAAGCGATATCAGCATTGATCTCGCCATCAGCTTTTACTTCGGCGTAATCACGTACACGGCGCAGAAGGCGGTTTGCAATACGCGGTGTGCCGCGCGCACGTTTCGCAATCTCATAAGCCCCTTCTTCATCAATCACTAAGTTCAAACAGTTTGCACTTCGCTGAACAATGCCTTTCAAGTCGGCAACGTTGTAGTACTCAAGACGCTGCGTAATACCAAAACGGTCACGCAGTGGTGACGTTAGTGAGCCTGCACGGGTGGTCGCCCCTACCAACGTAAACGGTGGTAAATCAATTTTGATTGAACGCGCCGCAGGACCTTCACCGATCATGATATCCAGCTGATAGTCTTCCATCGCGGGATACAACACTTCTTCAACCACAGGGCTTAGACGGTGGATTTCATCAATGAATAATACGTCGTGAGGTTCAAGGTTGGTCAGCAATGCGGCCAAATCACCCGCTTTTTCGAGAACGGGGCCAGAGGTGGTACGGATATTCACATCCATCTCATTGGCAACAATGTTTGCTAAGGTAGTTTTCCCCAGCCCAGGTGGGCCGAAGATCAGCAAATGATCGAGTGCTTCTTCGCGCTTTCTCGCTGCATGGATGAAGATTTCCATTTGGCTGCGCACATGATCCTGACCTTTGTAATCTTCCAGCATCTTAGGTCGAATCGCACGGTCAATGATCTCGTCTTCTTTCATTGGTGGTACGGAGCTTATCAGGCGATCTGCTTCAATCATCTCATCGGCTCCATTACACCATCGAACGCAATGCGTCGCGGATGATGGCTTCGCTGGTCATGCCATCATGGGCTACCTGCTTCACCACTTTCTCAGCTTGTGCTGCTTTGTAACCAAGCGCAATCAGAGCGCTCATGGCTTCATCTTTAGGGTTGGTTGACGCTGCCACCACCGTACTTGTGCTGTTTTCACGACGGGCAGCCGCGTCAGCATGTGGTGTGAGCAAATCAAAGGCATGCCAGTTCTTCAAACGGTCACGCATTTCAATGACCAAGCGTTCCGCCGTTTTCTTACCAACACCTGGGATTTTCACCAACGTCGACACATCTTCGCGCTCTACACTGTCAACAAACTGTGTGGCTGTCATGCCAGACAAAATAGCGAGACCCAATTTAGGCCCAACACCGTTAGCTTTAATGACTTCGCGGAACAACGCACGCTCAACCGTGGTGTTAAAACCATAAAGCAATTGTGCATCTTCACGCACAACAAAATGGGTATAAACAATGGCTTCTTCACCAGCGTCTGGAAGCTCATAGAAGCAACTCATCGGCATACTGACTTCATAGCCAATGCCGTTGACTTCTAGAAGGATTTCAGGGGGTTGTTTTTCAAGCAGGGTTCCGCGTAATCGACCAATCACAGTGTGGACTCGTTTTTTTGGTATTAATTGACGTTAGGATAATAAACAACTGGATAGATATCCAGTTTTAATCCCTGAGCACCACCAGAAATGCCAGCGCGATCCGCGTGATTGACGCGCTTTATCCGTTTGGAAAAATCAAAACTGGCAACGAAGCATGTGCGGAACCGACCTATCTGTAAAACTGGAACCCACATACTGAGGCTTATAAATAGCAAAAAAAAGTAGGGTGGAAACCCTACCTTTTAATTGCCTAATTGCCGAAAACGTCACGCTTTAAAACACACAGTGTTTAGCGAAATCTGTTGCTTCATTGGCGGACCAATCGCCTTTTGGCTTTTCTTTTAACTCTTTGCACCAGTCATCACTGCCAACTTCTGGCGAACAACCCGCGACAAAAAATACGACCGCTAACATAGCGAACATTTTCTTCATGTTACTTTCCTTGTGCTTCATCTTAACGTTTCGTGAACAGCGATGACGAATCATCACCGATTTGTTATGCGCCAATGCAGGAATAAACCAACGCTACACGCCCTTCGCTACTGCAAGACTCAATAAGATATAACAAAGTCACGATAAAGCACTCAGGCGCATATCTCGATACGGAAAAGTCGTCATCACTTATATCAACAACATGAGTTCTAGGTTGAGCTCAACACCCGCCGTCGCACAGATCCATTAGCTCGCAGACTGAGTTATTACATTGGATTCCGAGGCGACAAGCTGCAATGATGCAAACTCACGATACAAGGCGCTTGTTTCCATTAATTCTTGATGAGAACCACTCGCTACCAACTGCCCATCATCAAGAACCAAAATACGGTCAGCATTCACTACGGTTGCAAGACGGTGAGCAATCACTAACGAGGTTTTCCCTTCCATCAGGGTATCCAATGCTTGTTTGACCTGATGTTCACTGACAGCATCCAATGCGCTGGTTGCTTCATCCAACAGCAAAATAGGACGGTCTGCCAAGATAGCGCGGGCTATCGAAATGCGCTGTTTTTGCCCACCAGACAAACGCACACCGCGTTCACCCAATTCCGTGAGGTAGCCGTGTGGTAAGGCTTCAATAAATTCATGAGCACGTGCTGCTTTACACGCTTCAATTACTTTTTCTTCACTCGCATCGGGCGCACCATACCGTACGTTTTCCAATACGTTAGTTGCAAAAATCACCGACTCTTGTGGCACCAAAGCAAACTGGTCACGAAGTGTTTTTAATGACATGTCTTTAAGCGGCACACCGTCTAACAATGTTTTTCCGTGTTGGATATCAAAAAAACGTTGAAGCAAGGTAAACACTGAGCTTTTCCCTGCCCCACTCGGCCCGACTAAAGCGACTCGCTCTCCCGCTTTTACATCAAACGATAAAGACGAGAAAACAGGCAGGTTTTCATCACCCGGATAAGTAAATGAAACATCAGAAAACGTCACATTACCTTTCGCATGGGAAGGAAAATCAACAGGTGAATCGGGATCTTGGATATCAGATTGCATACGCGAAAGCTCTATCAAACGCTCCGTTGCACCTGCTGCGCGTTGAATGTCGCCAATCACTTCACTGATGGTTGCCACTCCCCCTGCGACTAACAAGGCATAAAACATAAAGGCGGATAACTGACCCGCTGTCAGCGAACCATCCAACACATTTAATGCGCCAACCCATGTCACGAGAATAATCGCAACAATACTAAGCAATACCACAGAAGCCATTAACGACGCACGGTAACGAATGCGCAGTCTCGCTGCATCCATAACTGCTTCAACACGTGATGAGAAATGAAAAGAGTCGGCCTCTTCATGACCATAAGATTGAACGGTACGGATCTCGTGTAGTGTTTCATCGACGTGCGAACCAAGATCTGCCACTTTGTCTTGGCTCACTCTGGCTAACTGCCGCACTTTACGCCCCAACACGCCAATAGGTACCAACACAACAGGCACGGCGAGCAACACCAAGCCCGTTAACGTTAGGCTTGTGACCGCCATCATGATCAAGCCACCCGTGACTGACACAGCAGATCGAAGTGCCATCGACAAACTCGACCCAACCACGGTTTGCAGTAACGTCGTATCCGCCGTAAAACGGCTGATCACTTCGCCAGTTCGCTCTTTGGCGTAAAACGTTGGAGATAAATGTAGAAGCTGTTGGTAGACCTTAATGCGGATGTCGGCGCTCACGCGTTCGCCTAGCCAACTCATAAGGTAGAAACGGAAAAAAGTGGCAATGCCGCTGACAAAAGTAATCGCGAGGATCACTAACATCATCTGATCAAGACGCGATGCGTTGCCCGTCAGGAACCCATCATCGACGATGAGTTTGACGCCTTGGCCGAGAGCAAGCCAGCTGAGTGAACCCAGCATGAGGAAGATAACCGCGCCAATCACACGCGAACGATAAGGCGCAAGAAAGCTAGCAATCCATGTCAAAACAGAACGCGTACTTTGAGATGCTGGTAATGTGGACGTTGGCACGGCGAGTCCTTTCTACGAATGATTGGCTTACTATACCCAAACTCCCTGAATATACCCAAGAAACCTGAATAAGCTCTCCGTGCACCTGCTCACTTCAACCTTCGATTTATCCTTTGTGTAAGAATATTTAGCTTCAGCTAACGACGCAACTGATGTGCAAGAACGATTTTTGACACCTTGTCGTCGGAGAACCAATAAACGATGCCATTTTCGTTATCCACTAGATGCTTCGCCGACTTGCTGGCTCTAAGAGTACGTTCAACCTTGCTTCTACTCTCGCCAATCGACAGGTAATTTGCATCTTTATAACTACGGTCAAAGATAATAATTGTTCTTACTTTGCCATCTAAATGATTAATCGTGGCATCGAATTTTTTATAGCGATATTTCGTAAAATTATCGTATTCCACTACGCGAACCGCTTTTCCATGATGATGTTTTAACGACTGCAGCGTCGACTGTCCGACTTTTATATTTTTGTATTCCGAATCGTAATTCATCACATCATCAAACGCGTGAACAGCGTCAGATAAAACAGCGAAAAGTAAGACAATGAATAGAGCGGAGATGTGTTTGAACATATTTCTTGTCCCTAAGTATCTGCAGGTAAACAAACGTCAAAGGGACAAGTGAAACATGTTTATTATATAAAACCGATTGTGATGGAGAACTTCGCTATCAACATCACTGAAAATTCGATGTTGTTACAGCGTTTTCCTTCACTCAATCAACCTGTTCCAGATCGCCTTTTCTTGTTTGATAAAGCAAAAACGCCGCTGACACCCACACTAAACACGCCATCACAAACAAGATTCCACCATCATTGCCGACAACTTCACCCGCTTCATTAAACACAGGCTGCGCAACGCCAATTGGCGTGAAAAGGTGGAAGAATATAGCGCCAGTCATGGTGCCGACCGCCATGAATGCGCCGAGTGCATGAAGACGTGTGAACAGTAAGATCGATGCGATAAGTTCAGCAATGCCCACCATGTAAGCACCGTACTGACCAAACCATGCCAGCCCAGACCACTCACCCAATGTGCCAAAGATAAATGTGGTTTCAGGTGAACCTGTAAACTTGAAGAAGAGCGATTGCACAAACACAAACGCGATAAAGATGCACAAGCCCACTTTTAAGTATTTCATGATTTTCCCTTTAATATAAATTCTCTTATTAACAATAGATTGTCATTAGAGAGTTTCAATTTCATCGCTAAGAGAAACTCGTACTTTTTTCATTTTTTGCCAATTGAATAACATGCGCTTGCTCGACTTTTGGCAAAGTACAAGGTTATCCGCATCGCATCACAATCACTAAATAGAGACTCCTAAGTCGGCGTAATTAGAATGTGAACGGCAATGACCAAATAAAGGAATAATACAATGACAATGAAAGGATTTTTACCTGCAGCCATTTCCCTAATTTTAATGGGTTGCGGAGGTGGAGGTGGTTCCTCCGCTTCAGATACAACCACTTCTCTATCAACCGCATCATTTTCTGATGCTGCGCTCGCAACTTGTGTTTCAGACACTGGCGCTGCCAGTCTCGAGAGCATTGTGGCACTGGAGTGCCAAGGTAAAGGAATCAAAGATCTCAGCGGTATTGAAGTGCTGACAAGCATGTACATACTTGATATATCAGACAATGAATTGAGTACGTTAAACTTATCAGGCATGACTAAGCTCTCCTCAATATACGCGACAAACAACTTGCTAGAGAGCGTCTCTCTACCGCAATCTACTGAACTGCAGTATCTTGGTTTGAGCAATAACTTATTGACGCATATTGATGTGTCTTCATCATCTGAACTTTTAGTGTTCAATGCAGGTAGCAATTCCCTCAGCAGCATCGACCTTTCAGAGAATTCAAAACTAGAAACGCTAACCCTAGATGATAACAATATCAGTAACTTAGATCTTTCACGCAACCCTCTCCTAAAAGAACTGAATATTAACGAGAACCAAATATCAGATTTAGACCTCTCGTCGAATACTGCACTAATTTCTGTCTTTGCGTACTCAAACAAGATTTCGACAATTACCGAACCAAACAGTAATACTCTGGACAGCTTAATCCTCGGCGACAATCAACTATCAAGCATTGATCTAAGCCAAAACACAGAAGTTACTCAATTGACTTTGTCTGACAACAACCTTTCATCATTAGACGTCTCCACACTTCCAAATTTGGACTTTTTAGACATTTCAGGAAATACGGTTGGGAATATTGATTTAAGCCAAAACACGTCATTGGAAATACTCGACGTTTCAAGTACTTCAGCAACCAGTATTGATATATCAAATAACCCCAAACTCTACTCGCTAATTGTCTCAAGTAATCAACTTACTAGCATTGATCTTTCAAATAATCCCAAATTGGTCTGGCTCAGTGCAGCCTTGAACCAATTAACATCTGTTGATTTAAGCAACAACCCTCAACTTGAATACTTCACAGGGTGGTCAAATCAAATCACATCCATAAGTTTTACATCAAACCCAAAAATCAATTCAATTGGACTGATCAATAACCCTTTGAATGACGATACGAAGGCGCATCTTGAGACGCTAAAAAGTAATGGGGTTACGGTAAGTTACTAAACCTAAACGCAAAAAAAGCAGCCAAGGCTGCTTTTTTGAGGTGGAGGTTGGAAAAGGGTTTAGCGATAACGCCCGCGCCTAGCACTCGTCGCTTTTCCCGCCATTGCTACCAGGGTGTGGTTGGTGTGGGCATGACAGATAGCAACCGCCAAGGCATCGGCGGCGTCGGCTTGTGGTGTTGAAGGCAATTTCAGCATGTGCACAACCATGTGCTGAACTTGCTTCTTATCAGCACCACCATTGCCGACAACTGATTGTTTGATGAGACGCGCCGCATACTCGCTAACAGGCAAGCTGGCGTTAACCGCGGCAACCATGGCAGCACCACGCGCTTGACCTAGCTTTAGAGCGGAATCCGCGTTGCGAGCCATAAACACCTGCTCAATCGCGAAGGTGTCTGGCTGAAATTGGGTGATAACTTCACTCACACCAGCGTAAATTTGACCGAGTCGTCCTGCCAAATCTTCAGAGTCTGTACGAATACAACCACTGCCAAGGTATTCAAGGTGTCTACCTTGATGACGGATCACGCCGTAGCCTGTGATCCGCGAGCCCGGGTCAATCCCGAGAATAATTGCCACGAATACTTATTCCAATGTTGCTGCGACTTCGTCAGAAATATCACCGTTGTGGTAAACCTCTTGCACGTCATCTAAATCTTCAAGGGCATCAATCAAACGAAGCAGCTTAGGTGCTGTGGTTTCGTCTAAATCTGCTTTAGTGGAAGGAACAAGCGTCACTTCAGCGTTCTGAGCTTCAAAGCCTGCAGCATCCAACGCATCTTTCACCGCACCAAATTCAGCTGGCGTGGTGTAAACGTCCATAGAGCCATCTTCGTGTGTTTCAACGTCGTCAGCACCGCCTTCTAGCGCCGCTTCCATCACTTCATCTTCATCCAAGCCCGGCGCGTAAGAAATCACCCCTTTCTTGTCGAACAAGTAGTTCACACTGCCGTCAGTACCGAGGTTTCCGCCTGACTTAGAGAACGCATGACGAACACCAGATACCGTGCGGTTACGGTTGTCTGTCATGCATTCAACCATCACTGCCGTGCCTGCAGGGCCGTAACCTTCATAGATGACAGTTTCCATACCTTCGTCGCCTTCACCACCAGCCCCACGGGTTACAGCACGGTTAACGGTGTCACGCGTCATGTTATTCGACAGCGCTTTATCGATGGCTGCACGTAGGCGCGGATTGTTCTCAGGCTCAGCGCCACCTTCTTTGGCAGCTACGGTGATTTCACGGATGAGTTTGGTGAAGATTTTGCCGCGCTTGGCATCTTGCGCAGCTTTGCGGTGTTTGATGTTGGCGAATTTACTGTGACCTGCCATTTCTCACTCCTTTTGTCAGCAGCCGACACGCCGCTGAAGTTGTTACGTTAGTTCTTGGATTTATAGCAAAACAGAATGCAAATGTCTGAGACAGCACCCATATCGTATAGAAACAAATAAGGCCAGATAATCTGGCCTTATTGTTAGAAGAGGTGTTCGACTTATGCGTCGTTTTCTTCGTTCTTCTTCGCTGCCGCGGTAACCGCAATCGCTAGTTCTTCAAGTGCTGCCGGGTTAGCAAGGCTTGGCGCATCCGTTAGCAAACACGCTGCTGCGGTAGTTTTCGGGAACGCGATAACATCACGGATGTTGTCAGTACCACACAGCAGCATAACAAGACGGTCAAGACCGAATGCTAGACCCGCGTGCGGCGGCGTGCCGTACTTCAATGCTTCTAGTAGGAAGCCAAATTTTTCTTTCTGTTCGCCAGATTCAATACCCAGAATATCAAACACAACAGTTTGCATGTCAGAGTTGTGAATACGCACAGAACCACCGCCCACTTCGTAGCCGTTTAGTACCATGTCATAAGCGTTAGAAATTGCAGACGCAGGGTTTGCGCGTAGCTCTTCTGCCGTCATACCCAAAGGAGACGTGAATGGGTGGTGCATCGCGTGCAGGTTACCTTCTTCGTCTTCTTCGAACATTGGGAAATCAACAACCCAAAGTGGCGCCCACTTAGATTTGTCAGTCAGACCCAAGTCAGTACCTAGCTTCAGACGCAGTGCGCCCATCGCTTCAGTAACCACTTTCTTGCTGTCAGCGCCGAACAGGATGATGTCGCCAGTTTCAGCGCCAGTGCGCTCAAGAATACCGTTAACAACGTCTTCGTTCAGGAATTTAGCAACCGGTGATTGAACACCTTCCATGCCTGCTGCACGGTCGTTAACCTTCATCCATGCCAAACCTTTCGCGCCGTAGATGCCGACAAACTTGGTGTATTCATCGATTTGCTTACGAGATAGCTCAGCACCACCCGGAACACGAATAACAGCAACACGGCCTTTTTCGTCATTCGCTGGGCCAGAGAAGACTTTGAATTCAACGTCTTTTAGAAGGTCGGCAACATCAACCATTTCTAGCGGGTTACGCAGGTCTGGTTTATCTGAACCGAAACGGCGCGCAGCTTCTTCAAACGTCATGATTGGGAACTGGCCCAGATCCACGTTCAACAATTCTTGCCACATATCGCGAACCATGTTTTCAGTCACTTCACGCACTTGATCTGCGGTCATGAACGAAGTTTCGATATCAATTTGGGTAAATTCAGGCTGGCGGTCAGCACGCAAGTCTTCATCGCGGAAGCACTTAACGATTTGGTAGTAACGGTCAAAACCAGACATCATCAGAAGCTGTTTGAACAGCTGTGGTGATTGTGGCAATGCGTAGAAGCTGCCTTTATGAACACGGCTTGGTACCAAGTAGTCACGTGCGCCTTCTGGCGTTGCTTTTGTCAGTACTGGCGTTTCGATGTCAAGGAAGCCGTTATCATCAAGGAAACGACGAACAAAGCTTGATGCTTTTGCACGCAGCTTGATGCGATCGCTCATTTCTGGACGACGCAAGTCAAGGTAACGGTGCTTAAGACGTTGTTCTTCAGAGTTGTTTTGGTTGAAGTCCAATGGCAATGGCTCAGCGCGGTTGATAATTTCCAAACCAGTCGCAAGCAATTCAACTTCGCCTGTCGCCATGTCTTTGTTGATTTGGCTTTCAGGACGAGCGCGAACTTCACCCGTGAATTTGATACAGAATTCGTTACGCAGTTTGTTAGCGATCTCGAATACGTCTTTCATATCCGGATCAACCACCACCTGAACCACGCCTTCACGGTCACGCATATCAATGAAGATAAGACCGCCTAAATCACGACGGCGATTTACCCAGCCGCAAAGTTCTACAGTTTGCCCTACTAGGGCTTTGTTCAGGTGACCACAATATTGGGTGCGCATATGAATTTCCCGATCTGTTACTGACTGTCCTATTGCGCCGACAAGCGCAAAGCTACAAATATGGTTGTGCAGATTGTTCTGCAAACTTCCGCCTGAGTATTCACTCACGCCAAAGTAAAAATACCTCAAAATGACGCAGCATTATAAAGGAAAAAATTGCGTTGCGGGAAATCGTAGCGAGATGAAAGCCATAAAAAACCGCAATCGCGCAAAAAAACAGCAAGGATTGACGCTGACTGCGCAACACACCCACAATAGAGACTCGACGACATGAGGGATTATCCGTTGCAACCATCGATTCCAAAACTTGCACCGCTTTCGCAACTGGCCACTCCGCCACTTCGACTAGGTATGACGCAATGGTCGCACAATGCGTGGCAACGCAAATTTTACCCGTCTGGCACCAAAAGCGGAGAACGTTTGGCGCGTTATGCTGAAGTATTTAATACCGTAGAAGGCAACACCACATTTTACGCCAGCCCTTCACACGCGACCGTTGCTAATTGGAAAGCAGCCACCAGCGATGCATTCCGGTTTACCTTTAAATTCCCTCAGCCCATCACTCACCAAATGATGTTGCGACACTCAGATGCCATGGTGTCTGAATTTATCACCTTAATGCAGCCGCTACATGAACGTATTGGGTTATGGAAAATACAACTGCCGGCAGCCTTTGGCCCACAGTCTTTGCCAGACCTCAAACGTTTTCTCACCGCGATGCCAACGGCGTATAACGTGGGTGTTGAAGTGCGCCACCCTGCTTTTTTTGCCAAAGGTGACGACGAACGCGCGTTCAATAGCTTATTGATGGAATACAACGCCGACCGCATCATTATGGACAGTCGTCCTGTTTTTGCCGTGCCTGCAGACACTGACGCCCTGCTCGATGCCCAGCAGAAAAAGCCCGCCGTTCCTGTGCACGCCATCTCAACAAGCAATACACCGATGGTGCGATTCATTGGCGACCCAACGCTTGAGCGAAACGATGCGTTCTTTGCGAATTGGCAGAAAAAGATTCCGCAGTGGATTGAGGAAGGGAAAACACCGTATTTGATGATTCACACAGCAAACAACGATCAAGCGCCGCAATTGGCTGAGCGTTATTACGCAAAGTTGCGTGAACAAATTTTGTTACCGCCCTTGTCACCACTAACTCCCTCTTCTGTTAACGACCAACAGATTTCTTTGTTGTGATACTTCTACCTAGCCATAGGTAAAAATCCCCTATTTGGGTGAGGTGATAAATCAACCTACCTAATAGCCTTGATGAGGTCTCGTCAAAATCAGACATGACAAGGCTTGGAGCCTTAATCACAAGGTCAGGAGTATCTACAATGGCAGTATTAACACAAAACTATAAATTTACGTTATCGGCAATTACCGCCGTGCTCATTCTCGCTGGTTGCGGCGGAGGTGGCGATACAGCAGATGGCAACTCACCATCTTCGCCAGCACCTACCTCTTCGACTGTGAAAGGCCACGTTCTTGATGGGCAAGTCGCTTCAGCAAGGGTGTGTTTCGACATGAACAATGACCTTCAATGTACCGATGAAGATCAGTACACAGAAACGGACAGTGATGGCTACTTTGAGCTCACCTATGAAGAGTCATCAATTTTAGAAACCTACACCATCATCGCCGATGTCCGGCAATCCACAGCTGTAGATAGCGACTACGGCGGCGGGCGTATTCACAACGACTATGTGATGACCGCCTTCGATCCCACCCGTGAAGACGTGGTTATCTCACCCGTTAGCAGCTACATCAATTTTGAATCAGCCCTTTCAGGAAAACCTGCTAACCAAGTTCTCAGTGAACTCACTTCAACCATTTTACAAAATGAGCAATTTGAGTACGAAGCGTCCATCGAAACGGAAGTTGAATATACCGAGTTGGTAGTAGGTAACTTTGTGTTGGGCACCGATGCGAGCGATCCGCACCAGGCTGATTTCAACAACCGTCTTCACAATCTCAACGAAGTGGTAGCCCGAAAGATGCAGGAGTCTCAAGCCTACTGGGAGGACAGATACTGGGGAGGCGGCGTATCGTTGCAAGACAGTAGTTGGTCGGCACACTCTGGTGATGTCGTATTTAATGCTAACGCTACAACTTTCCAAGGGTTTGAAGCCATTCTAGAGGAAGTGCAAAGCCATGATTTCTCTAGCTTTGATGCGGAATTGATCGCCGATAGTCTCTGGGTCGATGTGGCACCGAGTGAGCTGATTCAAGAATTGATTGATTACAATCAACTTCGCTCGGAAGTTACGGATGAATTGACAGGCGTTCCCTATCGTTCAACTGTAACGTTTGACGGCGAGATGGACTATTTTTATTACTGGGTTTTTTCGGATAGCAATCTACGCGTATATCTAGATAGTACCGATGGAGAGTGTATCTTCACTGATGTACCGTTCCCCTACGATGCAACATACACAATCCAACAATTCGTAGATGAGTTCAATGGGTATGTTCAGAACAACAGCCAATTCGGCGTAATTTTAGGGCCGATGACACCGACAAATAGCGTTCCCGCTAACTGCTCATCGGTCTACGCCTATCTCGACGACTACAACTTCGATGATGACTATGATTCCGCTGATGGTGATTACAAGCGAGTCGACCCATGTAAGACGATGATCAATTGCAACGCTGCATCAGAAGCAGCTGCCAATATTAACAATCGTCCAATGATGACCAGTAACAGTCCTGTTCAAAAAGGAACCCCTTCTCTTGGCGGTGGAAGCGGCGGCGGTAGTACAACTGCACCTGGTTCACTTGGCGGTGCATGCGGCTACGATGGCAAAAACTACGTCCGAAACCCATGCGCCAAAGCGCCAGACAAGCGCTAGTTAGGATAAAACAAAGGCCAGTTCATTCTGGCCTTTGTTTTTCATATCAACCGTGCAAGGCGCTAACCACTCAAAAATACCAACTCACCTCCGCTTCGACAAAGTCATCACGTTTTAGGGAGTAAATTGGATCGGTGGCCTTGTCCGAGTCGAACATCCAACCTGTCACCGTCCAGCTCCAATCATTCGAGAAACGACCGCTCGACTCTAAGCGCACTGTCATCGAATCTGTATCGTCTAAATCGACCGTACCCCCGACTAAGAACTCAGTACCGTCGTGATCATTCAGCACCCAGCGAAGTCCTGCAAACAGGTCATTTTGGCCAGCAACAGGTGCATCTTCATCGCGACTATCGTAAAGATACTCCATCAGAAAACCCAGATCGGTGATGCCTTCGTTCACTCCTACATAGGTATATTCAAAACCTCCCGTAAACGCCGTATTTGATTCCAAGCTGTAACGACGAATTGCCTCAGCTTTCCAGAGCCAGTCACCGTAGATCGCTTGAACATCAAGGCCCACTTGCGTCATGAGCGCATAGTATGGTGACAAGCTGTTAAAGAAATATGGGTCTCGGTTAGTGCCATGAAACACACTCAAACCTACGTCCCATTCATCAAACATGGTGCCATAACGCGCAGCAACATCAGGGTAAAACTCTTCATGACGAGATTCGTACTGTGCATCTGCATCGCCAGCACCAGGAACCGCTAAACGACCATCGTAACTTGCAAAGGTACGTTCGCGAAAATAGGGCAGCACGTATAAATCAAGCAAGCCAGATTCGAGTTCTAGCCCCAAGCTCATCATGGGTTGACCCAGTTTCACCTCGCCATCAATCGCTTCTACCGCATCAGTTTGATTGATCACATCAACAAGATGTTGTGACTCTGTCACGCCCCAAAAGACGATACCCAAGCCAAAGCGCAGTTCGTAGTTATCTTCGTAGTGCATCAACAACGCTTCACGCACATCGCCATGCGTGCGCTCGTCATCCATTGAGTCCCAACGGAAGAACGGCGAAAAAGTAAAGCTCGTGTTCCCTTCGTCACTTTCCCAATAAAGCTCAGGCTCAATGGCGATAGACGTTTGGCTTTTGTCCTGACCTTGAGCGCCAGCCTGTGAAAACTGACGCTGTTGAAAGGTCAGCTCACCTTCAAATTCAAATGCATAAGCGGGTGAGAGGAAAAGAGGCAGCGCTAACAGCGCCGCCAATGAAGTCCATTGTTTCATTCTCACTCCTAGCGCGCGCGCTTCAAGCTAGATTTAGAAAAGTCACCTTCATCCAAACCCGTGTTAAACGCTAGTTCTGTTGTGGTTAATTTGGTCGATTTACCCGTCTGGTGGTTCACCATCATCATGGTGTGCGCGCGCCAGTACTGATCCAGATACTGCTTGTAGTCACTGAACGTCAGTGTTTTAAGCAAAGACTTACGGCGATCGTAGAACTCAGTTTTAAGCGGTCGGTAATGCTCTTGGTCAACCCACACTTTTTGGCTGGTATAACCTGAATACTTATCGGTTGGCGTTTGCACAATCACAAACGTATTTTGCCCATCAATTTCTTCTTCACCCACCAAGTCAAAGGTATATTTTTCGAGTTCAAACGAGCTCAAATCTTCGTACGCAAATTCGCTGCCCATGAATGGGCCTGACTTGTTGCGTGATGCAATACGTTTCACGCGCTTTAGCGCAGGAAGGTAAAGCCACTGATCGTCAGCGCCAGTAATATGCGAGTAGTTAAGAAAAACGGTACCACGGACATCACGAGGTTCATCAAAGATGGTTAAGCCTTTATCGCCATCGCTTTCAACTTCAAGTGTTTTGATACGCAGTTTGCGATCACTGGTATCACCGTTCGCGTTTTCAAGCAGCATGGTCATTTCAGCCACACTGTCACCCCAGCCTTGATCCCGCACTTTACGCTCTTTGGCGATTTCCAATCCCTTTACTTCATCGGCAACCACAGGCGCTGCTATCGCCATCATGCTAAATGCAATCACAACGGCTTTTGATAATGTTCTTATTGTTTTCATTCTTCTCTCCTTGAATTCGTTACTGCGTTGCTTCTTTGCTAAACGACTTAGATTTATCAGCCAAAGGCTCAGATTTACCGCCCAGCGACTTGGATTCATTGGCATAGTTTTTCCTATCTGCTACTAGAAGCACGGCAGGTAGAAGAATAAAGTCCACGATGAGAGCAATGAATATAACGATGGCACTGAGCAGCCCCATGTCACTATTCAGACGGAAGCCGGATGTTGCTAACACGCTGAAACCAGCAACTAGCACGACGGTTGTAATCCATAGTGCGCGACCCACTGAATCAAACGCATAACGGATACCATCTTCAACATTGCGACCCTGCAAACGTGCATGGCGATATTTCGTCAGGAAATGCACCGTGTCATCCACCACCACACCCAAGGTCAAGGTGATAACTACGGAAAGCCCTAGGTTGATTTCACCTGACACAACAGCCCACAAACCAAAGCCCAAAATGGCTGGCACCAAATTTGGCACTAGACTAATCACACCAAGACGCCATGAACGTAATGCGAATACCAACAACCCAGAAATCAACACCAATGCAATCGGCAAGGTTTTCAACATACTGGCAATGTTGGTTTCACCAATGTGAGCGAACATCAGGTTCGGACCAGACGATGCCATCTCGTACTGAGGGGCATTAGCCTTAAACCATGTATCCATACGTTTTTCCAACGCAATCAAATCCACACTGCCTAGGTTGTCAGTGGTTAGTACTAATTTGACCGCAGACTTATCAATGTTCACTTCGTTGTTTAGATCTAATCCGTACGGCAACGACATTTCGTACAACAGCAAATATTGCGCAGCAAGTTCAGGATCTTGAGGCAAGGCGTAGAATGATTCATCATCACCATGCATGTTCATGTTCAAACGTTTGAAAGTGTCGGAGATTGACGCGACATGGTCAGTCTCTGGTTGAGTTCTTAACCACTCGGTGAAATCTTCGACTGCATTTAAAAACTCAGGATGCGTAATACCTTGTGGTTGACCCGATTTAATGGAAATACTGAGCGCGGTTGTCCCACTAACCGTTTCTTCCATATAATCAGCCGCTTGACGGAAATTATTACCAGAATCGAAGTATTCAACGGCATTGTCATTGGCATGGTTTTGCATCAGCAACACCGCACTCAATGCCACGACAATGACACTGACTGGCAGAATCTTCCTATGATTTGCAATCACGGTATCCGCTACCCATCCCATCGCTTTGTTACTGTTTTTCCGGGCTGGCTTCACCTTAAACGGCATCAATTGAAGCAATGCTGGTAATAGCGTGACAGACAAGACAAACGCGATCATCACGCCCAATGCAGCGAGATTCCCCATGTCTCTCAATACCGGAGAGTCCGATGCATTCATCATTAAGAAGCCAATCGACGTTGTAACTGACGTGATCAATAGCGCGAGGAAATTAAGCTTAAGCGCATAATTAATGGCCTCAGTTTTGTCTTTGCCTTCACGAAGGGCATGCACATAGGACGTGATCAGGTGGACACAATCCGCCACGGCGAGAGTCATCACCAACGTCGGAACTGTCACTGTACCGTTGTTCAGGTAGTGTCCTACCCAACCCAGCATCCCCATGGTGGCTGCAATCGTCAGCACAATCACGATCAGCGTCGCCAAGACAAACTTCCAAGATCGCAACATAATGCCGAGGAACACCAGTACAACAAGAAACATCATTGGTACCAGCGTTTGGCTGTCTGCTTGCGCAGCGTCAGCAAAAGCTTTATTCATGGCGATAATGCCCGCCAGATGGAAATCTACGTCAGGATAGGTTTCGTGCGCTTTCGCCAGAACATCTTTTGTAAAATTGACCACCTCCTGCACTTGCGCCGTTTGGTCACCATCCGGCAATTGAAAAGTGATATTCACAATGGCGGCTTGCGCGGTTTGACCGACGATAGCGTTAACTAAACGAGGTTCATTGAGGGCGACATCACGAATATAGTCGATTCGTGCATCATCAAGTTCGTAATAATCTGGCGCAAGGTCTTCAACAAGCAGGTCATCCTCTTCCGCAGAGGTATGTTGATAATTCGTAATGGAGTCCACGCGACTCGCGTATGGTGTTAGCCAAGCTTCATCGGTGAGTTGTTGAATCAAGGAAAGGTTGTCTTTGGTAAACACGTCTTTGTTATGTGGCGCAACCACAATGGCAAGCGTGTCCGTTTTGTTAAATGTCGCTTCGAGTTCTTTGAACGATTGTAGCTGCGGGTTCCCTTTATCAAAGAAAATTTGGTAATCACCTCGAAAATACAAGTTTTGACTACCCATCGCCGCAACAACGGCAAACAAAACACTAAAGATCAAAAATAGCCAAGGACGTGCCGCAGGCATTCGATATAGTTCGGTTTTCATCACACACTCCATTTGTGACGATTCGTCAAATTCTCTGCTTTAAAAAGCCAACTGATATGGCTTAGTACTTCCTAAACATAGGGTTATGTCACTCACCCTGTTCAAGCAAAACAAAATTACGCGTTCACATGGTTAGAAATTCAAATCATCGCCAGAACAAAACTGACGTTCCGTCAATTAATGACGAAACGTCAATGTAGTACAAAAAAGTAACAAATTAAAGCTTATTTTGACGAATCGTCACAAATAAGTCAGTTGTCGCAATTATGATTGATTTTCTAGAAGGGCAACTTCTTCGCCAAACAGGTCTTTTTCGGCTCGCTCCCATGTTTTTTGGTAGTCAAAATCACAAGACAAAGGCATCCAGCGCATCCCATCAAGGAGGAAGTTGAGGTTCTGAAGCACGATATTGGTATCATGTTGACGAGATACACAGCTACTTTGCGTCGCATTATTTACCAATGAACTGGTACCAAATGCCATCGCCCAATTTGCAAACACAATGCTATCGCTCGTGATGCCAGGTGCGAGGATGATATCTCCAGAACTCTGGCCAAGCTCGATGAACTTATCACCAAATGACACCACAAGGTCTTCCAAGGTGTTCAGTTTTTCAAGGCGTTCAGGGGCGCTTTTTTCCGTGACCGCAGGCGTACGACTAACCAATGCACACATCGCTAGGATGGGCGAGAGTTTCGAGAAAAGATGCATACCAGCATGCATGGCAATCAACTTTTCACGGCTTGAACCTTCAAAGTTGAGTGCGCTTGTGAATAGGGGAATTTTTTTACTCAGCGCTTGGATCGCAAGCGCAGCAAACAAATCTTCCTTGCTGTTGAAGTGATTGTAAATTGTACCTTTGGAATACGAGCTGGCTGCAGCAAGCTTATCCATATTGAGTTGTGCAAAACCTTCCCTTTCAACAATGCTACATGCTATTAGCAACAACTCATTCTCACGATCTCGCATTGCCAATTGTTTGCGGCTCAACGTCGCGTCATCACTGATTAAATTTGATACTGCTTGCTCTAACATTGTGAATATCCTTAGAAGATCCTTACTTTTATAGCACAAATAAGAAATAGATTGGCAGCTTGTCCTCACTTTTTGATGCGATTACATCAACCACTCTCGTACTCATTCCATTGAATATACACGTAAATTGAAGTCACTCGCCTAGCGTTGCTCCGCTAGACAACGCCTTTGATTCAGCCAACAACTCATGACTCATTGTGCTTTTTTGTCGAAAATCAGGAACCACAAACGAATGTTCAACCGGATGACTCAGTAATGTCATCAAGCCATCTGCCGTACTTTTAACAGATGGACTTATTACAATCACTGAGCATAGTTTTGATAGGTTATTGTGCTTTGGCCCAACGAACGATGTCATCTCGCGGCCAAATCATTAGATAGCTTTTAGGCGTGTACTTCCCTTCATCAAACAACCGTCGACGCTTTTTGTTCTGCAAAGCAACATGCCCTGCATCATCACACGATTCAAGCAGATAAAACGACGCGCCACCAGACTCTGGGAGCGTGCGTAAATAGGCCATTTTCGATGATGCTTGTATTACCGAAGGGTCCCAGAACCAGCTTTGTGCAAAGATGCCTGAAACGTGTGGTTCTGACTCAAGCCGTTGTGCGATCTCCAGATAAAACGCCCGCCAGCCCGGTTCAAGGAAGTCTGGATTAGTTCTTCGGTCTTCCATATGAAGTTCATACATGTTTTGTCTGTTGTTCAGCTTTCTCAGCAACATATCCGCAGCACTAACAAACTGTCCAATGCCATTCGCGGTAAGAAATCGACGCGGTAATGGTCTGGGTTCATAATGGCAAATTGAACGGCTTGGCCACATATTCAACGCGCTAATGGCTATGTCTTTTCTGAACAGATCGCTGTGAACATCAGGCTCATAGCTGCCCGTCGCAATGTCATCTGCCAAATACTCAAACCACTCTTTGATAGAGTCAATCACCATTGTCGGCATCGTCACATCATGACTAGCTAGGCCAGCCTGATCGCTTGAATCCAATGAGCGAAGACTCCGCTGCATTAAAGCCACCAGCGCGAGTTGATGAATATCTGCCTCTACGTCTTTGCTATGAGTGTTCGATAGCTGCTCAAGCCAACGATTCATCTCATCAGGGAAGTGTGAATAGGCGCGGCCGGGCATTTCATCTTGTACAAAAGACAGATATTGTTCGCGAACCGTTGATAGCGTATCGACTTGCTTATTAAGCCTGCTTTCAATCATCTCGTGTAGATCATTCAGCTTGGTTTGCAACGTCATACACACTCTCCGCCAGTCACTGGTAGATTAACGCCATTGATGTATTCCGCCCCATCAGAAAGCAAAAAGACCACAGATGATGCTACCTCCGTTGAGGTTGCATTGCGCTTCATCGGGTGAGATGCCGCGTTCTGAATCACCATATTATCGGGAATATCCTGCAAGAATGGCGTGTCGACCATCGAGGGGGATAACGCATTCACACGAATACCTTTGCTACCAAATTCGGCCGCTAACGAACGCATCAAGCCCAATTGTGCGTATTTAGCAATGTTGTAGTCAGCCATTGCAGCAGGTGGCAGACCCAAAGTAACACTGCTCAATATGAAGACCACTCGCCCTGCCCCACGTTGCGCCATCGAGGGTAAGAAAGCTTTCGCAATCATCATGCTGCTCATCATCTGCACTTCGAGCTGTTCCATGACTTGATGGCGCGATACTTTTTTAAACCGCGTCAATTTCAGTCTCGGAGCTTGCGCAAAAACAAGATGATCAGGGTTTGAACATAGTGCCATTGCGTTTGAAATGAATGCCTCGCAACTGTCAGGGTCACTTAAATCAGCGCCAAGTACATGAAGCTCGCTTTGCATGCTTGATTGCATACTTTCAAGCGCAGCAAGATTGTTACACCCATGCGCGATAATACGATTGCCTTCGCTATCAAGCATCGACATGACCGCTTTGCCAATGTCCGAACTCGCTCCCACGATTAAACTGGTTTTACTCATGCCGATGACTCGCTTTCATCAATCCCTGAATGTATCCGCGCTTTCGATACCACTTGCCCGTGTTGATTTCGGATAACTGCTTTGATTTCGATACGTTTTAGAAGGGTGTGAACATCCACCACTTCTCCAACAACGGTGAGCACATCACCCACAAAAACGGGGCGACTGAAACGCGTTTGAATATCCTGCAACAGTGCATTTTCACCCGGTAAATACACACCGACCAATGTGGAATATAACGATGCCGTCATCATGCCGTACACGACGACATCAGGATGCCCTCGCCGTTTTGCATGCTCCGCATTGGTATGAAGCGGGTTAATATCACCACTCACCAAAGTGAAAGCATTCAGCTTCTCCTCGGTAATATCAGTAGAGAATTGGTGTTTTAAGCCCACATCAATGTCATCAATACCGTATTGCTTCATTCATCTGATCCCGATCATGCTGCTTGAAGTTTTCGAGTGATTAAATCAACCGTATCGCCCACATTACCCGCCTGATTCAACTGTTCAATTTCCGACAAACTAAATTTAATCGCCAACTCTTTTTCAATAGCATCAATGATTTGTATCTGTGCCAGTGAATCCCAGTCTTCAGCATGGTCTGCCGTCGTATCTCGTGTCACCACTAACTCATCTTCATCCAGCACATCCGAAATGATCTCAGAAATCGCATTCAATATATCCATACAAGCTCCTTTATCGTGCCGCGTAATGAACCTATTTTGAGGTTGTGTATTTGTTCTTTATTTAGCATTCGTTCTGACAAATTCATTGGCGCATGATCATCAGCGGGAGGTCAGGTTCAGCGTGATGTTCGTCGATGACGTATTCCCACTGGCTGCTACCCTCTTCGTTCTCAGATAAACACAGAAAGCCAAGTGATGCGTAATGACCACTCACCAAACCGTTCTTCTTACTCGGCACATATTGACCAACCAATTTACTGACATTCCGGGCTTTCGCATGACGAACCAATTCTGAAAACATCGCCATTTCCATCTTTCTTTTGAACACTCGGCAGCTCATTAGCCATAGATCAATCGTCAGAGTGTGTTCATGTTCAGTCCCGACAATCACGGACACAATGCCATTGTCGCCAAACTTATCTTTCAATCGGCCATACAGCGAAAGGTGTCGCGGAGAGTGCATGAAAGACGAAATTTCCTGTGCACTATAGCGTTGAGTCGTGAGGTTAAATTGGTTGGTTTTATTGGTGAGCTGCGTAATGCGAGATAACGATACATCGTCGAATGGCGCGATCATCGCCATCATGTCTAACGATTTTAGATAATCATCATAGTTTGCAAATTCACGCTGCAATTGCTGGCGTTCTTGATTGTGCGCATACATGGCAGCTCGCGAAACATCTTCTGGATTGAGGGATACCAATTCAAATAAACCCGCTTTGTCCAAAGCCGTGATGTATTGCGTGACATCTTGCCCAATGTTGGGCACAGCAACCGATGAAAGATTACTCGCGACCAGTTCACGTTCACTGGCGTTATCATCAAGGAACACAAGGGAGTCGAGACCGATATTAAGTGACTCAGCAATCTGTTCAATATTTTGGTCTTTGTTTTCCCAATTAGCTTTAAATTCGCTGAAGTCAGAGAGCGTGAGTATTGAATCGGGATGCGAGAACCCTTGTTTCGCGTTCTCAATGTCATTTTTGCTGCAAACCGTTAAAAGTACACCGCGCTGATGAAGTGCCTTCAAGTATTGTTGCAATTCTGTGTAAGCTTCGGCCTCAGCGCTTTCATGCCCGATTTGGATGCCACTTAAGCCATCATCACCAATCACTCCGCCCCAGAGCGTGTTATCTAAATCACACACGACCGCTTTCTTGCTCAACCCCAGCACTGCGAGAATTTGGTTAGCCACACTGTGCCCCAATTCAGGGAACGCATCGCTATTCATCGCATACTTGTAGGCATACCACTGCGTTTTGTTGAACCAACGCTCTAACCCAAACCATGCAGACAAATAGTTAAGGTCATGCAAAATGAAATTTGGACGCTGTTCGGCGTATTCTGCAAATTTGGTATTCAATGCATTGGTGAAACGTGTTTTCCCGGCGGTGGCAGACGCATCAATGTTCCCCATAGGACGGGAAAACGGCAGTTCAAAATTGTTCTGAATAATGGTGGCTTGATACTTACGGTGTAACGCCTGCCAAACGGTATGAAAGTAATCATAGGTATCCGCAACTTTATCACTAACGTCGACGTTATTATCTGTAGGCGCTGGCCATGTCGTTAGGTTCACACAGGTCGTGTGGAGATAAATAACCTGAGGGTCAAAAGCGTCGAGCGCATCATTGTCAAATACCGATTCTTGATAGAACTGGTTGTAGTCAGACTGATAGATTTCGACATTCACACCCATGTTCAGCAAAAAAAGTTCAATGTAATTGGCCACTTCACTGGTTGTGGAGCCGCCCAAGATCGCAACACGCAAAGGCGGCGCAGTCAGCGAGGCTTTCAGGGTTCGGCGCAGTTTCTTTTGACGACGCTGCAGCCACGCCACATCCAAAGGGTATGCGATCCTTACGTTCGTCGTTTCAGTCATGTTTTTCCTCAATCACGAATACTTACCCTCGCTTAAGAACGTGTTTTCCCCATTGCCCAACGTAGTGTGTCCACCACACCTGAAAGGGTGACGATAAACTGATTTAACGAACGGCTATCCATCACTAAATTGCGCTTCAACTTCAACGGGTGTTCCGTTCTAGCATTCAACCCTTCATCCAACGTGGTCGCCGTTCTGATGCCAAGAGCGTTCAATTCTGGAAGATGTTCTGGTGACCAAATCCCACTCGGGTAGCAAAAATGCGTCAGCGCTTTTGGAGAGGCAATCTGCGCAGTTAAAACCTCTCGATTGGTTTCTATTTCGTGATGAATGGCATCGCTATCTGTCGGCAATTTGTGGGTATGTGTATGCAGTTGAATGTTGGTCAATGGTGAAGCCATCGCTGTGTTTAACTCGTGGTAATTGGCGTTATGAAAGCGCTTTGCTTGTATCGCATCATCGCTTACACCTAACGCACTCGCTGTCGCCGACAAAAACGCCGTTTTCTGGTCGTCGTCAAAAGAAACCATTGCAGCTTCTACCAATTTCACTATGTCAGATACACTTCCTGTGAACCCATAGCGTTGACCTTGAAATTCAACATCAAACGCTTCTGTCGGTTTTTGCCACAACCAATATTGGATTAAGACATTAACTACCGGGATCTGATGGTCACAGTAATAAGTCGTCACATATACCGTCGACGGAAACTGATACGCCTGAAAGGTGGGCAAAAGTTCAGTAATGCTGGATCGCCAGCCATCATCTACCGTGATAACAACGGGGTATTTGAAATGTGCCTCTCCGTTTAAATGGCGTTCCGCGTCATCGAGACTTATCACGTTAAAATGCGAGCGTTGGAGATAATCCAACAACTCATGGAGTTTCTCTTTTGATATGAAAACACCCGGCCAGAATTGATGCTCATCTTTCAATGCCATCGAATGAAAGCAAAGGATGATTAATTTATCTCGATGGAAATATGAAAGGGCTCTGGCAATACCTGTTCGAACAAAAAATGTATATACCGCCTCCCTCATCTTGCGCATTCCGTAGCTCTCCAATAAAAGTTCACCAACTTAAAACGCGTTTGCGCGAAATCGAAAATAATGGCCTTACATGCATGAATTAAAGTATAGAAGTGTGTATCAATTTTGGATCAAACAATTGAAAAATGAGAGGAAACAGCATGCCCCGTGTATACACACGAGATTCATTACCCAAAGAAAATAAAGAGTGGTAAGACGAAAGCACCACGTATAGAGACATCGCAGGTAAAATTCTCTACAATACGCGCCCTCTCGGTGCGGGACGGAATTCCGCGCATAAGATGATTTAGAAACAGCATGCCAAGGCATTAAGTGCATGTTGTTGTTACTATCAAGGCAGGTTCCGATGGCCAATCGCGATAACATTTTTGCTGCGCCAATTGAAAAACTGGGTGATTTCACGTTCGATGAAAACGTGGCTGAAGTTTTTCCCGATATGATCCAACGTTCTGTACCTGGTTACAGCAACATCATATCCGCTATTGGAATGCTCGCTGAGCGCTACGCATCTGACGGTTCAACCGTTTATGATCTTGGCTGCTCGCTGGGTGCTGCAACCCTTTCAATGCGTCGCCATATCAAAGCTGAAAACTGCAACATTGTGGCCGTTGATAACTCCCCAGCCATGGTTGAGCGCTGCAAATTGCACGTCAATGCCTATCGTTCAGACACAGACGTCAACGTGATAGAGGAAGATATTCGCAACGTCGATATTCAAAATGCATCGGTGGTTGTCCTAAACTTCACGCTGCAGTTTTTGAATCCGGATGATCGTCTGACTCTACTGAAAAAGATTTACGCTGGTTTGAAACCTGGTGGCATTCTGATTTTGTCTGAGAAATACAGCTTTGCTGATGAAACTGCCCATGAACTGCTTATCGATTTGCACCATGATTTCAAACGTGCAAATGGTTACAGCGAATTGGAAATCAGCCAAAAGCGCAGTGCATTAGAAAATGTGATGAAACCCGATACCATTGATTGCCATAAGCAACGTTTAAGCGATATTGGCTTTAGTAGCATCGCCGTATGGTTCCAATGCTTTAACTTCGGCTCGATGTTTGCGATCAAGTAAGTAAATAAGTAGCTGAGAGCCTAGGTCCTAGGTCCTAGGTAAAGCAAGTTTCGCTCTTCTCGCAACGAGCAAACAATATTAAATAGACTCATAACAGACAGACCAATAAGCCATGTTCGATTTTTCTGATTTCTACCAATTGATTGCTAAGAACCGCCTGCAAAACTGGCTAAACGTCTTGCCGGCGCAACTTGCGGAATGGCAAGACCAACCGCATGGCGATATGCCCAAATGGATGCGCGTACTGAAAAAGATCCCTACCGATGCCCCATCAACGGTAGAACTAAAAGATCGCGTTGAAATTGGATCGGAAAACGAACTCCCAGAAGGCCAACGTGCGAAATTAGAAAACCTACTTCGTACGTTCCACCCATGGCGTAAAGGTCCGTATAAAGTTCACGGCATTCATATTGACACCGAATGGCGCTCTGATTGGAAATGGGATCGTGTACTTCCACATATTTCCCCGCTTAAAGGACGTTATGTTCTGGATGTCGGCTGTGGCAATGGTTATCACATGTGGCGCATGCTCGGCGAAGGCGCTGAACTCACTGTCGGTATTGACCCTTCAGAACTGTTCTTGGTGCAGTTTGAGGCCATACGTCGCCTAATGGGCAACGACCAACGTGCACATTTGCTACCACTGGGTATTGAGCGCCTTCCTGAACTCAAAGCTTTTGATACGGTATTTAGCATGGGTGTGCTGTATCACCGTCGTTCTCCGTTAGATCACTTGATCCAATTGAAAAACCAATTGGTCAAAAATGGCGAATTGGTTTTAGAAACATTGGTGATCGAAGGCGACGAAAATGCCGTTCTTGTTCCGATTGATCGCTATGCACAAATGCGCAACGTGTACTTCTTCCCATCAGCAAAAGCGCTCAAAGTATGGCTAGAGAAAGTTGGCTTTGTTGATGTGCGTATTGTTGATGAGTGCACGACAACCACAGACGAACAACGTTCGACCGAATGGATGACGCATAATTCACTGCCAGAATATTTGGATGCGAATGACCCGTCGAAAACTATAGAAGGCTACCCCGCACCTAAGCGCGCGATTTTAGTAGCAAAAAATCCTGACTAACCCATGACAAAGGACGCTTCTCGCGTCCTTTTTTTCAATGTAAACTAAGTACCTTCAATTGAACTCGTTAACTATCCAGCACGGAGCTCCTCATGCTAACTCGCAGCGGATTGCTGATTTTGATTCTCACTGTTCTTTCTGGCTGTAGCCTGACATCTCAAGAGCAGCATCAGCAGACATTGGACGCCATCAACGATATCGAAACCAATATACACACCGATTTAACCGCGATAAATCAAAATGCCGTTGCCCAACAAGCGCAAATCGCAACCCTTGAACAGCAGCTTCTGTCGATGTCTGACACACTCAAAGTATTAAGACAGACTCAAGCTCGTACCGAGGCTAACCGCCCCGAGCCTAAAGTGGTCTACGTTGAGAAAGAAGTGCCCGTGCCCGCAACACAAGACAAAACCACATTAGGTGAACAAGAATGGGTTTGGATTGATGCTGCTGGAGAGAACTTCAAAGCCCGTGTTGATACTGGTGCAACGACCTCGTCTATCAATGCCACAGACATTCAAGACTTTGAGCGTGACGGAAAGACATGGGTACGCTTTAATTTAGCGCACGCAAAATCAGAAGATACAACGGAAGCAGATCCTGTAACCATTGAGGCTCAAGTCAAACGTTGGGTGAAAATACGCCAAGCATCGGCAGACGAACTCGAACGCCGTCCTGTCGTAGAGTTACGTGTCAGACTGGGAGACCTGCATGAGAAAACACAATTCACGCTTGCTGACCGTTCCCAAATGGAATTTCCGGTACTGCTAGGTCGAGAGTTCTTTAAAGACATTGCTGTGGTTGATGTCAGTCAATCATATGTTCATCCAAAGTTTGTCGCCGAAAACAAATAGCCACTGACTTTACATTGTCAGTTAAGCGAAAGAGGAAAAAATGACTTCACGCGCTCCGTTTTACATGCTTATCAGCCTGCTCATTGTTGTTGGTATGGGCATGAGTATGTATCGTCATGACGTCTACGGTGTGCCGTGGACTGCTGGTCAAAAACACCAAGTGTGGGAAGTTGAGGCCCGCGTTGAATTTGAAGCCAAAGGCGACCCTGTTAAAGTCTCTTTAGCAACGCCGGACACACAGTCTGGCTTTACGCTTATTAACGAAAACACCAGCTCTCCAGGTTACGGATTTGCACTGGTTAACACCGAAGATGGCCGACGCGCTGAGTGGACGAAACGCGTAGCCAGTGGCCAACAGATCTTGTACTTCAAAAACCAAATGTTGGTGGATGAAAACGCGAAATTCCCCAATGAGCCGCCGTTAAGCAACGTTGCCCCTATCGCCCTTGATGGCCCTGTGAAAACGGCGGCAGATGCAATTTTGGCGCAAGCTATCCAACGCTCGGCGGATAACAGCACGCTGACCCGCGAAATCATCAAACAGTTCAATGATAACGAAAGCCAAAATGCCGCTCTGCTTACCAAAGAGATGAGCAAGGCTGACGCTATTGTCGCCATCCTTTCACTCGACAATGTGCATGCTCGCGTCGTTGGCGCACTGCAATTGGAAGATGGACGCCGTCGCCAGAGCATTATCCCTATGGTCGAAACATGGGACAACGAACACTGGCAGTTGTTTAACCTCGAAACTGGCGCAAAAGATACATCCCAAGATCTGCTGCTGTGGAATGAGAAAGGCTCACCAATGTTAGAAGTCACTGGAGGTACTAACAGCCAAGTTAGTTTCTCTATCATTTCGCAAGACATTAGCCCCAAACAAGCCACCGACGAGAAGATTCAAGCAGAAAGCCTTTTAAACTTTTCGATCCATAGCCTGCCAATCGAAGAGCAAGCCATGTTCAAAACCATCATGCTTGTGCCTATTGGCGCACTGATCGTTGTGCTGCTGCGCGTGTTGGTTGGCCTTAAAACTTCCGGCACCTTCATGCCTGTTTTGATCGCGGTTGCCTTTGTGCAAACACAGCTTGTGCCCGGCATCGTTGGCTTCCTTTTGATCGTCGGCACAGGTCTGGTTATTCGCAGTTACTTGTCACGGCTGAACTTACTGTTAGTTGCGAGGATATCTGCCGTTATCATCACGGTTATTTTGATTATCTCCGTATTTACCGTTGTCGCATTTAAGATTGGATTGGTTGAAGGCCTAAGCATTACCTTCTTCCCTATGATTATCCTTTCTTGGACCATCGAACGTATGTCGATTATCTGGGAAGAAGAAGGCCCGAAAGAAGTCTTGGTGCAAGGCGGTGGCTCTCTACTGACCGCCGTTCTGGTTTACCTTGCCATGACCAATGATTTCGTACGCCACATCACCTTCAATTTCATTGGGATTCAACTCGTGATTCTGGCGTTAATACTCATGCTAGGTAACTACACGGGTTATCGACTGAGTGAATTGAAGCGCTTTAAGCCTCTCGTGAAGGACTAAGCGCATGTTGGGATGGTTAAAAAAATACACGTCACCCTTTAAGCTCGAACGTGCCGGTATCATGGGCATGAACCGACGTAACATCAGTTACATCGGCCGCTACAATCAGCGCAGATTGTTTCCTTTGGTGGACAACAAACTAAAAACCAAACACCTTGCCCAACAAGCAGGGGCCACGGTTCCAGAGTTGATTGGCGTCATTAACGCGCAGCACAGTGTGCCTTCTATCCACAAAATGGTAGAAAACTGGCCAGGTTTTGTTATTAAACCCGCTCAAGGTTCTGGTGGTAAAGGAATATTGGTTGTTACTTCTAACAAAGACGGTGTTTATAAAAAACCGTCTGGTGCAGAAGTCAGCAAAAGTGAAGTGGAACGTCACATCACCAACACCTTGGCAGGCTTGTTCTCTTTAGGCGGTAAAAATGATGTCGCCGTGGTTGAAAACCTCATTCAATTTGATGATGTGTTTGAGGGGTTCAGTTTCGAGGGTGTGCCAGATATTCGCGTTATCGTGTTTAAAGGTTATCCCGTCATGGCAATGATGCGCTTGTCTACCGCAGCATCTGACGGCAAAGCCAACCTTCACCAAGGTGCTGTGGGAGTAGGCATTGATATTGGCACAGGCAAAGCTGTCCGCGCCGTTCAATTCAATCGCCCTATTGAGCACCATCCCGATACAGGCCGCCTATTGAGTGAGCTCAATGTGCCTCATTGGGAACAACTGCTAGAGCTTGCCGCGAGTGCGTGGGAAATGACAGGGCTTGGCTACATCGGTACCGACATGGTGCTTGATAAAGAACAAGGCCCTATGGTGTTGGAGCTAAATGCTAGACCCGGCTTAGCGATTCAAATCGCCAATGGTTGTGGTCTACTGCCTAGACTGCGTCACATTGAGCATCTCGGCACGTCTGCTACACCAACAACGCCAAAAGAGCGCGTGGCGTATGCCAGAACACATTTTAGTGACACACTAAATCAAAAGTAAAAAATCGGGCGAAAGCCCGATTTTTTTATCCTAAACGTCAATATCTTAAAACTGATTTACCTTTACCTTGAAGCATCACTTTCATTAAGCTCAATAATCCAAGAGCACACTAAGACGTAAGGACGGGGACATGGAAGCCAATCAGTCTGTATTCGATTTTAACAAAGAAGTCGATCGCACTGCCACAAGCAGCGACAAGTGGGATAAATACAAAGGCAAAGATATTCTGCCGATGTGGGTCGCCGACAGTGACTTTCAATCGCCTCCTCAAGTGATCAGTGCCATACAAGAACGTGTTGCACATGGCGTATTTGGTTATACCCATGCCCCAGAGTCACTCACAGAAATCTTTGTTTCTCGTATGGCAGAACGCTACGGTTGGGACATACAGCCCGAATGGGTGGTCTACCTTCCAGGGCTAGTCTGTGGGTTGAACATTGCTGCACGCGCCCTAACTGATGAAGGTCAAGCCATTATCAGCCCTAGCCCTATTTATCCCCCTTTCATTTCATCCGCAAAATTTGCAGAGCGCCCTTTACTGAAAGCGCCTGTAGAGCTTGAAAATGGAAGGTGGCTACCAAACCTCAACCACATAGAAGATCAGTTGACTGGCCAAGGAGGGTTACTGCAAATGTGTAATCCTCTCAATCCGGGCGGCACAGTTTTTCGACGTGAAGAGCTAGAAGCCACACTAGAGTTTGCCGAAAAACACAACTTGCTCATCTGCAGTGATGAAATTCATTGTGACCTGATTTTGGACAAAGATTGCCAGCACATCCCTTTCGCCAGCTTGAACGAAAGTGCCGCACAACGCAGTGTCACCCTGATGGCGCCAAGCAAAACCTTTAACATTGCTGGACTCGGCGCCTCTATTGCCATCATTCCGAACGCCGATATTCGTGCTCGCTTTAATCGTGTCAAACGCGGCATTGTGCCCGGTGTTAGCGTTCTCGCGTTCACCGCTGCTCAAGCAGCCTATCAACACGGCGAAGGCTGGCTACAAGCCCAACTCGATTATTTAGCGGGTCATCGTGACTATTTGATGCAGGAAATTAACGCCCTACCTGGACTGAAACTCGAACACATCGAAGCCACCTACCTCGCGTGGATTGATTGCAGTGAGTTACCTGTCGACAATCCTTTCAGCTTCTTTGAAAAAGCCGGTGTGGGTATGTCTCCGGGATTGGATTTTGGAAACCGAAAATTTGTGAGGCTGAATTTTGGCTGCACCAAAAAAACGCTAGAAGAAGCGCTGCTAAGAATGAAAACTGCCATTGCGGCGCTTGACCGATAGATTCATGTTCAACAAATAGACGCTTAACATCAGTAACATAAGTTGCTCACAAAACAAGTGAGCAACTTATGCAGTGATGATACACCCCGCCAACGCCTCCATATCACCCGCAACAAACAGCACCATCAAAAATTTCGAAGTTTGCGACAAAATAAAACAGTTGAATAAATAGACAAATCGAATACACTGCCGGAAAAATTCGACACACGTCACATAATTGACCTTATTGTTTTTAACTGGCCGTAGCGATTGACCATGCATATTTCTTCAAACGTGAATCGTTTTCTTCCCTATTCGTTCGTTCGCGTATTTATCTTGTCACTGTTGGTCACGTCAACAGCACTTCAGCTTTTCAATATGGCCCATACGCAGGGTTTGGTTACTCAATTACAAACTAACTTTCATAGCATTTTTGAAACCATTCGCCGCTTTGGTTCTTACTACAACAACTCGTCCGACTTTGTACTTAACAAAGGTGTTCATGAGAACGACGGTGTCAGTTTGTTGGTGAGGCAAGACAATATGTCCGTTAAGCATCTCTCCCCCGGGATACTGAAGTTACGCACGCAGTTAGAAGCGCTTGCCCCCAATAGTATATGGACAGTTGCCGTACTCGAGAACCCGAGCCTATACGCGCACTTTCTCCCTTTGAGACAGCAATACACTGACGCCTTTGAACAATATCGTTTAAACGATGTAATAGAACGGGTCGTTGTCCGTGAGCAGCTAAATAACACATACCAAGAGTTCTATGAATGCAATGTGCGCTTAAGCGAACCGTATGTTGAAAAAGTCACTGAACAACCGATCAGAACGGTGTATTACCCCATTCATAATCACCAAGCTTTGGATGCGCTCGTCTCGGTCGATTTAAATGAAAGCTACATTCAAAACCAGGTTGATGCATACAACGATCTGCATTACACCACGCTTAACATTGACGGGAAAAACAATGCGTATACCACAACGGCGTTTTTTCCCTGTTCAAATGCAATCACATTTAGTGTCGGGTTTTCTTTCACCGACATCATCATGAAAGCTCTGTGGCCTTCATTGCTGCTAGCGGTGTTGTATCAACTTGGTTCACATGTATTGCGGAAACAAGGACGCTCAATCAAAACCGACGAAATGACCAACCTTTATCGTCGCGATTACTACGAGCCGAAACTAAAGCGCATGACCAGTTTTTCATTGCTGGTTCTCGATATTGACCATTTTAAGCAAATTAACGATCAACATGGACATGCCAAAGGCGATGAAGTACTGGCGAAATGTGCTCGAATCATCTCGTCTCAAATACGTACTGGCGATGCCGCCATACGTTGGGGAGGGGAAGAATTCATTATTGTTTTCAAAAATATGCATCAAGGCATCTTAGTCGATAAAGCGGAGCAAATTCGCCTAGCTATTGCCAACGAAAAAATAGCGGGGCTGGATGTCACCGTGTCCATTGGTGGATTAACCACACATCAGACAACGTTTGTGGACGCCTATAAAATCGCTGATACCGCGCTATATGAATCTAAACATCGTGGCCGAAACCGAGTGACCATACTGTGAAATATTATCTTCAAGTGTCAGAGCGTTCTCACGCAGACTACGCCAAGCATGTTTTGCTTTCATTTGTATTGGTTTTGCTCAGCACCAAAGTATCGTGGTTTGCGAGAGAAGAGATCACAAACAACTTATTGCTTTCTGTCACCACAGGAGCCATGGTTGCCGTCACTTGCATTTATGGACGAAGCGGTGTCTTAGGTGCCTTTTTGGCGCTGATGTCATACTACCTGTTCAATCCCATTCCAAGTGGCATTGGGCTGCTCTATACCTTAGTGGTGACGGCGGCACTATCTGCATCGGTATGTGTTTTCGAAAAATATCGACACCATTATTATGCTAACCGTGTCGCCTTTTGCTATTACGTTTTCTTCACGCCGGGGTTAGGCGCGTTATCACTAGCCCTATTTGCACCCGACGCTTTTTCTCTTGAAGCCGCACTCAATTTGTACCTCACCGATTCCATTGGTGTACTGATTACTGCACCCATTATCGTGCTTGGGCTTCACTGCTTCTATCATCCCAATTCTTTTCACGCATTCACACGTTCATTCATTGATGTATCGGTCTCTGAATGGATCTACAAAATGTTGGTGATTGGCAGTATTTTGTTGGTGCTTAATGTTGAAAGTAACATTGCTGACCAAAGCTACCTGACATACTTGCTACTCGCCCCTCTTGTGATTCTCGCTGTGTTTAATTTTTCGGAATTAGCACTCGTCGTACTGATGATCATTGGGTATAGCTTTCTATTCCAAACCAATGATCCCAGTGATCTCACTGCGCTAAATTCTAAATTGGCTGTTTTCTCCATGTTTTGTGTGATCATCTACATCATGCTGGAATACAAATTGACGTTACGACGGCAGATAGAGAAAAACACCAAAAACCTCTACACCGACGCACAAAGTCACTTTGGTACGTTCCAAAAACTCAACGCATTAACCCTAGAGATGAATGACTTTCTCGTGTGCGCACTAGATCTGAGGCCTGCGTTTAAATACCCGCTCGAAAAGCGAGACGCGATATTGCGTCAAATCGCGTATTTCTTTAAACACAACACCGCCGTATACGACTTAAGTTTCATGCTTTATGACGTTTCCTCGTTGGTATTTATCGTCGAAAACACGCCCAGTTCGGTGGAACAATTAGAAAGTATCCCGGAGCACTTGGATCAATACCTACAGCGTCGAAGCATCAATTACCGACCCGATCGAATTTACTATTGCCGATGCCAAAAGGGCATTCGCATAAAGCCAGCAGTCAACCGGCTTAACGTGAACATGCGCTTAGCGGATAAGCACATGGGTGCCACTGTGATTAACTGCGACGAAACAGCAATGGATGATTACATCACCCTGCTGGACGAGCTTAGTTTTGATAACATTAGTCTGCTTAAGCAAAGCTATCTGAACCTAGCACACCCCGATAAGCAGAGTTTTGAGCTACTCAGCCAATTCTCTATGGATGGAAAAATACTCAACACCGGAGCGGTTTTTCAGTGTGCACAACGATTAGGCTACCTCGATACGCTCGAAAACATGCTGCTGTATAAACAACTTACGTACCTTGGCTCGTTAGATGAAAGCAGCTATGACACGGGTTCCATTAACCTAACGCCAGAGTTCCTATGCGACACACGAGCAGTGGATGCACTGGTCCTATGGGCTAAGCAACATACAATCAACACCCAGAAAGTCGTCATTGAAATTGTCGAATCTGGCGAGATTGAAAGTCAAAATCTACTTTTTGATAATCTCAACACCCTTAAAAACAATGGTTTCAAACTAGCACTTGATGATTTTGGCGCGGGGCATGCTTCGTATAACCAACTACTCACTATGCCTGTAGATTCGGTGAAAATTGATGGTTCCTTGGTACGAAATTGCATTAATGACCCAATAAAATGCAAAATCATCGAGAACCTCAAATCAGTGGCGGATACTTTGAAAATCAAGGTTGTCGCAGAGTGTGTGGAAACAGACGAAGAAGCGTCCTATTTGAAGGGGTTGGGAATCGACTATTTACAAGGCTACTTGTTCCATAGGCCCACGGCAGTGGAATGGCTTCAATAAAAAGCAGTGGCAAATCCACTCATAAAGACAAAATAAAATAGCACCCTTCAAGGTGCTATTTTATTGAGTATCGAAACTCTATTAGCGCTTCACACGAAATCCACGGTGGCAGCTTTTACAGCTACGATCTGCAGCTTTGAATGCTTTGGTCAGCGCCTTTGCATCTTGCGCTTCTGCTGCTGACGCCATATCAACAAACTGGCTGTCTAACTTAGATAAGTCTTTCTCAAATTTGTCCCACTTTGTCCAAACCGTGCTTCGGCTGCGGCTGCCCGTATCACTCCCTTCAGGAAACAAAGCAGGAAGCGTCGCTAAGGTTTCACTGTTCTGTATCGCCAGCGCTCGTATTTTCTCCCAATCAGAATCACGACCATCTTCTAACTTCTTCATGGTTTTTACGTTATCTGCAAATGATAAAAAGCCTTTTTGACGTTCATCGATTTGCTGAGTGAAATCGCCAGCCGTTGCGCTTGCAGCCATTAGAAAGCCTGCAGATAGCATCGAAAGCCACACCTTCGACACGCTTAGTTTTCGCATTTATTACATCCTTCATTTATTGTAACAATTTGTTTTAATTGCCGAATAGAGACCTTCCTAGTAATCTCAAAGCGCATTTTTCATCAAGAGAATGGCATCGAAAATTCGAACTACACGAGCCTTGGCTGACCCATCGCGCCGTTTGCTGCCCTTTCTTGCTGTGCAAAAAAGGGAAATCCTTTGATACGATATAATAACCGGATATAAAACATGAAGATATGGGATCTTCCAACCCGCCTTTACCACTGGCTACAAGCGTTACTGTTCACTTGCCTAGCTCTGAGTGGCTTCTTCGCCATAGGTCCGCATGAACGATTTGGGCTCGCACTGGCAACTCTGCTTACATGGCGGGTTATTTGGGGGTTTATTGGTAGTGAAACCAGTCGATTTCGTCAGTTCCTGCGCTCACCAAAAACCGTTGTTCGATACATCAAAAACGAACAAACACACAATGGCATCGGGCATAACCCTGCTGGAGGTTGGATGGTAATTGTCATGTTGACACTGCTGATTGCACAATGTTTTGTCGGCATGTCGATGGGCGGATATTTTGATGCTTACCTGCACGACGACAGTATCTTGTATGACATGGACTTACTGATCGCTACGCACCTCTATCTCGCCTACATTTTGCTTGGTTTTGTTGCCCTGCATCTTTGCGCTATTGTTATTTACAACCTCCGAGGGAAGCCGCTAGTCAAAGCCATGATCACGGGAACACAAACAACCATTGTGAACCATTTCAATGTCTCTTTTCGTTCCAACATTCGCGCGGGGGTTTTACTCGCAAGTATCGCAGGGTTGGTCGGGTTGTTTCTGAATATCAGCACCTGAATTCGAACGTTATTAACCAATTACAGCTAAACAACCTGAAGATCTAGGATTCAGTTTGATTGGGTATAGATGCCACCACTTTCGCGGAAATTGGTCTCTTTCATGGGAAATCGAGTAAGAACATTGAATAACGCCTATCCAAGGTTGGAAACACAATGAGATAGCCTGCTAAACTTTCAATTCAAGCACTCTGCTGGTGTTTGGATATATCGCGTCAATCTCACTCAAAAGGAGTTGGTATGTTAGGTGAAAAACACTCATTGTTAGACGATTTCCCTGAGCTAGAAAATCGTATAAACGCACTTATCGAAGCAGACTCAACATTTGCCGCTGACAATAAAAAATACAACGCCTTAGACAAAGAAATTAGAACGCTAGAGTTGAATAACGGTCCGATTGGAGATGATGCAATGCATCAACTCAAACATCAACGATCAGTGATGAAAGACTCCCTTTACCAACGAATTGCCGCCGGCGAATAGTTCTCTTTCAAATCCCCCAAACCAAAAATTACGCCGCGAATCATTGCTATGATCTGCGGCGTTGTTTTGCTCAATCTGTATGTTCGCGTTAGTTTGACGAGATGAGTTCCTCTGCATTGTGACGACACAAATACAAAATCAACTCACTAGTTTATTCAGCAAGATCCAATTCATTATGAATCAACACCACACACTGAGAGGCGAAAATCATTTTTGGCCCAAGGCTGATTTTCTCAGTGCCTAATCGCTTCAAGCTATTGAAGCTTTTCTTCGGCATCGGGAGATGATCGGTCAATAGAAAGCATGAATTCGCAGGGAATTTCTGCTCTCGAATAGGCGTGCCTTTTTTGTCCATCATGAACAATTGGTACTCTTCAGAAAGCTCAGTGATCAGCTTTTCAAAGCTCACAGTACGCACAGTAATACCCGGCTCAACTTCACGCTCTTGCTCTTTACCCATGCCTTTCGAGCAATCCAACGCGCGAGCAACTTTGGTCAGCAAGGCTTGCTCATGAAAGCCACCCACATTGGTCAAGTCGTTTGCGGTAAAGCGAATGGTACGAGAGTAGTCTTGCGTCTTCTCCAACACCAAGTACACAACAACATCTTCGCGGTGAGATTGCGCCACAAAAATAGCGTTCATCAGAGTGTGAGCCAAAATCTCGGTATGAGCTTCCTGGCCCACAGAGGCCAACACTTGCTGACTATCAACAGAGGTAGATCGGGCACGTAATACAAAAGCACGCATAGAAGATGTTCCTGAAGAGTTAATCCGTGCTGCTTACGCTAAGCAATCAGCACGGTGAATCGGTGTCATAAGTTTAAGCGCGACATTCTCCCAGCTTTGGCAGAACATGTAACTAAGAAATCGCGTTACCGTTAACGTCGATTAAGCAATTCGATTGTTTAGCGTCTGAAATCCGTTGTAAATACGTGATGACGTGGTAAACCAACACATAGCGCCAAACACACAGGCTATCTCAACAAAGTTCGCAGGGAACACACACATCAGCACAAAGCAGAGAATCGTTTCCGAGCCTTCGGTAAGGCCAGTCATGTAATAAAGCGATTTGTTCTTGTAGACAGGATCGTCGATACCTTGCTTGCTCGCCATAATGGCAAACGCCAAGAAACTACTCCCAGTGCCGATGAAGGAGAAAATCAAGAAGGCGCCTGCTAATGCGTTCTGATCAGGGTTCGCCAACACAAAGCCAAATGGCACCAATGAATAGAACAGAAAATCGAGGCTAATATCGAGAAAACCACCCGCATCAGTGACGCCTTGAATACGTGCGAGCGCACCATCTAAGCCGTCCATGATGCGATTAATCCCAATAAACAGTAACGCCAAACCGTACTGTTCCATCGCCAATGCAGGAAGTGCAAGCAAGCCGATGACAAACCCAGTCACCGTGGTTTGATTCGCACTAACACCCATTTCATCAACCATTTCAGCGACTCTCGCCAGCGGCCAACGTACGGCGCGAATTCCCATGCTATCAAGCATTCGTTTGTTCCTTTTGTTTCATGTTCCAAGGCCAAGACAGCAATTGGCTACCTGGCGGAATATCGGCGACATCATGAGTCACCATTAACGCCGGAATATCGGCTTCTTTTAATTGTTCTACCACCCAGTCACGAAACTGAGTACGTAGATCGTTATCCAACTTACTAAATGGTTCGTCGAGCAATGCTATCTTGGGTTTGGCAAGCAACATGCGCGTCAAACTAATGCGAGCTCGCTGACCACCGGAGATTTGGTCAGGGAATGAATCGGCCAAATTTACCAACGAGATGTGTTTTAACGCCTGCATGGCGCGATCTTTTCGCTCAGATCCTTTGATGGCGTCCGGCAGTGCAAACGCGAGGTTTTCCCAAATCCGCAAGTGAGGAAACAGCAAATCATCTTGAAACAAAATGCCCACATCTCGCTGATGCGCTGGCAGATTGTCCAATACCACCCCATTCAACCTAATGGTGCCAGTGTAGATAAACTCACCAGAAAGGTGCCCTGCAATGGCATCCAGCAAAGTGGATTTCCCGCACCCGCTTGGCCCCATCAAACAAAGGACTTCACCTTTGTCGACACACATATTGAGCGACGAGAACAAGGTCTCGCCTGAGGTTTTACGAATGGCGAGGTTTTCGAGACAGATACTCATCTGGCAACAACCCTTTGATTGATAGTCGACGATATTTCACCTGCAAATGGCTTATCAATATCGCGAACGAGAAAAACAACAGCGGCAATAGCGCCTGCCAAATGGCATAAATAGCGGTGACTCGACGGTCAAAGCCGCTCGACAAAGCCACTGCTTCCGTGGTTAATGTGCTGATCCGCCCTGCCCCCAATACGAGCGTTGGCAAATACTGTGCAAGGCTCACGCTAATACCGATAGCCCATGCAAACACGATCGCGGGAAGTAAAATAGGCAGCTTTATCTTTAGCCATACACGGAGAGGCGATTTCCCAAGGCTCAGAGCAACACGGGTGAAACCTTCGTTGTAGCTACGCCATGGACCATCTAAAGACAAGTAAACATAAGGGAAGGCAAAGAACACATGCGCCCAGCAAACCCAAGAGAAATGAGCATCACTGCTGAGGTACAAAGTGGCAACTTGCATACCAAACAAAATTGAAAGCTGTGGGATCAGCATAGGAACCGCAATAATATAGCCTGGAACTTGCAGGCGATATCGTAGCCGATACTCGTGCGCCAGCAATGCCATAACCAGCGCAATAGACGCTGAAATGACTGCAATCACGATGCTTTGTTCAATGGTGCCGAGAATAGACGCCCACTCGTACTCCCAGAAGCGCAAGCTATAGCGACTTGGAAGAAGATCAGGGAATCGCCAACGTTGTGCAACGCTCCAAAGCAGCATCAGCGGCATCATAGCAACTGACAAGGTTAGCAAACCCATAAACACAATTTTGCCAGGGAACGCAATGCCGCGTCTCCCCGAGTATTGCCACGTTCGCCACCCCTTAGTGAGTAACCACTCCACCGCACGAGCAAGGCCAATCAGCATTAAGGAAATAATGAACAGAACCACAGCGCCAGCAGATGCGCGTGGCAGCAAAGATAAATCAGGATCGTTAAACCATTGCCATACCAGCACAGCAAACGTCGGTGGGTTGGTTGGGCCGATAATCATTGCGACATCAACAACCGACAAACCGTAAGCCATCACCGCCAGCATTGGAAAACGTAACTTGGTGAGCCATTGCGGTAGCACACACTTCCACCATGCTTGCGCGCGACTATAACCCAATGATGCAGATACTTTTTCAATTTGCTTGACGTTCACTTGCTGCAAGATGGAAATGCTCATCAGCACAAGGAAAGGCACTTCTTTTAACGCCAACATTAGGATCATGCCCAGCGCATGAGGGTCATTAATCACCAGCGCGAGATCGGCACCACGCTGCCCGGACGTATCATAGGCAAACCACTCACGCATCACCCGAGCACCCATGCCTGTCGGCGCAAACAAGAACGCAAAACCAATCGCAAACGCGACATGCGGCACCGCCAAAAGCGGTGACAAAGAGACTTCAATTTTACGCCAAAATGACGTCCCCCAACTCGCCTGTAAAATAGCAAACGTGATGATACAAGCAAGATACGTGCTCGCAACGGTAGAGTAGATCGTCATCGCGATCGACCGCCAAACACCCTGCCAATCAAACACCATCGCAAAACCATCAAACGATGGATGATGCATACCCAGCGGCGGAATATAACCAAGAGACGACAGTGAAACACCGAGCAGCCCAAAGGCCGTCGGCAACACACAGCAAACAAGAATTAGCAGATAGAACACACGTAGCATCAGACCTAACTTCCGTAGCGCTTCAGCCACTCTTTCTCGATGGCGCTTTGCCAACTCGGGTGAGTTTCAGAAACAGATTTAAACGGTTTATTGTCTTTGGCGGAACCAAACAAGTGCTCGCTTTTCAATACCGACGGGTCTCCCCAGATCTCGATATTCCCTTTACGCGACTGCGCCTCAGGACAAAGCAAGAAGTTAGTGACCACTAACGCTGCAGCCTTCGCATTCGCGTTCCAAGGCACAGCAAGATAGTGAATGTTCGACAGCGCACCGGAATCCATCGCATAAGCACGGGTCGATTCTGCCAAATTGCCTGACGCGTGTGCGGCATATACCGCGTTTGGGTTAAACGTGATCGCTAAGTCTATTTGACCATCATCCAGCAATTGGAACGTTTCTGCTGTGCCCGCAGGGAACTGCTTACCGCCACGCCACGCAACACGATGCAAAGCATCTAAGTACGCCCATAGCGGCTGAGTGACCGCAGCATAATCAGTATCTGAAACAGGGTTTTGTAAACGAGGTGCGTTGCCGGAAAGCTCAATCAGCAAAGCTTTTAAGAAGCTAGTACCATGAAATTCTGGCGGTCTCGGATAAGTAATACGGTTTGGGTTAGCTTGCGCGTAACGAAGCATCTCAGCGAACGATCGAGGCGGGCTTCCCAGTTCTTCTAAATCATGAACAAACACCAGTTGACCCATCCCCCATGGCGCTTCTAAGCCTTCGGTTGGCTCTGAAAAATCCACGGTAACAGGCAACGCTTGGTCGACATATTGCCAACTCGGTAGCGCATCAACAAAGGGGCCAAACAACAATTGGTTGTCTTTGAGCGATTTAAAGTTCTCGCCATTAATCCACATTAAGTCGACGCTGCCACCTTGTGCTTTGCCCGCCGCTTTCTCGGCGATCAATCGAGTGGTGGTTTCCGTAATATCCGCCACTTTTACGTGATGCAAAGTCACACCATAGCGACGCTGAACTTCTTTCTTTGCCCATTGCAGATAGCGGTTTATTTCTTGATTCCCACCCCATGCGTGGAAATATACATCTTGCCCTACGGCTTCTGCTTCAACCTGCTCCCAGTTATGGATATTTGCGCCTGTCGTATGCATACCGGTAGTAAACTGGTCTGTGGCCAGAACCGCGAACGAAGCCGTTAACAAGGCAAAGGCAGAAATTAGTTTTTTCATCGAATTCGGTCTTATTATTTTATTGGGCAGTTTGCATTCTTCATAACCAAGCAACCTCACGCTGCTTATTCAGCACGAATGTGTTTGGGTATGACTGACATAAAACGCAAAAATCGTCCCTTACATGAAGCAAGGGACGACACAATATTCACTTCAGAAAAGAGCGCAAGTTATTTCGCTAGATCTGCCATGTTGATGCCTTTTTTCTTGGCAATGTATTTCGGGATAAGAGACATACCGAAAAGCACCAAACCTGCAGCAGCAAACTTAACAAGTAGCATTGCAGACACACCGTTCGTTGCGATGTCACCCGCCATGTAAGCGAAGATGAACGCGCCCGGCGCCATAGTAACAAGAGAAACCAGCGCGTAAGTGCCAAGGTTCAAACTGGTTAGGCCGTAAGCGTAGTTTTGCAGGCTGAATGGGAACACAGGAACAAGACGCGTCAGGATCAAGAAGCTAGTGCCGTTTTGCGCTACACCGTCATCGATCTTCTTAAATATTGGGTTGTCGCCAAACTTCTTCATGATGGTGTTACGAAGCAAGAAACGCGCAACAACGAAGGCAACAACTGCGCCTAAGGTTGCAGAGAACAGCGCAAGAACACCGCCTTTGATAGGGCCAAACACGATGCCCGCAACAATGGTGAACGCACTGCCCGGCAGCAAGAACACACATGCAAAAACGAATGCTGCAACAAACACAACATAACCTAGCGCTCCGAAGCCCGCGATCCAGTCTTGTAGGCTCTTAATATCAGTGATGATTTCAAGAATACCTGTTTGTTTTGCAACGAATATAATCGCGGCGATTGCCAGAGCGAACAAACCAATTTTGACAAATTTCATTTTGAGTTACCTGATAAAAACGAATTCGATAACGTCTTGCTGCATGAGCAAGAACTTGGTCAAACTGTTAGCGTGTAAGCACCATCAACGCACTCGGGGGAACCGGAAGTTCATGATGGTGTGACACGCTAACTTGACCAAAAATTAAACGTAATGGGTGATTACAGTGACACGCACTTAATCAGCGCAGAGCGTGATTTGTAACGGTTAAACCATGCTTTCATCGGGTTAGCCAAAACGTTCACTGGCGCTGGTGAGTCTTTCATCACCACTGGACCAAACATCAGGTCTAGAATGTGCCAAGCGTTTTGACCCACACCCATCATGGATGCACGGCATGCTGCGCAGTACACAACAACGTGGTCACTTTGGAACTCGTCAACACGGCGTTGAACAACGCGGTTCGCGATATCAGGGTTTGCTGGCACAACCATGCCGCCAAAACCACAGCAGCGCGTGTTTTCACGGGTGTACTCAGGCTCAACGATCTTGTAGCCCAGTTCAGTCATGATCCAACGGATACCGTCTTGCAGTTCTTTCTCGTAGCGCGTTGAGCAAGAGTCATGAATGGTGAATACCACATCACTGTCTTTTGCTTTGCCAACAAGCTCTTTTGGCAGACCAATCGTTGGCAACAGTTTCCAAAGCGACAATGGCTTTTGTTTACCGCCTGACTTTTTAATCATGCCGTAGCAGCTTTGGCACGCCACGATCACTTCTTCAGCTTGTAGCATGTCAAAGTCAGCCTGAAGCTGGCCGTAACGCTCTTTAAACTTGTCAGCCTGACCAATTGCCGCTGTCGGCTTACCACAACATTTTTGAACCGCACCCATCTCTGGGAATACGTTTTTCAGGTGCGCAGCCATCGCGGCAACGCCTTCTGGAGAGTAGGATGGCAGGCTGCATCCTGGCATAAATACTTTATTGGTCATTTTGTGGTTACCGCGCGTTTAGCCATAGTGAAGAGTTTTGAGAAGCCAAGCTTCTGGTGCATGTTGATCGCTTTGTGCCCTTTCATTGGAGACTCACCGTTGTTCGAGTTAACGAAATCAACACGAGCACCCAGGAAGATTTCCTTCATTGGGTAATCTTTCGGACACACGATGGTGCACTGATCACAAGCGTTACATGAGTAAGCTAGCAGTGGATCCATCTCTTTCTTGGTCACAAAGTCATTGAACAGGGTCTTCGGACAATCACCGAAGTCGTTCATCATGACGCACTCACTCATACACAGTTTGCAAGTACATTGCAGACAGCGAGTAGACTCTTGTTTCACTTGTTCTTGGGTAAATCCAAAATCAACTTGAGCAAAGTCGCGCTTACGCTCTTCAGCATCACGTAATTCGCCATGTAGACGAGGAACATCAACCGTGCCTTTTGGCAGAGGGATGTCTAGACGAGAGGCATAGCTGTATTCGTCTTGGAAATCACGACCTTCATCCAAAGGACGGCCCGCGAATTGACGCTCAATGCTCATTGCCGCTTTGCGACCTAGCGCCATCGCTTCAATCACGATGTTACCGCCGCATGCATCGCCTGCCACGTAAACGCCTGCAACCGAGGTCGCCATGGTGTTCTTATCAACCACGTAACGACCGCCACGGGTTTGCTCAAGCGCACCATCAGTGATGTCAGCAACAACCTGACCAGTTGCAAACACCACGGTGTCCACTTCAACAATGCGTGTTTCATCTGCATAGCTTGGAGCAAAGTTGCCGTTTTCATCCAAGATTGAAATAACGCGCTTCAAAGTGATCGAGAACACTTTGCCGTCTTTCTCTTCGATAGAGATTGGGCCCCAACCTGCATTGAACGACACGCCTTCTTCCAGCGATTCTTCAATTTCAACGTGGCTTGCTGGCAGTTTGTCCATGCCTTCCAGTGAACACTGGTGCACTTCATCTGCGCCGATGCGCCATGAAGAACGTGCACAGTCCATCGCTACGTCGCCGCCGCCGATGACCATGACACGCTTACCTGCACGTGGGAATGCGCGGGTTTCAGATATTTCTTTCAGGTATTCAACCGCAGAGAAAACGCCTTCTGCTTTGTGGCCTGGAAGCGGAATGATAGAACCAACGTGCGCACCGTGAGCCAGAACCACAGCATCATGGGTTTCACGCAATTCAGCGAAAGTGATGTCTTTGCCGATTTCCACACCGAATTTAGTTTCAATGCCCAGCATATCTAGGTAGCTATATTCGAAATCGATAACGTTGCGTGGCAGACGGTACTCAGGAATACCGACGCGCATCATGCCGCCATACACATTCAGTTTTTCAAAAATTGTGACACTGTGACCTTTACGGCGAAGTTCAATCGCAGCCTGTGCACCCGCAGGGCCAGCACCTATGATTGCGATTTTCTTGCCCGTTGGGTTAAGAACAGCAAAATCCCAGTTTTCTTTGTTATCCATTTTCTCGGCAACAAAGCGTTTGATGCCAGCAACACTGATCGCTTGACCGTATTCAGTGTTACGACGACATGCCGCTTCACAAGGGTGCGCACAAATGCGGCCCAGTGTTTGTGGCAGGAACAATTTACCGCGAATGGTATCAAGTGCTTCTTGATACTTACCTTCACCGGCCAGACGCACATACTGCTTAACATCAGTGTGCATAGGACATGCTGTTTGACATGCAGGATCCGCATCGCCCATACAGCCATCTACTACGCGTTGTGCCGCGTCATAGATTTTTTGGCTAAAGATTACATTGCTCATTATTTTTATGCTTCCAGTAGAAGTTGAATTCTTTTTTATCAGTCACATGACGCAGGGGTCAGCAACACACTGACCCACTGGCTTATTAGCCAAGCAACTGGTTTGGATGATTAGCTTTTGCCGTTTTGTACTTTTACATCAGAGCGTGTTTGCTCGTAGTGGGCGTAGCTGTATTCAATCCAAGAGCCGTCGTAGTTGTAGATGTCTTCTGCACCTAGCACTTCTTCCAGCACCATTTGGGTGTGTGCTGAACGAACACCAGACTGGCAATATGCGATAACTTTTTTGCCTTTGATAACGTCGCCGTACAGCGCTTGCAGCTCTTCCGCTGATTTCAGCGTGCTGTCTTCGTTAAGAGCTTGAGTCCAGTTAATGTGAACGCTGCCAGGAATAGTGCCTGGACCAAATGCGCCGCCAACAGTGGTTGAACCATCAAATTCTTTTGCACCACGGGTATCAAGGATCACCCAATCTTCAGACGATTGAGCGTCGAGCACCATGTCCAACGTCGCTAGGCCGTTCACTTCTTCTTGCGGAGCTGGAGCAACGTAGTTGGTTGCCGCTACAGTTGGGTTTGCGCTACCGGTTGAGAAGCCTTCGCCAATCCATGCGTTCAAGCCGCCATCTAGGTAGCGAACATCGTCATGACCAAGGTTTTTGATTTGCCAGAAAAGGCGTGCAGCATCGTGATGAGAATTAGCCGCGTAAACAACAATGGTAGAAGAAGGGGTTGCGCCGTATTGGCTAAGAATTGCTTCCATTTCATCGACAGAGTTACGCATGCCATCGAACGCGTAGTCACCTTCAGCGGCAGAGTAATCATTACGCCACATAGAGAATGAACCTTCGATTGGCGCGTCAGGTTTTACTGGGTTTAGTGCACCAATAACAACCACATCAGCACCCGTGCCCATAATGCTTTTCAAATCTTGCGCAGAAATGAACGCTTCAGGGTTTGCATACTCATTGAACTTTTCGTTCAGCACATCAGCACTCACTTGAACGGCTTTTGCACCAAACATAGAGGTATAGCCAACATAACCTGCCGCCATTACCGCTGCGAGTACCCCGATTGCTACTGTCGATTTCTTCATCACATCACTTCCAAAAACGTTTAAAATTTTTCGCCCATCACTGAGCAGAATGAAATCGGAGGCATGAAACTTCGATGCAGGCTTTATGATTGTTTTTTAGTGCCAACACGTTGAAAAGCATCACACAATTAGTCCTTTATTGGCTACCAAGAGCCAGTAGCACGGATTGTGCGTTGTTAATGGGGGGGAAGATATTGTGGTAAACCACAATATCTTCAGTAATTTGATCTAAAACAACATAAACATTGGGGTTTAATCAGGTATGATTCGCGCCAGTCGATATCGCTCCTATGTAGAACCTACTTTTGTCTGGATTTTTCGTACGCCTGTTGCCCCTATTTAGCGTCAAGGCGGCTTTATTTATCATCATCGGTATTTGTTGTTTTTGTCCGTGTCCGGCTACGGCCGGGGCTGTACAACACTACGATGTCGGTGTATTGGCTTTACGCGGGGATGACCACGCGAAAAAATCATGGCAGCCAACACTGCATTGGCTTGAGTCCCAAATCCCAAATACAACGTTTGAGATACACACGTATGACTTCGACGAACTCGACGATGCGTTTCGGCACAATCAGCTAGACTTTTTGCTCACCAGCCCAGGACAAGCCACTAAAATTGCGCGTCAATATCAGCTCAATTGGCTAGCAACACAAAAAACGGCATATAGCAGCAATTCAACACACTCCATCGCGTCTGTTGTCGTGGTGCGTAGCGATTCACCGTATCAAACCTTAAAAGATATTGAACGCGCCTCTATCGCTGCCGTTTCTGAGAAGGCATTTGGCGGGTTTCTTGCCTTACGGTATGAGCTAGATAAGCTCGATTTTTTCAGTAGATCATTCTTTAGAAACATCCAATTTACTGGGCCACCTACCGACAAGTTACTGTTAGACGTACTCGACAAATCGCTTGATGTGGCCATTGTTCCAGCCTGTACATTGGAAAATATGGTCAAAGAAGGTTTGCTGCAACGAGACCAGTTCCGCGTGCTTGAAAAAAAGCACCCACATGACTCCGTTTGCGCCGTCACAACCGCTTTGTATCCCAACTGGACACTCGCTAAAACAACACGTGCATCTAACGAAATTGGCAAAAAAGTCACTCAAGCCTTGTTGTCTTTGCCGGAATATTCGAAAGCAGCCGCTGCGGCTGGAAACATTGGCTGGACCTTACCCGCTAGCTCCGTTCACGTAGACAAAGTGTTTCAGCACCTTGATATGCACCCCTTGCAAGCAAGCTGGCAAGAAGGTTTGTTCAAATGGCTGACGAAAAACCAACTGATTACTTTTGGGATTGTGCTCTTTCTCATCATTCTCAACGTCTATCACTTCTGGCTCGAATATCACTTCAACCGCAGTAAGAAAGACTTAGAGCGCACACTGTTTGATCTCAAAGAAAAAAACACCATGCTGGAACATGCTCAACGCACCATGATTGTTGGGGAACTAGGCAGCAGCATCGCTCACGAAATCAATCAGCCATTGAGCACGATAAAAAACTATTCCGAAGGCATTCAACGACGTCTGGATCAGGGCATGACTGCCGAAGAACTTGCACCGTTTTTAGGCAAGATCCATCAGCAAGTGGGCGTGGCTGGCGATATCGTTCAACGCCTACGAAGCCTTATCAAACGCACCCCGAGTGAGCGTGTTATCTGTGACCCAGCCGCCTTCATTAAAGAGTCATTGGAGCTTATCGAGTTTGATTTCCAAGCACTGAAAATAGATTTGAAATTCTCCGAAGAAGGCACGCCAATACAAGGGGAGTTTGATTACATTGGCATGCAACAAGTGATGCTCAATTTACTGCGCAACGCTAAAGAAGCCTGTTTAGCCAATCTGGAATGGGATACTTCGCCGGGTGTCAGTGTTGAACTCTTGTATGGCGAGAATGACATTGTTATTCGTGTTGCAGACAATGGCATTGGATTAGAGGCCAATGAGGAAACCCTCAAAGAGCCATTCTTTACCACTAAACAAGACGGTCTTGGCCTAGGGCTGGCCATTTGTCGCGACGTGATTGATACGCACCACGGTCACTTTATTATCCAGCCTGCTCGTCCTAAAGGCTGTGAAGTCACAGTGATCATTCCCATTAAAAGAGAACAAAAATAATGATGAACAATACTGGGCCTGTCTATGTGGTTGACGACGAAGACGCGGTAAGAGAATCGTTGGTATTCATGCTCGAAACCTATGGTTTTATCATTCAGGACTTTGGTTCAGGCCCAGACTTTCTTGCACGCGTAGATGTTCAACACCCCGGATGTATCGTGCTTGATAGCCGAATGCCAGAAATGCGCGGACAAGAGCTACAGTCTTTGCTGATTGAAGCCAAAAGCCCATTGTCGATTATCTTTCTAACAGGCCACGGTGACATACCCATGGCCGTTGACGCGCTCAAAGACGGCGCGATCGATTTCTTTCAAAAGCCAGTTGACGGTGACAAGCTAGCGAGGGCCATAGACAAAGCACTGGTTCACTCCTATCAACGCCAAGGCCATGCTTGCGTCGAGAAGAAATACGCCAGCCTCACCGAACGTGAGAAAGAAGTGTTGAAAGAAGTGCTTAAAGGCCAAACCAATCAACAAATGGCGAAAACACTGTGTGTGTCTTTGCGAACCATTGAAGTTCATCGCGGCAATATGATGAAAAAATTCGAAGCCAGCAACGTGGCAGATTTGGTGCTTAGGCTCAGTACGCTTATTCAACAGAACAAACTTTAATGCGTCTGCGATAGGTGCGCATAAACACTGTATTGCGGTTCTTCCAATCACTTGCCATCTTCACCTTCACTTTTACTCAATATTCATTAAGCAGCCAGTGAGCATCACATACGCTGCAATGAAACTCGCCCCTCAATTGCGTCAGTGAATCGAACCGTGTTTAATGACGTCAACGAAATATGAGGTGACAAATGGCAACGATCAAGGATGTAGCAAGGGAGGCAGGCGTCTCTGTCGCGACGGTTTCTCGAGTGATAAACAAATCGCCAAAAACGAGCGAATCATCGATTAACGCCGTCAACAACGCGATGAGTAAACTCGGCTATCGTCCAAACGCAGCAGCACGAGCACTGGTCAGTCAAAGTACCAACACAGTTGGCGTATTGGTGGGTGATGTATCAGACCCCTTTTTTGGCACCTTAGTGAAAGCTGTGGACAACGTTGCCCATGAACACGGCAAGCATCTATTGATTAGCAATGGCTATCACCGAGCGGAAGAAGAGCGCAACGCCATTGAACTACTCATCAACAACCGTTGCGAGGCGTTAGTTATCCACTCAAAGGGCTTATCCGATGAAGAATTGATCGGCTATGCGCAAGAAGTGAAAGGAATGGTGATCATCAACCGACACATTCCACAATTAGCCGAACGATGTATTTCGCTGGATAATCGCAAAGGGGCTTATCTGGCAACGGAGTACCTCATCCAACAGGGTCATACCAAGATCGCGTGCATTGCCTCTTCACATGATATCGAAGATGCGTCCGATCGCGTTTCTGGCTATCTCGCAGCATTGAGCGACCACGATGTTTCGCTCTCAAGCAACGATGTCGAACACAACGAGTACATCGAATATAACGAGCCAAACAGCGAAGGTGGCGAAGTCGCCATGACCCGCCTTCTAGCCCAGTCTTTGGAGATAACGGGCGTAGTCGCGTACAACGATTACATGGCTTCTGGTGCGCTATCTGTGTTGGATGAGCATGGCATCAAAGTGCCTGAGCAAGTCTCCATGATGGGATTTGATGATGGTTTAATTGCTCGCTACATTCACCCTCGCCTCACCACGGTGCGTTATCCCATTCAAATGATGGCAGATAAAGCGGCTCGGTTAGCGCTAGCTTTGGCACGCTCTGAATCGGTTGAACCTGAATCCATCATTTTCTCTCC